>SKJE01000091.1 GCA_007116075.1 Spirochaetia bacterium
ATGGAAAAAATAATAAACTCTAAAAATAGACGATGTTGCTAACTCTATAAATTACAATCAGATATAAGCATAACAAATTCATTAAAACTACAATTTAGACCTGCGGAATATGAGTTATAACCGTTAAGGAATGATATTAATGAGGCTTAGCGTACAGCGACCGATAGAGAGTCCTTCTCCTTTCTGAAAGCTCCCTATAGGTGTCTGCTTCGTCAGGCCTGGGAGAAAATATTGCCGGAGGGCTGTCTTTCACGGCAGTATTATAGGCTTTTTTCATTGTGCTGAATAATCCTGTACGCAGCGCTGCGGAAATCCATGCACCGAGAGCAGTGGTTTCCTGATTTTTTGGCTGAATCACAGATCTTCCCAGCATATCTGCTTGGATTTGGTTGAACACATGTGACTTAGCCATTCCTCCTGATGTTCTCAGTGAATGCACTGGCTGAGATATCGATTCGAGCACGTCAATGTTGCTGCAAATATCTGCGACTATGCCCTCAAGGATAGCCCTGGCAATATCTCCCCTGGTTGTACTGAGATTCATGTTGTGCATAGTACCGGACGCTTGAGAATTCCAGTATGGTGATCCGCTGCCTAAGAAATGAGGAATCACCAATAACCCGTGGGCGCCTGGGGGTGAGGATTCTGCTTCACGGTCAAGTTCTCTAAAACTAATGGCTTCGTTGCCGGATTTACCAGTATTCAGCATATCACAAAACCATCGGTATACAGTACCGGTGGTAAGCATGCTTGCCTCCAAATGATATGCATCGGGCACCGCTGACGGGGTGCAGAAAATTCTCTGCTGGTGATCAAGCACAGGCTGATAGGTGAACCCAATAACGTATGATCCTGTACCGGTGTTGGCAGCTACTGCATGCTCGGAGAGCAGTCCTGAACCCAGGGCGGCGCATTGCTGATCTCCCCCGGCTGTGATGACAGGAATGCCAGCTTCAAGCCCGGTCCTTCGGGCTGCATCGTTAGTGAGTGCACCTGCAACGGTGCTGGGTTCCACCAAATCGCACAGTTTTTCTTCATCAATTCCGTATATGCGCAGCAGTTCTTTGTCCCAGCTTCGTGAGGTGATATTCATGAGGCTGGTGCGACCGGCGAGTGAATGGTCGGTAACAAGACGACCGGTAAGAGCATGCAGCAGTAGATCTTGAATACCAGCTAGCTTGTATGCTCGGTGGTAAATCTCTGGAGCATGCTCTTTGATCCAGACCATTTTCAGGGAAGAAAAAACTGATGAGACGATAGATCCAGTCCTTGAAAATATTTCATGTTTACTGTCAGCGAAGGTATTGCAGTAATCATCAGTTCTCGTATCTTGCCACATGATAGCTTTACTCATGGGGTTTCCTTCGCGATCCACAGGAATTACTGCAGATCTGAATGAAGTAAGTGAAATTGCGCTCATCCGGATATGGTATTCTTGCGCATAGGCAGCACTTTCGCGCAGTAGTTCCAAGCAGGAGTTCGTCCAAGAAACAGGATCATGTTCAACACGTCCGTCCTGATAATACTTCGGGGGGTTATGCTTTTGCATAGCGTTGAGTACCAGTCCTTCAGGACTAAATAGTATACTGCGCATGCTTGTTGTGCCGGCATCAATAACAAGGATTGCATCCATGATGACTCCATTTATACTGGACAATATTAGTAAATAAACCATATAATTAAAAAACAAAAAAGTCAAATCGTAAGTTTATTTGTTCGAATAGTAACTGATGGAGGCCTTATGGGAGTTGGTTCAATAGCATACAACAGGCATTTAAGAATACTGGAAAAATTGAAGGATCAATGTACTGTGCGGGTAGATGAGCTCAGTGAATTACTGAATGTATCTCAGGTAACTATCAGGCGGGATCTGGACTATCTGAATGCAAAGGGATTCCTGACGAGGACCCATGGAGGTGCGTCACCGTTGAAGACGAAGGATGTTATACATCCTGAGAGTGGGTTTAGGGAAAAGGATGTTTCATACACCCAGGAAAAACAGCGAATCGCCCAAAAATGTGTGGAGCTTATCTCGGATGATGAAATCATTTTTATCAACAGCGGTTCGACTGTACTGTTTTTTTTGCAGGCTCTTCAAAACAAGCACGTTAAGGTGATTACAAATAATGCGGCTGTTATTGATAAAAAACTTGATCCCCGTCTTGAAGTCATGATTCTTGGCGGAGAATATCGAGCACAGTCACGTTCTTTTGTGGGTGAATTTGCAAACAATGCTCTGCGTAATATTTATAGTAGCCATACCGTCCTCGGCACGAACGGAGTTAGTCTTGAACGAGGTTTGACAACAACAGTATATCAGGAGTGCAGCATTAATCAGCTGATGATTCAGAATACCCACGGCAAGGTAATTGTTTTAGCAGATCACACAAAGATGGGTACAATATCAAACTTTGTTTCAGCCGATCTTAGTAAAATCGATATCCTGGTTACTGACGGGTGCTCTGATGAGATGCGCGAGGGACTGGAAAGAAGGGGTGTGCAGGTAATCCTCGCCTAAACAAACAAAAAGAACATTTATATGATTGACTATTTCTATTAATAAACCAAATTATACATTTATAGCAAAAAAAAACTTGTACTATTTGTTTTTGCATGATAATATTTTTGTTATAGATCAGAACATGCAAAAAAATGGAGGTAGTCATGAATGTTAAGAAATTAGTTTCCATCGTAGTGTTTATTGCGATTTCTGCAGTCGTATTTTCCGGTGGAGCGGCAGAACGGGACGTTCGCGAAGTAGATCCCCCTGGGGGCCGGGAGTTTGAATGGCGGCAGTATGAAGGTACTACACTTGTGTTTAATTTCCCCAATCACGTTCATTATAATGCGATGCTTGAGTCAGGAGTGCTTGATGACTTTGAAGCACTGACCGGAATCAATGTTGAGGCAGATAGAATGCAGTATATGAACATGCATGATGCCCAGGTACTGGAAATGAGTAAACCGATTGGTGATTATGATCTTATTTCCATGGTGGTAATGTGGAAAGCAGAGTACGCCTTGGGAGATATGATTAGGCCCCTTGAGCCCTTCTTCGATAATCCGGCATTAGTCCTTCCTGATTATAGGTTTGATGATTTAGTGCCTGCATACGTAGAGGTAACTGGAATTGCTGGTGGAGAGAATATTTATATCGATGGTCCCGGAGCTAGCCTCTATGGATTGCCCTTTGGATCTGAGACAAGCTTCATGATCTATCGCACAGATATTTTTGATGAATATGGTCTTGATGTACCTCAGACGTATGATGAACTGACTGAAGTTGCCAGATTTATCTATCATGAGGTCCCCGATACATACGGTCTAACCATGCGGGCAGCTTCAGGTCACCATGCAACACATGCGTGGCTCCTACATGCATCACCCTATGGTGCGAAAGTGTTTGATGATAACTGGGAGCCTGCTTTTACCAGTGATGAGTCTATTGAAACAATTGAGTTTATGAAAAAGATGATTGAATATGGACCTCCGGGAATGGTTGGGTTCACGCAGGATGAAGAATTTGCAGCGTTTCTCCAGGGTGATGCGGCAATTTATCTTGATGCAAGCGTGTTCGCCGGACCAGCAAAGGATCCAGCACAGTCTCGAGTACATGATCGAATTGGTTTTGCACTCCATCCCAGCCAAAGAACACCATTGGCTGAGACTGGCGGGTTCGGAATAGCTATACCTAAGAATTCCCAGAATCCGGATGCAGCATTTTTACTCATGCAGTACCTGACCCTTCCTGAGATTGAGAGAAGAATTGTTCTTGCCGGTGGTGCTCCTTTCAGGATGTCAACCGTTGAAGATGCTTCTTTGTATGATGAATACCCTGAGTTTGAAGTGCTTGCTGACCAGCTGGTGCATGCAAATGCAGACTGGCGGCCGATAATCCCTGAATGGGGAGAAATTAACAACATGCTGGGTATTGCAATAAATCAAGCTCTAACAGGACAGAAAACACCTGAACAGGCAATGCAAGACGTATACCAGCCTATAAGAGATGTCATGATACGTGCTGGATATCTTGATTAACGGTTATGTGACAATTAGCTAGAAAACCCTTCAGACGGGAGCGATTGCTCCCGTCTGACTGCTAAGGAGAACGAGGTGAGAAAAAGTTCGGTGCCCGGTAGAAAGAACAGTGCGTATCTTTTTTTAGCTCCGGCAGCCTCAATACTGCTGCTGGTGCTGATGGTCCCCATTTTTAACACCCTGCGGCTCAGTTTATTTGAGTGGACCATGCGTACACTCAATGAGCCCCCAGTTTTTGTCGGTTTGAGGAATTTTCGGGAGCTCTTTGGGAGTGCTAACTTCAGGGAAAGTGTACGAGTTACTGTTACATTCAGCCTTAGTGTAGTTGCTATAGAGCTGCTTTTAGGTACCATCCTGGCTCTTCTTCTTGAAGGAGAGTTTAAGGGGATGAGGTTATTTCGAACACTCTTTGTGCTTCCCATCATGATAGCCCCGGTCGTAGTAGGTATCATGTGGCGTTTTATGTACCACCCATCATATGGTAAGATTAATTATCTACTTGGCTTTATTGGACTGGGGCCATATGGCTGGCTGTCGAATCCAGATTTAGCATTACGCTCAGTTATCATTGCTGATATTTGGCAATGGACTCCCTTTGTATTCCTTTTGGTCCTTGCGGGCCTGCAAGGAGTGCCTAAGGATGTCATTGAGGCTGCAAAAGTTGACGGTACGAATTATGCTCAGAATCTAATATACATTAAACTGCCCTTCATCTCTGCCGTACTTGGAATTACAGCAGTACTCAGGTTGATAGACTCATTCCGAAGTCTTGTTGTGATTTATAATATGACCGGAGGAGGTCCTGGTGTTACAACGGAGATCATGTCAATTCACCTCTTTAAAACTGCCTTTACCAGTCAACGTCTTGGTCTGGCATCTGCCGTGGCAGTGATGTTATTGCTTCTCATAGCCCTGTTTGCCTCAGTCTTTATCTGGAATAGCCTCAAAGGGGAAAGGAGATAGCATGACACTAGAATCGAGAAGGCATATGAGTACAGGATTTAAGTATGTCACTATTATACTTTGGTCGCTTGTGGTGCTGTTCCCAATATATGAAATGATAACTACATCGCTGAAACTTCCTGTTGATGCGTTCAAGCTGCCTCCAGACTGGATATTTATGCCAACGCTGGTAAACTATAAAGAGGTGCTGTTCGAGTCAAATTTCATGAGGTTTTTTGTAAACAGTGTCATAGTAGCTGTGTCAACTACTGTTATTAGTGTTGGATTCGGCGCTTTTGCAGCCTACTCCCTAGCGAGGTGGAATTTCGGTGGTAAGAAGACAGCAATAGCAGGAATTCTGCTGCTGCGTATGATTCCCGAGGTCATTCTTGCGGTACCGGTGTTCACCATGTTTAACCGAATTGGTTTTATTGACAGCGGGAGGACAGGGTTGATCCTTGTCTATATAGCGCTGAATCTACCGTTCAATATTTGGGTTCTCAGGACTTTTATTATGGACTTACCCTACGAGCTTGAGGAATCGGCAATTATTGACGGATGCAGTGATTTCCGGGTTTTTACGAGCATTGTTATGCCGCTTATTGGTCCCGGAATTGCGGTAGCAAGTATTTTTACCTTTCGTATAGCTTGGAATGAATTTATATTGAGTCTTGTTCTTACTAATCGATTTACCCGCACTTTGCCGGTGGCGGTGTCGCTGTTTTTAACTGATACGGGTACGGAGTGGGGAAAAATAACTGCAATAGCAACGATAATTGCCGTTCCAGCATTTATTTTCACCTTTGCAGCGGCAAAAAGTATTATCATGGGGCTAACTTCAGGAGCAGTTAAAGGGTGAGTAGAATTGATTCTACATGAAAAGATCCTACGGCTAACAGTAAAGGTGTTCCCCTTTGTTCGGGAGCACCTTTTTTGGGTTTGCCCTGCATGGGCAATAACTTGAAGGGGAAAGTCCGTAATCAAAGATGTGATGAACCGGTTGGCCAAAGATGGGGTAGGGTCGAGCCTGCAGTATGGAAGCGAAGGTAAAACGTATTCGCCCATTGAACCAGGATGTATGTGGATTGCGCGGTGCAAAAGAATAACACGTGCCCCCAGGAGGGCTTATGCAGTTTCTGTTATGGCGGCAGAATAAGCGAGCCAATAAAAATGGTTAATGTTGTTGTGTGAGTTCGTAGGACGGGCATTAGCTGTTTATTGGCACCTTCTCCTGACAGCTATCTATTCATGTTTCAACGTATCCCATTTCGCTATGAGCGTTTCCATTATCTAAAAATCATATATGCAGCAGCAGTAACAGCAAGCTTTTCTGTATCTGTCAGGATCTCATGGAAGAAGCCTGACTAGATCAATGATGCATGTATACCTATTGAAAAAAGTTTTATCATATACTGACTTGATA
>SKJE01000187.1 GCA_007116075.1 Spirochaetia bacterium
ATGAGATTCCTCAAAGATGGTCTAAGAGCATGAATCATGCCTTCATGAAAATTGAGTGGGAAAATCTCAGGAAGGTCAGGTGTAAAGGATGGAGTATTTATTTTTGGTACCAGTCATGCATTTCTTAATTTTATAAATATAATTCCCTGATAATCAATGATGCTATCATCAATTATCAGGGTATTATTGAAAAAGTTGTGTGCTTTTTATTTATTGAAGATTGCATCCATGGCCATGGGTAAGCAATAGCCCAGGGAGAACCCGATGGCAAATCCGGCGATGACATCCGTGGGATAATGGTTTCTGGAAAGTACCCGTCCCGAACCTGTGAGCACCTGGAGGGGGATAGACACATAGAGATATGCCGGGTGGGTGTAGTCCCGGTGCTGGTTCATGTAGAGCAGGTACCCCAGTGCTGCTGCAGAGCCCGTGGCATGGCCTGAAGGAAAGGAGAGGGAATCGCTGCCGTCGGGCCGGGTTCTGCCTGAAATATGCTTGATCAGCTCCTTCGTTCCGTAGGAGAAGGCAAGGGCTGTTGTGTAGCTGAATCCGTCATAGAGAGGATCTTCCCCCATGATAATATCGGGAAGCGGCAGAGCCAGAGATGTATATACCGCCAGGGTTGAGAGCTGCTCCATCTGTATTGGGTTATCAGGCAGCAGCCGGGCTTCCCATCGGTCAAAGCGCTCCCAGCCTGCAAAAACAAGGGAGGAACTGGAAAGCACCAGTAAGATCAGGAACATGGGGCGAAGGCTATTCACGCTCATCCTCATCATCATCTTTTGAGCTGAGGGATTCAAGAAGACGGTCGGGCACCACTTTCTTGACAAAGGGGTGAAAGCCCATATACATCTTATCAAGTTCCTCTTCGCTCTCCTTCAGGGCAAGCTGCCAGGCAGGGGCGAATCCCGGAGCCTTGAGGGACATGATCTCCACGGCTCGGTGGTACTTCTGCAGCTGGGACATCTCCTTGCGGTTTGGTTTCTGGCTGAAGGCCCGGAGGCTTATCCGAAGATTTTCATTCTGCTGCTTCAAGGTTTCCACATCACTGCGGAGCTTGGTGATGGATTCATACTCCATATCCATTTTCTGGCTCACCATGTTCTTGATCTGCAGCATTTCCCGCTTATGTCGATTTTTGAGTCTCAGATTCTGTATCAGCATGAGGACACATAAGAGCAGTCCAATCCCCAGGCCAATGAGGAACAATTCCATAATCACCTCACATATTCAGAAGGGAGTATACCATGAAACCTGGTGTCGGGTACAGGTCAGCTATCAAGAAAACGGCGTTCATAGGCATCTAGGTCAGGCTCAATTGCCTCAGGAATGGCGGTTCGGCCGGTAAATACATCCATATCCTTGAATCCTGTACCGGTGATGATTACGGCAATGTTCACGTCAGGACCGTACTCGCTTCTCAGCATGGGGGCATCATGAAGGACTCCCGCCCATCCCGCGGCAGCGGCGGGTTCTGCGAATATTCCCGCATCCCGGGACAATTCAAGCTGGGCGGCAAGAATCTGTTCGTCAGAAATCACGACGCACCAGCCGCTGCTCTCGGCAAGCCCCTTAAGGGCGTATCGACCTCCCGCAGGGGATGCAACAGAAATTGAATCAGCAATTGTCGTTGCTTCTTCAATATTGTCAGGTTTACCGCTTCTCCATGCACGGCTGATAGCGTCACTTCTGTCGGACTGCACGCAGACCAGTTTGGGAATGCGGTCGGTAAACCCGGCATCCCGAAGATCCTTAAACCCTTTGTAGATGCCGGAATAGATGACTCCGTCACCCACAGGAATATAGACTACATCGGGAATATTGTCACCAAACTGACGGTACAGCTCGATGGAACAGCTCTTTTTCCCCTCTATGGTCATGGGATTGTAGGCGGTGTTCCGGTTAATGCCCCCGAATTCCCGGGAACAGGAAATAGAGAGTGAAAACGCCTGATCATAGGTTCCTTTAATCGGTACCACCCGGGCGCCGTAGAGCACCGACTGCAGAAGCTTGTTCTTCGGAGCGCTCTGGGGAACGAAGAGAATTACCTCAAGGCCGTAGGCTGCTCCAGCACAGGCCATGGCTGATCCCGCATTTCCTGTAGATGATACCACTACGGTAGACTCCCCCAGGGCTAATGCCTGGGCGGCTACCATTTGGGATGCCCGGTCCTTGAAGGAGCCCGAAGGATTAAGGTTATCGAGTTTGAAGAAAAGCGAATCAAGCCCATAGGTCTCAGCCAGCCGCATAGGACGGGCCAGGGGAGTATTTCCCACAGGATACGTATCCCGTTTCACCAGGGGATAGGGATAGAGCTCTTCCGGTGACTGAACACTCCCGGAGCAGCATACCTCCAGCAGCCCGGACAGAAAGGTGCCCGGGGGACTGTCTCCGCTGCAGTCGGGACAGAGATACATGACCTGATTTCCGGGGTATTCCCGACCGCATTCAATACAGCGGTAGAAAAAATCCATATGCTAGGTCTCCAGTTCTCTATTAAATGCTTCAATAAGCCTGTCAATTTCAGGTGCAAGACGCTGGATGCTGGTCCAGTAGTCCCGGTCGTACCACTGGGCGGTAAGCTCCTCGGCGTCCTTCCCCTGCTGTTCGACCCAGGTATAATACTTCAGGTTGTGGATGCGCAGCTTTTCATAGTAGCTCAGCTCAAGGGCATGCTCTATGCCCTGACCCAGAAGGAACCGGGCGTAGGCTGCTGCCGCGTCCTCCCTGGTGAAGGTCCCCCGCAGCTGTTCCATCTCATTGAGCCGGGATGTGTACATATCCATGGAGTCGGTGAGTACGATCACAATAATGTCGTCCTCCTCCATTTCATAGTACTTCGCCATCTTGACAGCACCCAGGAGGTTTCCCACTCCTGAAATGCCGAGGTAGGTCAGCTGTGAAAGGGTTTTATCTGAGACACCCTTAGATCGGAGGTATTCATGACCGGCTTCACTGTTGAAAAGTCTGAGCAGTTCCATGCAGTCGTTATCATCAATGGCTGCCACCATGTCCGTATTGCGTACATTGTGCACCCAGGGAACATGCTTGTCTCCGATGCCCTCTATACGATGATCCCCGAACCCGTTTCTCAGCAGCGTGGGGCACTGGAGCGCCTCGCCCGCAGCAACAACCAGTTCAGGGTAGTGGTTCTTTAAGTAGTCACCGGCACCGATGGTTCCCGCACTTCCGGTGGTGGCAAAGAATCCCCGTACTTGACGCGGATCAGTGGACTCATGTCTAAGCATCTGGTCAATGGCGGATGCGGTTACTTCATAATGCCAGAGATAGTTTCCGAACTGATCGAACTGGTTGAAGATGACGATATCGTCTCCCCGTTCGGCATCAAGTTCATGGCATTTATCAAAGATCTCCTTCACATTGCTCTCGGTGCCCTTTGTGGGGATTACCTCACCGGCAACCGTCTTCAGCCAGTCGAACCGCTCCTTGCTCATGCCTTCGGGAAGGATAGCAATGGATTCACATGCCAGCAGGGCTGAATTGTATGCGCCTCCGCGGCAGTAGTTACCAGTTGACGGCCATACCGCCTTCTGGCGGGTGGAGTCGAAGTTTCCCGTGATGAGGGCCGGAGCGAGACATCCGTAGGTGGCGCCGACCTTATGGGATCCTGTAGGGAAATATTTACCCACAAGACCGAGAACCCGGGCCTTCACACCGGTGATCTCCCGGGGAATCTCAATATAGTTAGGATCACCGAATCCTCCACCTTCAAGGTTGGGCTCGTTCTTCCAGGTAATACGGAATAAATTTGCCGGGTTGAGATCCCAGAGTCCTGTCTTATTCAGCTTGGCGATGGTCTCTTGGGGTATAAGGGAGGGATCCTTCATCTGGGCAAAGGTTGGGAGGATGATTCCCTGTTCCCTGCATCGCTGGATATTTTTCTTCCTGATTTCTTCATGTACGGTAAGGTCTATCATCTCCCGTCCTCCTGATATGTGTGCTTCTAACTTTCTTGAAGGAAAAAAAATACTCTTTTTCTTATCTTCAAGAGAAGTCTTCTTTATACTTATAGCATAAACAGTGATTGGTCAAGGATAATGTGTTGCAGTTTGTTGTGATGATTAAGACGTTGCAGAATGTTGCGTAATGAGGTTGACAGATACCTGTGAAGGAGTAAAATAAGCTTATAGTTCCCTCAAGGGAACTAAAGGAGTTATTATGGGTGATGTCATGCGACCAGTTCCCTTCAGGGATCTGATGGTAAGAATGGTCAGGGAGCTGGAGCTATCAGAAAGCATATTCGGGTTTTATATCCACCAGTTTCATAGACCCCGGACCGACAGGAGTCTTCCGGTATGTTCCCAGGACTGTGCAGTACCCGTCGGGCCGGCAGCAGGTCCGCATACCCAGCTGGCCCAGAACATCATTGTATCTTATCTTGCGGGCGGACGTTTCATGGAGCTCAAGACCGTTCAGGTGCTCGATGAACTCAAGATTGAAAAACCCTGTATTGATGCGGCCGATGAGGGATATAATGTTGAATGGTCCAGCGAATTCACCCTGGAGAAAAGCTTTGATGAGTACCTGAAAGCGTGGTTCGCCCTGCATGTGCTGGAAGTTTGGCTCGGTCTGGGAATAGTGGGCAAACCATCTTTTATATTCAACATGAGTGTCGGCTACGACCTGGAGGGCATTAAAACAGAAAAGATGCAGCGATTCATCGACTCCATGTCAGATGCCTCCTCCCATGAGAAATTTCTTCACTATAAAAAGGAACTTGCAGAGCTGATCAATGAAGAGCAGCTCTGGGATGAGGATACCTCAAGGCAGCTTCTGTCCCAGATTGAATTGGTGTCTCCGCGCTTGTCCCCCTCGGTGACCCTGTCGACCATGCACGGCTGTCCTCCCGAAGAGATTGAGGCGATCTGCCGGTATATGCTGGAAGAAAAGCAGATTGATACCTTTGTGAAACTCAATCCCACTTTGCTGGGGTATGAGAGGGTACGGGAAATCCTGGATACCCTTGAATATGACTATCTGCATCTCAGCAGGGAGGCATTCTCAAAGGACCTGCAGTACCATGACGCCGTTGAGATGATCCGGCGACTCACTAGTCTTGCCTGTGTAGAGGGGAGAGGCTTCGGTATCAAACTCTCCAATACCCTCGGTTCGATAAATGACCAGGGGAGACTGCCCGGAGATGAGATGTACATGTCCGGCCGGGCACTCTATCCCCTCACGATTACTCTGGCTGCACAACTGGCAAGGGAATTCTCCGGAGAAATCCCCATATCCTACAGCGGTGGTGCCGCTGCAGACAACATAGCAGACCTCTTTGATGCAGGGGTAAGACCCATCACTGCAGCAACAGAGCTGCTTAAACCATCGGGGTATATGAGGCTTACTAATATGGTGGCTGCATGTGAAGCATCAATCTCCGGATGGAGGGCATCCCGGGTGGACTGGAATGCTCTGGAGAGACTCGCTGATCTTTCCCTTTCACTTCCCCGGTACCGAAAGTCCTGGAGAGGAGAGGATGGTATAACTACCGGAGAACCCCTGCCGAGATACGACTGTTATATTGCCCCCTGTGTCGCCGCATGTCCCATCAAGCAGGATATACCTGAGTATATCTATCTTACAGGGCAGGGACTCTATGACGAAGCCCTGGAGGTGATCTACCAGAAGAACCCGCTGCCCCATATCATGGGGTATATCTGTGACCATCAGTGCATGTACAACTGTACCCGTATGGACTATGAGGGGGCGGTACAGATCAGGGAGCTCAAGCGGATCGCGGCTGAGCAGGGATTCGCCCGGTACAAGGCAGCCTGGCAGGTGCCTGAGAAGAGTGATGTGAAAGCCGCAGTGATTGGATCCGGCCCCGCCGGACTCAGTGCCGCCTACTTTCTGGCCCAGTCGGGATTTGACGTCACCGTGCTGGAACGGGAGGATTCCCCGGGAGGAATTGTGCAGCATGTGATTCCCCCTTTCCGGTTTCCCCAGTCAGCCATTGACCAGGATGTCGCCTTCATCCGGGAACACGGAGTCCACTTTGAATTCGGCGTGGACCCTTCACGACTCGCCATAGAAGATCTGAGACATCTCGGGTTTTCCTATATCATCTATGCCCTCGGGGCAGAACTGAATAAGAAACTTACCCTTGATCCTGCAGAGGGACATATCCTGGATTCACTCACCTTTCTGCGTGATTTCAGGAAGGGTAAGTCCCGGCAGATCGGCAGCCATGTGGTGGTGGTTGGAGGCGGAAATACCGCCATGGACAGCGCCCGGGCAGCTGCTGCAGTAAAGGGAGTAGATCAGGTTACCGTGGTATATCGAAGGACCAAGAAGCA
>SKJE01000183.1 GCA_007116075.1 Spirochaetia bacterium
GTTCTAAGTGTCTAAGTATATTTTACCGATAATTCATTGACAACTGAATTCAACTATGTTTTACTTACTTAGTGAAAGTAATAAGAAAACATAAAGGAGTGTTTTATGAAAAAGGTACTAATTATGCTGATGATCGCACTTGTTGCTATTTCGAGCGCACCAATCTTTGCTGCAGGTGCACGGGAAAAAGCGGCTGGTGAAATCGTCCTGACATGGCCCTGTATCTGGGTCGGGCAGGACTCAAAAGCTGACAGCATCGAGATGCTGGTCAACAACTTCAACGAGAAGCACAAAGGAGACATACGTGTTGTGATTGAACCTCAACCCGATTACGACGGTTATGAGGACACCATCAGGACGCGTATCGCTGCCCGACAGGTTCCCGACATCTTTACCTTCAAACTCAACCCGACAACTCAGGCCTATTTCAGAGGTGATCTGCTGATGGATTTCTCTGATGAACTTGATGCCGGCTGGGGCAACGTATTCAACCAGGGAAATTTGAACGCGGTAGAGTACAATGGAGCAGTAAAGGCCCTCCCCTACGAGATCGCAATCACACCGATCTGGTACAATTCTGATCTTTTCGAGGAAGCCGGGATCGACTCCTTCCCGAAGACTATGAGTGATTTCTGGAGAGCAACCGATAAACTCAAGGCAATCGGTGTTGTTCCTACAAGCCAGATGACAGGAGGAACCAACTCCTGGACATCTATGCTCTGGTACTCCCACTTCCTGGGAAGCTACGGCGGACCGGATATCTGGAATCAAGACTGGGATGACCCGGCATTTGCTAACGCTGCCGCTATCCTGAAGAGACTCTATACCGACGGCAATACCACAAGTGATGCAATCGGTGCTGATGCTGGTGTATCCGGTGGTCATTACCAGGCAGGAAGAACTGCTATGTTCATCAACGGCCCCTGGTATATCGGAAACATCAGAGAAAATTCACCTGAAGTATATGCCGCTACGAAACTTGCTCCTGCACCTAAGGCTGGAGAGTATTACGGACATCAGACCGGTTGGCTCCACACCATCATCGGAGCTGCCAACACTGACGACCCGGCACGAAAAGATGCGGTTATCACATTTCTGAAATATCTGACTGCTCCTGAAAATGCAAAAACCGTTTCACTAGCTGCCGGTTCTCTGCTCTCAGTAAACTTCGAGATTACTGATTCTGATGATGTAGATCCGCTTCAGGCTGAGTTCATCAAAAAGGGAAATGAGGCAACATTCCTCATCGACCATATGGAAGCTGCAAAGTCTGTAGACGTAGTGTATGAACTTGGACAGGCCATCGGCTCGATGGTACTTGAGGACAAGAGCCCTCAGGAGTTTATCAAGATGCTCGAGGCAGCTGAATAATCACCCCCGCCGTATGAGAGAGGAGGCCTTGGTTTCGACTTGCGATTTCAAGGCCTCCTGGTATTATTAGTGTTGAATCCAACTATAGGAAGTATGAGATTATGAAAAACGGCTCACTACGAAGTAATCGGAATACGAAGTACATCATTCTCTTTCTTCTGCCAGTCACGGTACTGCTGACGGTCTTCTTCATATACCCCATCATCTCCATACTGGTGCTCAGTTTTACCGAATGGAACGGCATCGAACCTATAACGTTTATAGGACTCAACAACTTCTCAGAACTGTTCGGAAACAGCGTGTTCAGAACTTCGATCTTCAACAATCTTGTCTGGGCCCTTTCAGCAGCTCTCCTTCAGGTTCCTCTTGCATGCGTCATCGCTTTGATCCTCGCCAGAGAGGTAAAGGGGTGGAGGACCTTCAGGACCCTTTTCTTTCTTCCTAATGTTATCTCCCTTGTCGCTCTCGCTATGCTGTGGAGGGCAATGTACAATCCAGAGTTCGGCGTGATCAACAACCTCTTAGGCGTCATCGGACTCGAACACCTGGCAAGAAACTGGCTGGGTGAACTCAACACAGCTCTGCCGGCAGTTATTTTCTCCTACCAGATATATATCGGCTATTTCATGGTGATTATCCTCGCCGGAGCCCTGTCTATACCAAAAACGCTCTACGAGGCGGCTGAGATAGACGGAGCTAACGTCCTGCAGCAGGAGATTTACATCACTCTGCCGAGTATCAGAGGGGTGATTGTCACAGCTGGCACGCTGGCAGTGGCCTATGCTCTGCGTCAGTTTGAGACAACCTTCCTGATGACAGCCGGAGGTCCGGCTAACAGGACCCCGGTCCTGGGCCTCTACATGTACCGTCAGATGGCAGGGTTTCATTACGGAAAGGCGGCGGCTACCGGAATACTCATGATTGTTCTCGGCGTATTCGTCATCACCGGCCTGCAGAAGATCTTCGGGAAAACCGACGCTGCAGCCGATTCAATTCAATAGTATCAGGAGAGATATCCATGGCTACACCTGTACAGAAAAAATCATTTTCACCGCTGCAGCAAACAGCGAAAATCGCTAAATGGGCAGTACTCTTCGTCTATGCAGCCATTGCGATCTTTCCACTTCTCTGGCTTACGATGTCTGCGTTCAAGACCAACTTTGAGATAGAGACTTCTCCCTTCTCACTGCCGGCTGTCTGGCAGTTCCAGAATTTTATCAATGCACTGTCGGTCTCCGGACTTGCACGCTATTTCCTCAACTCGGTCATAGTAGCGGTGATTGCTACGCTGTTCAATTTGTTTATCACCTCCCTTGCCTCCTTCGTTGTTGCCCGGGAGCGGTTTCCGCTCAGGAAGGTCTTTTTCACATTCTCGACCGCCGGAGTGCTGATTCCTATCATTGCATTCATGGTACCCTACTATATTGTCATCACCCGTCTGGGTCTCTATGACTCCCTGCTGGGGCTGATCATCACCTATTCAGCAATCAATATTCCCATATCCATGTTTATTGTCAGCAGCTTTATGACCTCTATACCCAAAGAGCTGGAAGACTCTGCAGAGATGGACGGATGCTCGTTCTGGCAGCGCTACTCACGGATCATTGCGCCCCTGGCAAAACCGGGAATCGTAACTGCGGGAACCTTCAGCTTCATCTACTGCTGGAATGAGTTTATCTACGCGCTGCTGCTCACATCATCCCGCGGGGCACGGACCGTGCAGCTTGCAATCAGGTTTTTCACCAGTCAGTTCAGGACCGATTATGCCGGGCTCTATGCCGCTATCGTGCTCACCATGATCCCGACGGTAGCCGTGTATATCTTCATGCATGATAAAATCATATCCGGTATGACCGCCGGTGCTGTAAAGGGCTGATCGACATGGATGTATGGCAGAAGCATCAGGGGTATGCACAGCTAATCGAGCACGGTCATACCCGCAGACAGATAGACAATCCGTATACAGCCCGAAGAGGAAGTCATGATGACGGGAAAGATACCGGACTGTTTCTCGGAGGTATAGGAACCGCTGTATGCAGTCGGGATCTGACCGGAAAGTTCGGTCGATGGCACCTGCAGCCCGGCTATCATGTACGCCAGATAATCGACAGCGCCTATCTGGGCCTCTTCTGGACCGATGGGACCAGGCAGAACTACAGCAGACTCGATGAGAGCTGGAGCGGAGAACGGGAGGTCCATACCCTGTTTCCGGTGACCTGTGAACGGTACCACACTCCGGAGAAGAACCTCGAGTTGATAGTTGAGTTCTTCACCCCTCTCGTACAGGGAGATAGTAAGGCACAGAGCCTCCCGCTCTGGTACGTACGTGCAGCAGTACGCAGCCTCTCCTCTACACCTATAGAGGTGCATCTGGTATTCAGCTTCCCGAATCTGCTTGGATGGAAGGCTCAGCAGACCAGCAGTGCATTACGCGGAACTGCCCTGTGGCCCTCCCAGACACATGCAGGAAACAGCGCCGCCGCCCTTGAAGGCACTATTGATGAGAACCTCTCGTATCATGGTGTTCTCCAGCTTCGCCATCCCTGTCGGCCTGTCACCGATGAGATGGAGGGAGAGGCTGCAATCCTCTCATTCGGACCGAACAGGCAGAACACCAGCCGTGAGATATGCATGTTTGACGGAAACCTTTCTGTCAATAAATCCCCGAAAAAACAGCGACATACCACCAGCTGGGCAGAGGATCATGTCAGATTACACGGGAGCCTTCCCGGCACTGAAATTTCCTGGCAGGCCCACTGGGACGAAGCGCTGGCCTCCGCAGTCGAGCGCTCTGTGAGGCTTGAACCGGGAGCAGCAGATGAGATCAGTTTTGCTGCTGTTTTTGATATGCCGCTGGTTCGTTTCGGGGATAAACGGGTATGGAAGCGGGCCTACACCGATTATTTCGGCGATTCGGGACGAAACAGTGAGGCTATTGCACGATATGCAGTCGCACAGTTGGACTCTCACCGGGAACAGATCCACCAGTGGCAGCAACAGCTTTTGTCAACTGGCAGGAAACAACAAGGGGCCATGATCAATGAGCTCTATCTGCTCAATGGAGGCGGTTCTGTCTGGACCTCCGGTGAACGTACACAGCATGGTGCAGGCATTGAACCCCCGCTTCTCGGAGACAGGGAGCACGCTGCAATTCTTGAAGGCTTTGATATAGGCTACTACTACTATAATACATCAGACCTCTGGTTCTATGCATGGTACGGAGTCTACAGCTTCAATCCCCATCTCGCAGATCTCATATTTACCGATCTTCTACAGAGCATTCCTCTGGAAATTGACGAGAAGCGGATCATCTACCGAACAGAAAAAGAGGGATCGATTCTCACTGAAGGGAAAGTTCCCCATGACCTCGGCTCTCCCATGGAGGACCCCTGGAACCGGCTCAACGGGTACCAGATGCGGGATGACTCGAATCTCTGGAAGGACCATAACCCGGGATTCATACTCACCTACTATCTCTATTCCAAAATGACTCATCAGCCAATCACTTCTGCTGTCTGGAAGATTATGAAACAGGCAGCTGAAGAGATGCTCACCTGGGACCCCCTCCCGTTCCACGACGAATTCGGAGATACGACCTGGGACAATCTGGGTATAGAGGGATATGCTGCCTTCAGCGGTGGTCTGTTTATCGGAGCTCTTGCAGCTGCTGCCTCCTGGGCAGATGAGACCGGTGAACTCGAGCTGGCCCAGCGATGCAGGGTCATCGCTCATCGGGCAGAAGAAGCCTATGTGAGCAAACTCTACACCGGATCCTTCTTCAAGGTCAGCGACAGGGGCAGGTATGCCCGCTGCACCATGGCTGACAGTATCCTCGGCCTCTATTACGCACATGCAGCCGGCTTAGGCGATACATTCACCCTGATAACAGATCAGATGATCACAAGTCATCTGATCTGTGTCTATCGGCAGAACATGCTGCAGTTTAAAGATGGAAAACTCGGTCCCCTGCTGATAGCTCAGGAGGGGCGAACGCAGTTTCCCGGTGACGGGGGCGATGAGCTCCAGGTCAATGAGGTTATCATCGGGTCTGCATGGCTGTTTGCCGCAATGCTCGACTACTTCGGCCTGGATGCACAGGCTTCGCATGTATCTGATTCCATAGAGAAAACGATATATGAAGATTCAGGTATTCAGTTCCGCACACCCGCAGCAGTTGACGGGAACAGACACTTTCGCGCACCTCTTAACATGCGGCCCCTCTCAGTGTGGCTGCTGGATATGAATAGAACACTACATGAGAACAAGGAAGGTAATTGATATGAAAGAACGTGTAACACTCGGTGTTGTATGTCTTGCACGGCATACCTTTGATTATACGGCAGCTCTTGATCTCTATAAGGGGATCATTAAGGATATGCAGAACCTGGAAGAGGTGAATCTGGTTGCAGTCGAGGAGCAGGTTATAGAGGTAGAGGATGCCAGGGCCGCAGGGGCACGATTCCTCGCAGAACAGATTGATGGGCTCGTGGTTATCAGCGGCACATTCCACCTTGGCCATCTTGTACTGGAATTAGACAAGATGCTTCACGTCCCGATACTGCTGTGGGGACTGCCTGAGCTCCCCTACAACGGGGGGAAGATCCGGCTTAACTCAGTCTGCGGCGTCAACCTCAACTCATCCAACCTCTACAAGAGCGGTAATAAGAGCTACTATGTGCATATTGGCAGTCAGATTAATACCGACTGGGTCGATGCCGTTCGAATTAAGGCGGCGTTCAAGAAAGCTCATCTGGGAGTTCTCGGCTACCGGGCCAGGGGATTCTTCAATCTCGGTGTCTATGACCTGAATGTATTCTCACAGATGGGGATCCTGATCGACCACTTTGAGCTCAGTGAAGTCTGGAATTATCCCGTTGAGCAGAGCGCCATTGAGAAGAGAAAGCAGCAGGTAACCGAAATCTTTGATGTAACAGAGCTCACTGAGTACCAGCTGAACAAAGTCGCTGAACTGACAGCCAAACTGCACCAGTTCATGGAAGACCATAAGCTTACTGCTTTAGCTATCCGATGCTGGCCGGAGTTTGCAGCTGAATTCGACACATCACCCTGTGCAGCTATGTCGATCCTCCAGAGCGAACATACTATTCTCACCTGCGAGGGTGATGTTGAGGGCTCTCTGTCGATGGTTGCACATCGGGCTGTAGGCGGTGTGACTCCCTATCTCTTCGATTTCTCTCAAGTGGATCTTGAGGAGAATACGGCCCTGCTCTGGCATTGCGGTGTAGCCCCGTGTAATCTCTGGGATGGACGATGCACGCGTTCACTGTCTACCTATTTCGCCGGGGGCAAGGGGGTGACTGCAGACTTTGTCCTAAAAGACGGTGATATCTCGGTATTGAGAATCGATTCGGACAGGACAACCTACCGTCTCTTCCTGGCTGAGGGATCTGTTATACCCATGGCGAAAGAACTCAGGGGCACCTATATGAAGACACGATTCAGCAAGCCCATAGACCAGCTGCTCACGACCATTACCGATAACGGTATCGCACACCACGCATCTGTGGTGTATGGTCAATTCATACAACCTCTCAGGATCTTCGGTAAGATTCAGGGGTGGGAGGTCATTGAATAATGGAATTGAGGCTTCTTCAAGGCGGTTTCTCCCTGCTGGAAGGAGACAGGGAGATGCTGCGGCACACACAGAAGCATCCCTGCGCAGCTCTCGGAACGGGGCAGGCAGATGTAGTCTCCTCCTCCGGCAACTTTTCCGTGCGCGAACACCGCCTTCATCGCCGCCTGCTCAGGCAGGTTGAAGTCAGACAGCTCAGCGATCGTGAGATCATGCTCATCTTTGATGATGGATTATGTACTATTTCGATCACATCGGATCCGGGCAGCCGGGAACTCTCTCTTCACATCGATGTCCCGAACCCCGAATACAACAGGTTCTGGCTGTGGATCTGTGCTGACCGCTCAGAGCGAGTCTACGGCAGCGGGGAGCTGTTCGACCGGCAGAACCTGCGCGGGTCGGTGAGACCGCTGTGGATATCGGAGCCCGGGGTCGGGAGGAGAGCTGACCTGTTCACGCTCAGCGTTGCCGCAAAGACAAAGCATCTACCCCGGTGGTTTCATTCAAATTTTGCCATACCCACATGGCTCTCTTCTGCAGGACGCTATTTTTACAGCGACTGCACCTGCTACGGTAAGCTGTTGTTCAACAAACAGCGTACACATGGCTATTATGCCTGGGGTATACCGAAAACGATCATCATCGGGTCAGCCCCCTCCATGAAAGAGGGGCTCTCCCGGCTCACAGCTCTCCTTGGGCGGCAGCCGAAGTTACCCGAATGGGTTTATGACGGTATAATTCTTGGTATCCAGGGAGGGCGTGAGACCGTACTGCAGAAACTCAGGAAAAGTCTTGAAAAGCAGATGAAGATATCGGCCCTCTGGTGCCAGGACTGGCAGGGTATCAGGATGACATCTTTCGGCAAACAGCTGCGCTGGTGCTGGGAGTATGACAAGGAGCTCTACGGGGATCTTCCCGAGCTCATCAGGAGTCTAAGAACCGAGGGGGTACGGTTTCTCGGCTACACAAACACATTCCTCTCTCCCGGCACTCCCATGTTCGAAGAGGCAAAGGATAAGGGGTTTCTTATCTCAGACTCAAGCGGGGAGCCCTATCCTGTCTATGTGCCGTTCGATCCGGGGATGCTGCTCGATTTCACCAACCCCGAAGCCAGAACCTGGATCAAGGAGATCATCAAGAAACAGATGATCAAAACAGGTCTGTCAGGATGGATGGCAGATTTCGGAGAGTATGTGCCCGCTGATTCAGTTCTTTCATCCGGAGAGTCTCCCCTGAGCTATCATAACCGTTACCCGGCAGACTGGGCGAAGATCAATTACGAAGCGGTGCAGGAGGCCGGGATGTCTGAGGAGATCCTCTTTTTTATGAGAGCAGGATCTCTGGGCAGCAATCCCTACCTCTCTGCATTCTGGACAGGAGATCAGCTTGTCGACTTCTCCCGGGAGGACGGGCTGCCCTCTGCTGTCAATGCCAGCTTGATGCTGGGAATTTCAGGTGTCGCGTATGTCCACTCTGATATCGGGGGGTATACTACACTGGGTCCAAAAAAACGATCCAGTGAGCTGCTGCTTCGCTGGGCGGAATTCGCTGCGTTCACCCAGATCATGCGCACTCATGAGGGAAACAGACCGCAGAACAATGTCCAGTTCGATGATGAGCTGGTCATTGACGGCATATCACGTATAACTGAGGTTTATACAGCCCTCAAACCCTATCATATGCATCTCAGCGATGAGTATCAGCGGACCGGAATCCCTCCCATGAGAATGGTCCACCTGCACTACCCCGATGAGATTGACGAGCTGGAGAGGTGGCCGTATGAGTATCTCTACGGTGAACATCTGCTCGTCTGCCCGGTCATACAAGAGGGTAAGACTAGCTGGGATGTCTATCTGCCTGCCGGAGAATGGATTCATCTCTGGAGCGGCGAGAAGTTTAACGGAAGCCGGAAGATCACAGTCAGAGCTCCTCTCGGCGAGCCGCCTGTCTTCTATCTTGAAAACAGTGAATGGAAAGAGCTCTTTCGGAGCCTACAATGATCGAACAGGTACGGCGCAATAACCCCGACAAGCAGATCATGACCACATCGGATCCCGGGTTCGGTAAGTTCGGTGCAGTCCATAGCGATCTGCCCGTATCAGATCTCATGCATCGGTCGCTCCAGCTGTTTCATCAGTCCGAGACGACACGGTATGTTACTTCCGAGATAGAGCTTGAGGCAACCGAGGAGGCTTTCCTGATCAATCAACGCATATTCGGGGAACTTCCCATCCAGATCGGCTGCTGCTGGGGAGTGAACAGCTGCCTCAACGGCATGGAGTATCACAAATCAAGCGAACTGGTCATAGCGGCTACGGACCTGGTCCTGATGCTCGGACGTATACAGGATATTGACCATCAGGGCAGATGGAACTCTTCCCTGACTGAGTTTCTCTATATGGCCGCCGGTGAGGCGGTTGAACTCTATGCCACGACGCTTCATCTTGCTCCCTGCAGAATTTCACAGGAGCAGTTCATCGCGCTCATCATTCTTCCGAAGGGAACGAATGAACCTCTTGCAGGAGGGCCTGCGGGTACGCTGTGGAAACAGAATAAATGGATGCTCGCCCACAGGGAGGGCCCTGCTGCCGGTCAGGGAGCACCGGCTCTCATCACGGGTGAGAACCGGTGCTTAGCCTGGTCAGTAGATTCCGGTAATCGAGCCTAACAGGAAGACTACCCCGCTGAGTATAATTGAACCGAACAGCGTCATGAGAAGACCCGATTTTGCAAAATCTGCGATCGAGAAATAGCCTGCAGAATAGGGAATGACGTTCGTCGGTGAACTCGTGACCAGGATGAACGCCAGGGAGGCAACAAGTGAGGCCGGAAGAGCAATAGATAAGACCGGCAGTCCCAGCGAAACAGCCAGCTCGATCATGATCGGGATGATGATGGTAGCTGTCACGGTGTTGCTTGAGAAGATGATCTTCAGCAGAGATATGATGAACACAATAACAAAAACCATCATAAATGTCGGCAGGGTCCCGATACCCGAGAGCAGCACGACAGAGAGCCAGCGGGCTGCTCCGGAGGTATAGAGCATCATACCCAGTGAGATACCGCTGACAATCAGGATGATCCCGCTCCAGGAGATCTTCGGTTCGATCTCTTTCCAGCTTATCCTGCTTACCTTCGGTATGAAGAACAGACATGAGGTAAAGAGTACCGGCATGGAGATGGGAATCGCTATCCCGAGCCACTGCTTGAGCAGCGGAGTCCCCAGCCAGAGTGATACGGTCAGGGCAAAGAGCACCAGCGTGACCTTCTCTTCTCTTCCCATCGGGGGAAGTTCGCGGTACTCCTGCGTCAGGTCCTCTTTCGTCTTGGCCAGATGTTTCATCTCCGGCTTGAAAAAGAGCATGAGCACCAGCCAGGCAACCGGAGCCATGAGAAGGGCTGCGGGCACCCCGTAGAGCATCCACTGTCCGAAGGTGATTTCGATCCCCGCCATCTCCCGGATGAAACCGATAGCCAGAGCATTCGGTCCTGCCCCCGACGGGGTCGCGATCCCGCCTATGATCGATCCCCAGGCACAGGCGATGAGCAGGGCTCTGCCGAAGTTGCTCTTGAGCTTCTCGATCCCCTCTTCTTCCAGGATCGCTACTGCAAGCGGCATCAGCATGGCCGCTACAGCCATATTTGTGATCCACATGGACAGCAGCGTCCCGGTGATCACAAAACCGAAGACGATGTTCGCCGTAGCATTTCCTGTCTTTGAAAGGATCCAGACTCCGATCCGTTTACCCAGTCCTGAGGTGGTGATAAAGGCAGAGAGAATCAGGACACCGATGAAGAAGGTAACCGTATCATTGCCGAACCCTGCCTTGACGATCTCCCCGTAGGTATCAACATGAAAGAGCGTGAGTATGACGATACTCAGCAGGCCGGTGATATGAAACGGTATCGCTTCTGTCATCCAGAGGATGAGGGCAAAGATGAGAACACTCAGAGAAGCCTGTCCGCCGCGGGTGAGAACTGCCTCTCCTGCATGTCTGACCGAATCTGAGAGAGGTATCTCCTTCACAATCACCATGGCTGAGAGCGCAGCGAAGAAGAACAGCAGCTGTCTGAGTTCAAATCGCTTCATACTGATGGTTCTCATGCTTCTCTCTCCTCGAGCAGCGCGCGAAGCAGTTCTCCCACCTCACTCGGTCGCCCCGCAACTCGTCCACCGGCAGCTTCAAGGGCCTTGATCTTGCCTTCGACGGTCCCCTTTCCTCCGGATACGATCGCCCCGGCATGCCCCATTCTCTTTCCTTTGGGCGCGGTACGCCCTCCGAGGAACGCAACGACGGGCTTTGTGCATATCCCTGACTGCATGGCCACTGCGACCTCTTCTTCCATGGATCCGCCGAGCTCTCCGATGATGACCAGGGCCTCGGTCTTCTTATCCGCCTCATAGAGAGGCAGCATCTCGGCAAACCGAGTTCCGGGAACCGGATCACCTCCGACCCCGACGAGCGTACTCACGCCGAAACCCGCCCGCACGACCATGGCTGTCACTTCGTTGGTCAGTGACCCGCTCCGGGTCATGATCCCGATCTTCCCGGGAGCATAGACCCGCTCTATCCAGTAGGGGAACATGCCCATCATTGCCTCCCCGGGACTAATGACTCCGGAGGTGTTGCCGCCAACGACCATGGCACCGGCAGCTTTTGCTGAAGCTCTGATCTCTACCATCTCATGGAGGGGAATGCCGTCGGCTATCGTCACAATTTTCCTGATACCGCTGTCAATTGCTTCTAGAACGGCATCCCTGGTGAATCTCGGTGGAACAAAGAGTATAGCTGCATCCACGTCATGATTACGTACAGCTCTGCGCACACTGTGGTATATCGGGCGATCGTGAATAAGCTCTCCCTCTTTACCAGGTGTTACTCCGGCGATAACCTGCGTGCCGAGTTCTATCATGTGCTGAGCCCAGAAGCTCCCCTCATTCCCCGTCATTCCCTGTATCAGTACGCGGGTATCTCTGTCTAAGAATATGCTCATGGTCTCCCGGCCCCCTTTGCTAATGCTACAGCCTTTCTTACAGCCTCTTCAGTATCGAACATCGGCTCAAATCCCGCTGCTTTCAGCGTCTGAGCCGCCTCCTGCTCGCCGGTACCACGAATGCAGGTCACGATAGGCCTGTCTGCTTTGAGGCGCAGGGCAGCATCCACGATTCCCTCTGCCATGACATCAGCCCGGGCAATCGTACCGAAGGTGACGACCAGAATGACCTTTGAGTCATTTCGCAGACACAGCTCCATCGCCTCATATGCTTTCCGGTAGTTCGGCCCGCCGAACTCCAGGTAGTTGGCAATGCTGCCGCCTTCATAGTTGATCAGGTCGTAGACAGTGGTGGTAAGTCCAGCACCGGCACACATGAGACTGATATCGCCGTCAAACTGCAGATAAGGGATTCCAGCCTGAGCTGCTTCAAACTCCATATCGCTCTCGTAATAATCCCGTGTCCGCTCGAACCGCTTCTGCCGATGCATGGAGTTCTCGTCGATCATCAGCTTTCCGTCTCCGGCGATGACCTGCCCCGAAGCGGTGATGAACAGGGGATTGATCTCAGCGAGCTCAGCATCATAGCTGGTGAAGATCTGATATAAGGCGGTTATCACCTTCTGGATCTGTTTCGTCGCCTCTGTCGAGGGCATGAGCCGGTAGGAGAGATCCTTGACCTGAAAACTCTGCAGACCCCGAACCATGTCAAAGGGCTCTGTGAGGATCTTTTCGGGGTTCTCCACTGCCAGCTGCTCGATCTCAACACCGCCTTCAGCGCTGCAGATAACAACGCCCTCAGCGGCCAGCGGGTCAACGGTAACAGAGAGGTAGAGTTCCTGCTGAATATCAACGGCCTCTTCGACCAGGATCTTCTTGATCGAATATTCGCCCCGGAAGAGCCGCTGTGCCTCTGATCTTGCCTGCGCCTGAGAGCTGACCCGGGGGATAAGCCCCTTATTTCCGCGCCCGCCCATCAGCATTTGGGATTTCAGCATGCAGGGGTAGCCGATACTCTCCGCAGCGGCTGCCACCGATTCGACTGAGTCTGCCAGCAGTGCTTTCGGCACTGCTATTCCCGCCTGCACAAAGACCTCTTTTGCCTGGTATTCAAATAGTTTCATACATGTCTGTCCTTACAGCGATTCGCCGATTTTCTTTAAGTATGCGCCGAACATCTCCTGATCAGTGGGTTTTACCGGGGGGAAAGGCCTTGAGACCCAGGTCACATTCAGAAAGTGGCGATAGTTGATGTTTTCTGTAGTGATATTCCCGCCCCAGGTGCCACATCCGAGGGTTACGGTGCTCGGCATTCCGTTAAAGAAGTTCCCGCCGTTTGCAGGAGCCTGCGGCTGATTCACCATGATCCGACTGGTATGCATATGCTCTCCAAGATAGGTGATGTACTGGTCATTGAACGTATGGATGCCACAGGAATGTCCGGTCCCGCAGTTATCAGTCAGCTCTTTGAGCAGCTCGAAGGCCTGTTCAAAGCCTTCATACTTCCACACGGTCAGTACAGGAGAGATTTTCTCCAGAGCGAACCGGTCATGTTCTACCGGGCGGCAGCCCTCGACCATCAGCATGCAGCAGTTCTCCGGTGTTTCAATTGCTGCACCATTGGCTATCTCGACTGCAGATTTTGCAATTATGCGGGGATTCAGACTGATATGCCCCTTTTTGTTCGGCACCCACATCCACTTCTCCAGACGCTCTTTCTCATCACTGCTGCACAGATACCCGCCGAGTTCTGTGAAACGTTTCATGACTTTATCATAGATATCAGCGTGTATGATCACCGAGTTCTCCGATGAGCAGGATGTGGCGTGGTCAAAACATTTACTCAAAGTAATTTTCTCAGCTGCATCGCTGAAATCGGCATCCTCTGCGATAATCTGGACAGAATTACCCGGACCTACGCCAAAGGCAGGGGTGCCGCTAGAGTAGGCAGCTTTTACCATGGCCGTCCCGCCGGTTGCCAGTACCAGATCGACCTGGCTCATCAGCTCTGCAGTCTTTTCGACAGTGGGCTCACGTATGATCTGAATGAGATCCTCAGGGGCTCCGATCTTCTTCAATCCAGCTCTCATCATCTCAACGGCTCGGGCGGATGAATTTTTTGACTTGGGATGCGGGGCGAATATGACTGCATTGCGTCCCTTCACTATGGAGACAGCATTACTTCCCGGAGTTGCGGTAGGGTTGGTCACAGGGGTGAGCGCACCTACCACCCCGACAGGCTTGGCATACTTTTCGATACCGGTGATCTTATTACGTTCGATCAGCCCAACTGAGACAGCTGACTGTACATCCTTGATAACTCCGAGCACCTTTCCTTTATGTTTTTTTATCTTGTCAGCAACATTGCCCATACCGGTCTCTTCGACGGCCATGGCCGCAAGCTCAGTGATGTTCGCGTCATTGTAAACTTCCCAGCCGATTGCCAGACAGACGTCATCAATCTGCTCCTGGGTGTATTCGGCAGCTGTGCTCTGGGCGGTTCGTGCTCTCTTGATCAGTTGCCGTATCTCCTCACAAATTACTGTCTCATGCATAATCCGACCTCTCCTTATTTACTTACTTTGTGAAAGTAACAATAGCATGAGGTGAAATACTCTGTCTAGGAATAGATGTTCACGAAGCTGGAATTAATCCTAACTTATATAAAATACTGGTCGAAAATCAGGTCACAGGCACCGTAACCAGCCTCAATTGAATTATAGGCATCGAAATAGACGCGCACATCTTCACGATCCACCCCCACAGGTTCTCCGGTAAGCTCCTCTTCGATAACCTCCGCATACACCCGGGAGATCTCCTTGAACCGTGTAATGACGAGAAACCCGTCAGGAGCAAGCAGGTGGAAGATATTCCGTGCACTGACTGCAAGATAGGTAACCGCTCTCTTCAGGCCCTGACGCAGCTGCTCATTTCCCTCTTCGAGCTGCTGTTCAATATCTTCTATCCTCAACAGGTCAAACCCCTTGTTCTGCAGGTGTTCAAGTATGGCAGACTCTGAGATATAGGCTTCAAGACAGCCTTCAGATCCGCAGTAACAGGGCTTACCGCCTATTTCTGATATGGTGTGGCCGATCTCAAAAGCTGTCCTGCCGAGTATTGAGAAGAGCGCACCTCTTTGAATGAATGCCCCTCCCACTCCGTTGCGGACAAAATAGGTAAACAGAGCCTCGGACTCTTGTGCGACTCCGCACCGGTATGCGTTCAATGCAATGACTCCCGCATTGTTCGCCACATGAATGGGCAGGTTGAACCGCTGCCTGAGCTTCTGTCCGAGCGGATACGATGAGAACCCCGATATTCTGCGGTAGCTGACAATCTCACCGGTATCTACCCGTATCTGTCCCGGTGCACCGACCCCGATCCCGATGATCTTAGCGGGGTCTATCTTCGCCCCTTCGATAGCCTGAGTTATCAGGGCGGTCAGCTGCTCAAAGATTTCATCTGCATTCGCTCCGTCCCTGAGGCAGATATCAAGGGAGTAGACCGGTTTTCTGGCAAAGTCCACTACAAGCACATGAGCGGTCTTAGACCAGAATTCGACGCCGATTACGTACTTTGCTTTCCCGTTAACCGTATAGAAAACCGGTTTTCTCCCCTTCTTCTCACCCTCATCCTTCCCGGGTCTGTTTTTATTCACCTTGATCAGCCCGTTCTTTTCAAGAATCGAGAAAATGCGCAGGACTGTGGGAGCTTTCAGGCCGGTAAGATGAACGATCTCTGACTGGGATATACCCTGACTGTGCTGGATATAATGGAGTATGAGCTTCTCATTCTTCTGTCTTACATCTTCACTGCGCAGCGGTGTGCTTCTTTCGGTCATATGCTCTCCTCTTCTGTCAACCTGCATACAGGTTCGTACAGCTTTAATACATTTTGCCCTTTACAAAGGAAAAAGTAAATGCTATTTTTTTAACTTACTTAATGTAAGTAATAAATATACCAAGGAGATACCGATGAATCAAGAACAATTGCAGGAGTTAGAGCGTATCGCACGTGATGTGCGAAGACTCACGCTGCAGTCGATCGCCCGCCTCGGCATCGGCCATGTCGGCGGTGCGATGTCGATCGCTGAAGTACTGACCTACCTCTATTTCGATCATATGCATATAGACCCTGAGCATCCCCGAATGGACGATCGAGACCGGCTCGTCCTTTCAAAAGGGCATGCAGGCCCGGTTTTGTACAGTATTCTCGCAAAAAAGGGGTTCTTTCGGCTTGACTGGCTCGACACGCTCAATGTCGGGGGAACAAATCTGCCCAGCCACTGCGACAGGAATCTGACTCCGGGTATTGATATGACCACCGGTTCTCTCGGACAGGGTCTCTCTGCCGCATTAGGTATTGCCCTCGCCCTTCGCCTTGATAAGCGCAACAGCCGTGTATTTGCTGTCATCGGTGACGGTGAGTCCCAGGAAGGACAGAACTGGGAAGCTGCCATGAGTGCTTCCCATTTCAAGGCGGGAAATCTCATTGCCTTCACTGACAACAACCATTTGCAGATTGACGGCTCTATCTGCGAGATTATGGAAATAGAAGTTCTCGAAGACAAATGGAGATCCTTCGGCTGGCATACCCAGAAAATCAACGGACACGATTTCTCCCAGATAGAAGCAGCGGTACACCTTGCTGAATCAGTCTCTGAGAGACCCTCCATGATCATTCTCGATACCGTGAAGGGAAAAGGATGCACGTTTGCCGAGGGGCAGGTCGCAAGTCATAATATGCCGGTGAGCAGAGAACAGCTCGATCAGGCTCTAGCAGCACTGGAGGAGAACTAGTCATGGGAAAAGACATACGACAAGTGTATACCGATACCCTGCTTGAGTTAGCGCAGACAGATGATACCATCTGCGTCCTCGAGTCAGATCTGATGATGGCAACCGGGACCAAAGCGTTCAAAGAGGCCTATCCGGATCGTTTCTTCGACGTAGGCGTGGCCGAAGCGAACATGGTTGGCATCGCATCCGGTCTTTCGAGTGAAGGCAAGATACCCTTTGCAGCCTCGTTCGGGACCTTCGCCTCCCGCAGGACCTTCGACCAGTTCTTCCTTTCGGCAAACTACGCCAGGCTGAATGTGAAGCTGGTCGGCACCGATCCGGGTATAACCGCCCAGTTCAACGGGGGAACGCACATGCCCTTTGAAGATGTGGGAATGATGCGGCTGATCCCGGATCTGGTCATTATTGAGCCCTGTGATACGGTCTCCTGTGCTGCATTGGTGCGTCTTGCGGCGAAACACCAGGGTTCAGTGTATATCAGACTCCACAGGAAGGGCTCACAGACCCTCTATGATGAAAGGCAGCAGTTTGAGCTGGGTAGGGGACAGGTGCTCAGAGACGGAACAGATGTTACCCTGATCGCATCTGGATTCGTGATGGTCCCCGAAGCCCTCAAGGCAGCGGATCTTCTCAAAGAAGAAGGAATACGTGCTGCAGTTCTTGATATGCACACAATTAAACCGCTAGATGAAGAGCTTGTGCTCTCTTTTGCACAGAAGACCGGGGCTGTGGTTACCTGTGAGAATCATCAGGTGACCGGGGGTCTCGGCGGAGCGGTTGCAGAACTTCTGGGTGAACAGCTGCCTACACTCATGGGAAGAATCGGATCCCAGGACAAGTTCGGCCAGGTTGGAACTTTGGATTATCTTTTAGAAGCTTACCAGTTGCGGGCCGAAGATATTGCTGAGAAAGCACGCCGGATACTGGCAAAAAATTCATAGAGAAGGAGATAGTATGGAGAAGTTAACCATTGCAGTAGCATCTGATCTTTCCGGTTTTCCTCTGAAAGAGGCAGTTGTCGAATATCTGAGAGGACTGGATCATATTACAGTAGTTGATTACGGGATTGAATCTGCCGATGCACCCCAGCCGTATACAGCACAGGCACCGAAAGTGGCAGAAGCAGTTCAGAATGGTTCAGCAGACCGCGGTATCCTTGTGTGCGGGACCGGACAGGGCATGGCGATCGTGGCCAATAAGTACAAAGGGGTCTACGCCGTAGTTGCTGACTCTATCTTCTCCGCAGAGCGGGGCAAGATCATCAACAACGCAAACGTCCTGACTATGGGTGGCTGGATTACAGCCCCCTTTCTCGGGGTGCAGATAGTAGAGGCATGGCTCAGTGTAGCGTTCACCGAAAAGATGGAGCACAAAAAAGAGTTCCTCACAAAAAACTTCAACATCGTCAAAGATATTGAAGAGAAAAATTTTCGTTAAATATGAGCACAACCCCTCTCAGACAGCTGCTTATCAGTAACTGAGAGGGGTTTCCTGATTCAGCAGGCGGTTTTTCACCGCTGCATTTCTATGAAGCATCTCATTAAGAAGTCACTCTTCTCCGCTCAAGAATGAAATAGATCAGCCAGACCGCAGCTCCGACGAAAAGCAGAAGCAGATCAATGATCCGTTTATATGACCTAAACCCCTATGTATAGGAAACCTTAACGATCCTGCCGGATTTCAAGGACTCCATGGCAGAGCGGGCAACAAGAACGGAGTTAAGTCCATCAATACCGCCTACAGGAACATCCTTTCCGTCCCGCAGGGCTTCAAGGAATACCTTCATTACAGCAATATACGATTCATTGTAGCGCTCAAGGAAGAAATGTAGGGGTTTCTCTCCTACCACACCTTCCTTCCCGCTGAATACTGCAGTATGGGGAACATCATTTCTCGACTTCATTGCTCCCCTGGACCCGAATACTTCAGCCCTCTGGTCATAGCCGTAGACGGCCTCCCGGGAGTTCTCAATATATGCCAAAACACCGTTTGCCATTTTCATGGAGATGACCGCTGTATCGATATCGTCGGCCTCCCCAATGGCAGGATCTACAAGCACAGTTCCGTAAGCAAAGATTTCCTCCACCTCACTGCCGCAGAGAAACCTCACCATATCAAAATCATGGATGGTCATATCCATAAACAGTCCCCCGGATGACTTGATGCTGTTGATTGGAGGCGGCGAGGGATCACGGGAGGTGATGCGCACCATATGCAGCTCCCCGATCCTTTTGGTTTCTACGGCTTGCCTGAGTGCTGCTGAGTTGTGATCGAACCGACGATTAAAGCCTACTTGCATTTTTTGCCCTGATGCTTCCACAATATCGAGGGTCTTCCTGATTTGCTCAGGGTCGAGGTCAATGGGTTTTTCACAGAAAACATCCTTGCCGGCCTGGACGGCTTCCCGGGTTATCTGTGCATGAGTATCGGTGGGAGAACAGATGGCCACCGCCTTAATATCGTCATCGGCAAGAAGGCCCCGGTAATTCTCTGATACCACCGGTATCTCAAGTTCAGCGATCCACTTTTTCGCCTGGTCCGTAAGATAAGGATCAGCAATTCCCTTCACATCAGCGAAGGGAATGCTTCTGGTGATATTCAATGCATGTACATAGGCAATCCTTCCGGCGCCGATGATTTCGACCTGTATCTTTTTCATCCGTGTCTCCTGTTTTTATGCATACGGTTGCATTTAATTCAATAATCACGAGAGCAGTGCACCTGTAAAGATGTAATATGAAAATTTCCTATGTGAGCATTGAACCTCATTTACATTGACATTAGATATTTAGCTCCATATGATAAATGCATACGAATCCAAGGAGCTTACAAAGAGATGGCCTTAACAACCAAGGATATTGCCCTGCTGGCAGGGGTTTCCCAGTCCACCGTATCCCGGAGCCTGAATAACAGTCGTTTGATATCACAGGAGACCCGGGAGCGGGTTCTCAAGATTGCCCGTGAGCAGGAATTTGAATTCAATGCCAATGCTCGTGGCTTAAGTACTAACAGGACCCACACGATCGGGATCATCTTTCCCGACGAATACCTTGATTTCGGGGTAAATCTCTATTTCGGCTCCCTCCATACCCATCTTCGCGAGACTCTTGAAAAACGGGACCTGGACCTGATTATTGCCTTTTCCCAGAACAGGTTTACCGGAGCAGATAACATCAAGCGGCTGATTATCAGGAGGAAAGTCGGCGGGCTCATCATTGTCCGTTCCCGGATGGCCCCTGAAACTCTTGAGTTTCTGCACCAGTCGGGAATTCCCTTAGTATTCCTTCACTTCCACCAGGAGTCTACGAAACTTGAAGGAATAGACCAAGTCTATACAGACCACGTTAAAGGTGGTTTCCTGGGTACAGAGCACCTTATTAAGTTGAGGCATAAGAAGATACTTTGTATATCTGCAGGAGAGGGGTCAGAGTACCAGCAGCGGCGCAGGGGTTACCGCAATGCCTTGGAGACACATCACATACCCTATGATGAATCCCTCATCCTTTACGGCGACCGATCCTTCCAGTCGGGGTATGACCTGGTTATGCAGAACAGAGGACTGTTAGATACGGTTACGGCAGTCTTCGTCCATACCGATGTCATGGCCCTTGGGGTACTGGAAGCACTCAAGGAGAGGAATATCAAGGTACCGGAAGATATCGCCCTGGTGGGGTATGACGATATAGAACTGAGCACCTATTTCCATCCCCACCTCACTACTGTGCATCAGCCAAGGGAGAAAATTGCCGTGCTTGCATGTGAGCGGCTGTTTGAAATGATCGGTTCAAAGAAGGTTAAACGGGGCAAGGAAATACAGATACAGCCGACCTTAGTTGTCAGGGAAAGCTGCGGCGGAAAGACAGCTGACAGGTAATGGGACCCCCGGGTGTTACGTCAGGGGTCCCAAGATGCGCCAAAAACAATTATCTTTTATAAAGTGCCTATTTATCAGGATTGGGAAGCATGAACTCACGAATTGTCGCCGGAGATTCCGCTGGTGGCCCTGCAGCGGAATCTTGGGATTCCCCTTCCGGAGTCAACCCAGTGGGATGTGGTCTCCAGCCTGGCACAGGAGCTTGCACCGATCTGGAACTCCCTGCTCTCCCTGGCAGCCAATGCA
>SKJE01000163.1 GCA_007116075.1 Spirochaetia bacterium
CTCAGGTGTGCGGATCAGGGAGGGGTCGACCGGCGCGCTGCCCGTCGGTACATAGATCGCCTCATAGAGCATCTGCTCAAGAACTAACCTATCCTCTGATCCAGCCTCCCTGAGAACCGGCCGTACGGGCATATCCCTCTCCTCCTGATGATCAATTCTACGGCGGGCAGCAGAAAACGGCAAGGGTATTTGTATATCATTATTATTTTTGTCATTTTTGTTAATTTTTCAGGCTATCACCTATTCAGTTACCTCATTTATATGTTTTTTTGTACATTTTTTTCATACATCTTCTGATTCACCTCATATTTGATATTTTTCTCGTAACAAAAACTGCTCTTTTTTCAAAAATCTATCTAATTTACCAATATTTTCGTAAATTATTTCTACTTACTGCTTGACACTGACGCTCATTACCATAAGAATATAACAATATTTTCCTTGGAGGCAGCTATGCAGAAACGTTCCGGAGCACAAGTGATTGTAGATATGATCCATAAGCACGGTGTCGAGTATATTTTCGGGTATCCCGGAGGTGCAGCGATACCAATATTCGATGCCATAGTGGATTCACCGGTTGAATTGATCCTCACCCGCCATGAACAGGGTGCTACCCACATGGCCGACGGATATGCCAGGGCAACAGGAAAACCCGCAGTGGTCCTGGTAACTTCCGGACCCGGGGCAACCAACACGATAACGGGAATCATGACCGCTCATATGGATTCCGTACCCATGATTGTGATCACAGGACAGCAGACATCCTGGAACCTCGGACTGGACGCATTCCAGGAGGCGGATGTGTCGGGAATATCCTATGCAGTGGTAAAGCACTCATATCTGGTAAAGAATCCCCAGGATCTTCCCCGGATCATGAAGGAGGCCTTCCATATCTGCCAGACCGGACGGCCGGGTCCTGTGCTGATTGATATTCCCAAGGATGTCGCCAGTGCCGTTATCGAGACTGACTACCAGGAGACCTTCACCCTGCCCGGATATCATGTTCCCGGGGAAGTTCCCTCTGGACAGGTCGAACAGGCAGTACTCCTTCTAGAGCGTGCCCGACGCCCGGTCATCATGGCCGGCCATGGGGCAATCATCTCCGGTGCGGAGCGGTCGATACTGTACCTCGCTGAGAAGATGCAGATACCCGTAGTATGCACCCTCCTCGGGAAGGGAGCCTTCCCGGAGACACATCCCCTCGCACTGGGTATGGTCGGCATGCACGGCACCGCCTATGCGAACCGGGCCATTGAGCACTGTGACCTGATCCTCTCCATCGGTGCCCGCTGGGATGACCGGATCGTGGGCAATGTTGAATCCTTCTGCAGGACTGCCGTGAAGATCCATATTGATGTGGATGATTCCGAATTCGACAAGGTCCTTTCCATGGATCTCGCACTCCACGGTGACGCAGCCCAGGTAACCGAGCAGCTCGCCGGGGCGGCAGTTCCCGGAGATACCGCAGAATGGCTTACCCGGATTACTGGATGGAAGAAGCAGTACCCCCTCAAGTTCAGGAAGAGCGGCAAGCTCAAGGCGGAACATGTCATCGATGAGGTATATAAGCAGACCGAAGGGAAGGCCTATGTAACCACCGACGTGGGCCAGCACCAGATGTGGGCGGCTCAGTACTACCTGATAGACGAACGGTATCACTGGATATCAAGCGGAGGTGCCGGTACGATGGGATTCGGCCTGCCGGCTGCAATTGGGGCACAGCTTGCCCATCCGGACCAGACGGTGATTGCCATCGTGGGTGACGGGGGATTCCAGATGACCCTGAATGAACTTGCCACGGCTGCAATCAACAAGCTGCCCATTAAGATTATGATCCTGAACAACTCCTATCTGGGCATGGTCCGCCAGTGGCAGGAGCTGTTCTTTGACAATCGGCTCTCCGGGGTTGACTTGGTGGGTAATCCGGATTTCGTCAAACTGGCTGAAAGCTACGGCATCAAGGGATTTCGCATACGAAGAAGCGCTGACGTAAAAAGGATCATATCATCGGCCCTAGCCTATCATGACGGCCCCTGCGTTATAGACGTGGAAATCACCAAGGAAGACAACGTCTATCCCATGATCCCCGCAGGTGCGGGATATGCGGACATGCTTACGGAGGCCCCGAAGCATAAACTCGAAAAACCGGTAGGGAGTACATAATGAACCAGAACCAGATAGATTACAGCAGTGAACAGAAACATACCATCAGCCTGCATGTTGCCAATCGTCCCGGGGTGCTCATCAGGATCGCTCTCGTGTTTGCCCGCCGGGGTTATAACATCGACAGCCTGGTGGTATCTCCGGCAAGCAACCCGGATTACTCCATGATGAATATTGTTGCAAAGGGAGACAAGAGGACCCTTACCCAGATTCTCAAGCAGCTGAATAAGCTTATCGATGTGGTCCATGCTACTGATCACACCGGAGAGGATATTCTCCAGAAGGAACTTGCCCTGATTAAAATATCATGTACCCAGCAGGAGCGGTCGGAGGTGCTGCAGCTGGCACATGCCATGAAATGTGACATTATCGATATCTCCGAGCTGGTCGTCACGCTGCAGATCACCGGCGGCTCTGAAGAACTGGACAATGCGACCCAGGTTCTGGGAGCATATGAGGTGATAGAGATCGTCAGGACCGGCAAAGTGCTTATGGCTAAGGGAGCAGAGCATACCGCATAATAAACGGAGGTATATGTGAACAGTAGGGAAAACTTATTTAACAAGGTATGGGACCTTCACAAGGTAGCTACCTTGCCGACGGGGCAGGACCAGCTCTTCATCGATCTGCACCTGGTCCATGAGGTCACCTCCCCCCAGGCATTCCAGATGATCCGGGAACGGGGACTGACGGTACATCACCCGGAGAGGACCTTTGCAACCGCTGATCACATAGTACCGACCGATAACCAGCAGCGGCCTTTCTCAGATTACCTGGCTGAAGCGATGATGAGTGCCCTGGAGGAAAATACCCGAGAGTACAACATCACCTTCTTCGGCCTTGATACAGAGTACCAGGGTATCGTGCATATCATCGGTCCGGAACTCGGGCTCACCCAGCCGGGAATGACCATTGCATGCGGGGACAGCCATACCTCTACCCATGGCGCCTTCGGCGCAATAGCCTTCGGTATCGGGACATCCCAGATAAGGGATGTCCTGGCTACCCAGACGATGGCCTTAAGCCGCCCGAAGGTGCGCCAGATCCATGTTACCGGAACCCTTCCCCCGGGAGTGTATGCAAAGGATATCATCCTGCGCATTATTGCAGACCTCGGAGTGAACGGCGGTATCGGATACGCCTATGAGTATAACGGGGATACCATTGCCTCCCTGTCCATGGAAGAACGGATGACTATCTGCAACATGAGCATTGAGGGGGGAGCACGGGTAGGATATGTCAATCCCGATGAAACCACCTATGCATATCTGAAGGACAGGAACTATGCCCCCCAGGGTGCGCAGCAGGTACAGGCTCTGGAGCACTGGGCTTCTGTTGCCAGCGGCCCGGATGCAGTATATGACGATTACTACACCCTTGATGCCGAGAGCCTGGCTCCCATGGTTACCTGGGGTATCAATCCCGGCCAGGCGATCGGCATAGACCAGCGGATTCCCCGTATCGAGGATATTGAGGATCCCCAGGAACAGGAGAGTATCCGCAAAGCCCTGGATCATATGGGATTTTGCAGCGGTGAATCCATGGAGGGAAAGAAGATTGACGTGGTCTTTATCGGAAGCTGCACCAACGGACGCATCAGCGACCTCCGGGAGGCAGCACGAATTGTCCAGGGGAACCGGGTTGCTCCGTCGGTACAGGCTTTCGTAGTTCCCGGTTCAAAACAGGTGGCCAGGCAAGCCGAGGCCGAAGGGCTTCCGGAGATATTCGCCGAAGCCGGTTTCTCCTGGAGGCATGCCGGCTGTTCCATGTGCCTGGCGATGAACCCCGACAAACTCCAGGGGCGGCAGCTCTCAGCATCCAGCTCGAACCGGAATTTCATTGGACGCCAGGGCTCCCCGTCAGGACGAACCCTCCTGATGAGTCCCGCCATGGCAGCTGCAGCAGCGATAAACGGTGCTGTGGTGGATATACGAAAGGGAGGCAGGATATGAAGGAACCTTCGGGCATCATCCAGCAGACAGCGGGACGGGGTATTCCGGTCCGGGGAAACGACATCGACACCGACCAGATAATCCCTGCACGGTTCATGAAGGTGGTATCCTTTGAGGGCCTCGGCGAATACGCGTTTTATGACCAGCGCTTTACTGAGCAGGGAGCACCCAAGGACCACCCCTTTAACGACAATCGATTCAAAGGTGCCAGCGTCCTCCTGGCAAACAGGAATTTCGGCTGCGGTTCATCCAGGGAGCATGCTCCCCAGGCGCTCATGCGTTTCGGCATCCGGGCAATCATTGCTGAATCCTATGCTGAAATATTCCAGGGCAACTGCACCGCCTTAGGAATTCCTGCACTCACCCTTTCATCCCGTGATGTGCGGGTTTTGATGGATGTGGTGGAGGATTCACCGGAATCAGTCATTGGTATCGACCTCGAAGACAAGCGTGTCATGTGCGGAGACCTTGAATTCTCCTGCGACTTACCTGAATCATACCGAAATGCACTGACTGCAGGAACCTGGGATTCCACCTCCGTACTGCTGGATCAACTTGACCAGATCAGGGAAGCCCATTCACGGATTCCCTGTTTTATCACTCATCAGGAGTAACGTATGAGCAGGAAGATTCCATCCGGGAAGCTGAACAGGTCGTCCCATGTCATGACCCAGGGGGTAGAGCGAACGGCAAATCGCGCCATGCTCCGGGCGGTAGGATTTACTGACGGGGATTTCGAGAAGCCTATTGTAGGTATTGCCACAGCAGGCAGTGATGTAAGTCCCTGCAATATGCACCTGGATGAGATCAGCGAGGTATCAAAGCGGCGCCTGAAGGACCTGGGGGCCATGGCGATGACTTTTCACACCTTTGTGGTTACCGACGGTGAAGCTATGGGCCATGAGGGGATGAAGGCCTCCCTCATTTCAAGAGAGGTCATTGCCGATATTATTGAGCTGGATGCCCTGGGCCACCAGATGGACGCCCTGCTGGGTATCGGAGGCTGCGACAAGACCATACCCGGGACGGTTATGGGCCTTGCCCGGATGAATCGCCCCGCCGTGTTTATCTACGGCGGGACGATTGCAGCCGGGTGTCACCGAGGCAAACCGGTGGATATCGTCAGTGCCTTTGAAGCGGTAGGATCCTTCAGTGCCGGCAGGATCAGCGAGGATGAGCGGGCATCAATTGAACGCTCAGCCTGCCCCGGGCCGGGAGCCTGTGGAGGCATGTACACCGCAAATACTATGGCCAGCGCCATGGAAGCCCTTGGAATGAGCATCACCGGCAGTGCTTCGGTCCCTGCCGTCTCAGAAGCCAGGACCCAAGTCATGGAGGCAAGTGCGGATGCCCTGATGTTCTGTATAACCGAGAACCTGAAACCAAGGGACATCATGACCAGAAAGGCCTTTGAGAATGCTATTCGGACGGTCATGGCCCTCGGAGGGTCCACCAATGCAGTTCTGCACCTGCTGGCCCTGGCCCATGAAGTGGATGTCCCCCTGGACATCCTCGACTTCAATACCTTCTATGATACAACACCGATTCTCACGGACATGAAACCCGCAGGAACACATGTCATGGAGGACCTCTACCGGGCAGGCGGAGTGCAGATGGTCATGAAGATGCTCCTTGATGCAGGACTGCTCCATGGTGAGTGCATCACCGTCAACGGAAGAACAATTGCCGAGAACTTGGCAGATGTTTCGGTGCAGCTGGAAGGACAGGGAGTTGTCCATCCTCTGGACCGGCCGGTCCAGCAGAAGGGACCCGTAGCTGTCCTCAGGGGAAACCTGGCAGAGGAAGGGGCAGTGGTAAAGACCTGCGGACTCAATGAATTCTTCCACCGGGGACCAGCAAGAACCTTCGACTCCGAGGAGGCTGCCCTTGAGGCAATCCTTACCGGAACTGTTCTTCCGGGGGATGTAGTGGTCATCCGCTATGAGGGTCCCAAGGGCGGGCCGGGCATGAGGGAGATGCTCTCCCCCACTTCAGCAATTGCCGGAGCGGGTCTGAGCAGGGAGGTCGCCCTTATCACCGACGGCCGGTTCTCCGGCGGGAGCCACGGCATGGTGGTAGGTCATGTGGCTCCGGAGGCGCAGGCCGGCGGCACCATTGCCCTCGTCAGGGAGGGAGATATCATCACCATCTCGACGGAGAC
>SKJE01000170.1 GCA_007116075.1 Spirochaetia bacterium
CATCGTAATCCAGCTGTCTATGGACCCGTTTATAGTCCCGAAATACCTGCTTAATGGCAAGAATCTCTTCCAGATATGGCACCATCTGTTCATACTCGCTGCGTACTATCTCTTCAAGGGGTATCTCACAGCTCCTTGACCTTGATATCGCAGCACCTATGTGCGTACTCTGGGGTACCGGAGCCTCCTTGCGCCGCTTGACTCTCAGCTCATCCCTGATCAGGGAAATCACATCCTGGGCATCCACCCCGTCGAGGATGGTGAAATTGCGGTCAATCCCTATCATCTGCGCATATCGCCGGAGCAGATGATGGGCAAAGGCGTGGAAGGTACCTCCATGCACCTTTCCCGCGGTTTTGGCATCCTCAAGAAGTTCAGCGGTCCTGGTGATCATCTCCTCAGCGGCCCTCCTGGTAAAGGTGAGCAGCAGGATGCTCCCCGGGGATACTCCCTGTTCAATCAGATAGGCGGTACGATAGCAGATGGTCCTGGTCTTTCCGGTACCTGCCCCTGCAATCACCAGCAGGGGACCCTCACCCCAGGCAGCGGCCTGCAGCTGGGATTCATTGAGTTCATGCCGGTAATCAACGTGACGGCCGTCCAGATCTGCTGGTGCACGAGGGGCCGGCGCTTGATCCATGGTTCTGCATATCTCCTTGAACTCATCAAGAAATGCCCGTTGTGCTTCTGTCATCTCCGGATGTTCGAACTGCTCAATACGAGGCAGGGACGCCCCGATTGCGTCCTGGTGAGAGGGACCCTTTGCATGAGGATCGAGAAATGTGGCATAGAACTGACGAAGCTGCTCCTGATCCATATTAACTCCTGGAGACGTCCAGTATATCAGGTGACAGCACTCAATTGGAACCGCGCCAGTCTCGGTTGCAGGAAATTCAACAGTCTGCCGCCTCCCGGATATAAAGGGAGGCAGCAGGTTTATGTACAATCCGGTTCCGGCTAGGCGCCCATAAAGAGCTTGATGTCATCTTCAACTTCGCCGATTCCGGCAATACCGAATGTGTCCACCAGTACCTTCGCTACATTGGGAGATAGGAATGCCGGCAGGGTCGGTCCGACATGAATATCCTTAACCCCCAGGTAGAGCAGTGCAAGCAGGACAATCACTGCCTTCTGTTCATACCAGGCGATGTTATAGGAAATCGGCAGTTCGTTGATGTCATTGAGTTCAAATATCTCCTTGAGCTTCATGGCAATCACAGCCAGGGAGTATGAGTCATTACACTGACCAGCATCAAGCACCCTGGGAATCCCGCCGATATCGCCGAGGGGCAGTTTGTTGTACCGATATTTTGCACATCCGGCGGTGAGAATCACCGTATCCTTCGGCAGCTGCTGTGCAAACTGGGTATAATAGTCCCGGCTTTTCATCCTGCCGTCACAGCCGGCCATGACAAAGAACCGCTTAATCTGACCTGACTTCACCGCATCAACGACCTTGTCGGCAAGCGCGAACACCTGATGATGGGCAAATCCGCCGGTAATACTCCCTTCCTCTATCTGGGCCGGGGGAGCGCACTTTTTTGCATGCTCAATTATCTGGCTGAAATCCTTCTTCCCGCCGGGTTTTCGGTCCGGTATATGGATACATCCCTCAAACCCGGATGCACCGGTTGTATAGACCCGTTCTTTATAGGAGTCCTTGGGAGGGACAATACAGTTGGTCGTAAAGAGAACGGGGCCGTTGAAGGATTCAAATTCCTCTTTCTGCTTCCACCACGCATTACCGTAATTTCCCCGGAGATGCTCATACTTCTTAAACGCAGGGTAGTAGTGAGCAGGGAGCATCTCACTATGGGTGTATACATCCACTCCGGTTCCCCTGGTCTGCTCAAGGAGCTCCTCGAGATCCTTCAGGTCATGTCCTGATATCAGGATAGCGGGGTTATCGGCAGTTCCAATATTCACTTCTGTCAGTTCAGGGTTTCCGTAGGTGTCGGTATTGGCCGCATCAAGCAGGGCCATGACATCAACTCCGTTCTTGCCGCATTCAAGCACCATGGCAACCAGATCATCGGCACTCAGGGTATCATCCAACGTTGCAGCCAGGGCCTTTTCCATGAAAGCGATAACCTCCCGGTTTTCAAACCCGAGATTCTGGGCATGTTCATAGTATGCAGCCATCCCCTTTACCCCGTAGGTAAGGAGTTCCCGAAGGCTGCGCACATCCTCGTGTTCAGTTGACAGTACCCCGACCACAGCGGCTTTCAGGTCATACTCCGATACTCCGGCCGGCTCCCAGGTTACCGCACCGGGGGCGTTATCAAGGGACAATCCTGATTCAATCAGTTTCTTCTTGTATCCGTCCCGGATTGCAAGGGCTTCGGTAATCCGCTTTTCAAATACCTTGGCATCGAAATTTGCATTGGTGATAGTAGCAAACAAGCTCTCAACCAGAAATCGGTCTGCAACATTTAGTGTAACTTCAGCCTTTTCGGCCTCTATCCTGCACCAGGATATCCCTTTGAGCACATAGATAAGCAGATCCTGGAGACGAGCGGTATCATCACTCTTTCCGCAGACGCCCCGTACCGTGCAACCGGTATTCCTGGCAGTCTCCTGGCACTGAAAACAAAACATTGACATACTGAACCTCCTGATTCATATCTTCATGGTAGTAATTAGTACCCCGATAATAGGAAGTATCAGCCAGGAAGTGTGTCACCTATGTTACAAAACCGACAAATTTTAGAATTTTTTGCTCCAGCTGTTGTAGTAGATCCGTTTAGCATCAAAGGTATCCTTGGGAGCAAGCTCCTCTGCGGGATATCCCAGTGCTATCAGTGAGAAGGGGACAATGTGCTCCGGAGCACCAATCAGCTCACGGAGCCGGTTTATCCGCTGCTCCCTGGGATATATTCCGAGCCAGCATCCTCCGAGTCCAAGGGAAGCAATCTCAAGCAGCATATTCTGGGTTGCCGCGGCACAGTCAATGGGCCAGTTTCCCTGGGAACGCTCCTTATCCAGATCCCCGCAGACCAGAATTGAGATCGGAGCATTCATGGCAGGTTTGGCATTCGGGTGAACCTTCACAACCTCCTCAATGACCTGTTTGTCGTCAATGATGACAAACTGCCAGGGTTGCTGTCCCACCGCAGAGGGTGCATTCATTCCCGCCTTGATGATCTTGAGCAGCAGATCCTGCTCCACCGATTTCTGCTGGAATTTCCTGATGCTTCTTCGTTTGTAGATTGTGTCCATATATGTACCTCCTGCTGTACTTATTTTTTCCTTCGCGGCCTGAAGACCGGATGAAAGTATGCATCCATATCGATCTTACGGGAGAGCAGTTTCATCACCCTATGGTATACCAGAAAACTGAGACCCAGGGAGAGAAAGAACACAAGCAGGACGAGTATCTGGGCAAAACCGGGCGATGGTTCTGGAAAAAGCACCCCCGTCAAAAGGATCAGGAGAACGAGGAATATAAAAATGAGTATCATATTTGCTAAGGTTGCACCGACAATAAACAGTGCTGTATTAAGTTTCTTATTCATGCTGCGGCTCCTTATAGGTCAGTATCGAGATGATCAGCAGGATACCGCCGATCACAATTGAGGAATCTGCAGCGTTGAAGGTCGGCCACCGCTCGAGACCGAACAGCCCGTAGAACTTGACATCAATGAAGTCCACCACACCGCCCTCACGGAAGATGCGGTCAATCAGGTTGCCCGTCCCTCCTCCGAGAATCGCCCCGACAGACCAGCGCTGGAGCGACGTGAGGTCCCTGCTGCAGACAAGGTAGATCGTCAGCCCAATCAGCAGGATTACCGGCAGCAGAATAAACAGCAGTGTCCGGATACCCTCGGGAAGTCCGGCGCCGAGACTGAAGGCCACCGCATGGTTACCCACATGGATGATCCGAAGGAAATCCCCGAAATACTGGGCCCCTATCGTATGCAGGGGTATCCGGGATACCACCAGTGCCTTCGTAATCTGGTCGACCAGGACAACAGCGAATGCAAGCAGCAGGGGTCCGGTGGGAAAGGTTCGTTTCATCGACACTCCTATACGCTCCTACAACCCGGTGGGAAGATCAATGAAGAACGTACTGATTCCAGTCTCCTGCTCTATGCGCTGTCCGAGCAGCTGCACTCCGTAGGTCTCTGTTCGGTAGTGGCCTCCTGCAATCATGTTGATTCCAGACTCCAGGCAGGTATGATAGACTTGGTGAGAACTTTCACCGGTAATAAAGAGATCACACCCCTGCTGTATGGCTTCATCTACGATTCCCGCAGCTCCCCCGGATACCACCCCCACTTTCCGGATACGTTCTGAACCGAAGGGAAGGACAGTAATGTCCGGCTCATCCTCCCATCCAAGGAGCTGCAGCACCTCGGGTACGGTAAGGGATGTTTCAAGGAGTCCCTGCAGGCCGATCATCTGCCCGTGATATGCACCGAAGGGCTGGATGCTCTTCAGTCCCAGGGCATCGGCAATTCCCGCATTGTTTCCCACCTCCAGATGGGCATCTAGGGGAAGATGGGCTGCAAAAAGGGCAATGTCATGGTCAAGCAGCAGTGAAATACGTTGATAATGACTTCCAGTCACCGAAAGCGGCTGTCCCCAGAAGAGTCCATGATGCACCACCAGTGCATCCGCCCCGCCGTCGGCTGCCCTACGGAAGGTCTCCGCACAGGCGTCCACAGCAAGGGCGATCCGCTCCAGCGGCTTGTCCCGCCGGCCCACCTGCAGGCCGTTCATGGAAGCATCGGCCTGCTCAAAGGGCTCCAGGTTCAGCAGCTGATAGAACCATTGTTCAAACTCTCGACATATCATATCTGTATTATAGTGGTGCTTATGATATTTGCAAGGGGATGCCGTACGGCCCATCCTCAAGATAACAGATAGACAGTTCCGTGAGGTCCTTACCTGTTCTTTCAGCAATATCCTTCAGGGCTTGTTCAACAAACTGGTTGATTGATTCAAGGTCCCGCTGTTCGACCAGAGGGGACATATCCTTGCCTGGGGACATCTCATAATGTTCCGGCGTGAATTGCGGACTATAGTAATACAGGTGATCCATTGGGATCATCTCGAACAGCTTTGCCCACATCTGCACCTGCCACTGCTCGGGGATAAAGGTCCAGTCCTCTGATTTTATCAGCTTCATGAACGCTTTCGGGCCGAAGAGTTTCAGCAGCTGCAGCGAGGTACGGTAGGTGAGCGCCCCTACCGGGTGCGTATCGGTATTCTCTGCCGCCAGGATGACATGCCCGCCGGGTTTGACGGCACGCGATGCGGCACTGCCTGCTTTAGCAGCCTGGTAATGATTCAATCCAACAAACCCTGCGTGAACAATAACTATATCGTAGGGTTTCTCAACTTCCACTCCAACCTGCTTGACGACCTGGGCAACTGCAGCCTCATGGGCCTGCTCCAGTTCCCCGGCAAACACGCCGGTGATGTCAAAGGATCCATTGAGGGTGACATTGAGAATAAAATCTGCTCCCGCCTTCTGAGCAACCTCAAGGGCTTCCTCATGACAGGGATTGCCCTTAAGTACTAAATCTGCTGCGGATGGATTGGAGAGCATCTCAGGTCCGTGAAACACGAAGGTGCTGTCCTCGCCAATCAATCCGGGGCAAATTGCCTTTCTTCCACCGCTGGCGCCCGCCATAAAATGGCTTTCGACAAGGCCTGTGAGTATCTTGATGTCAGCTTCTACATAGTGTCTGTCGATATACACTTCGGTATTCCTTGCAGTGGTTCCCAGGTAGGTCAGCTGTGATTCATCTTTGCAGTCATGATTGATAACCTGACAGCCGGCTTCCAGCACACGGGGATCAAACATGCTCTTCACTTCATCATCCCTAAGCGCACGGTGCGTGCCGGTAGCTACCAGAACTTTCATATGCTCAGCCCTAACTCCCTCTTTGAGCAGCAGCTGGACTAAGGGCCAAAGGATACCCGATTCCCCTTTATAGGGGACCGGGCGTGTGTTATCAGAAACTACAATTACAGCTGTTGGATCGCTATGGGGACAGTCACGTATCTTCTTCTTCACCACCTCTAGACAAGATGGTGTTCCAATCGGTGACTCAAGGGCCGCCTTAATTTCCGCTGCAGGATCGGCAACTGACTTTCCCCCAGTCATACGGAGAACTTCCGTATGTTCCGGTACCTGTACACCGACATGTCCTGTGTTCAATGGCATACCTATCTGCTTCATAACACCCTACTCCATATTCTTGATGATCGTTACATCTCCAGTTCTTGCAGCTTCCA
>SKJE01000115.1 GCA_007116075.1 Spirochaetia bacterium
CACCACCGGAACAGTACTGAAACTGGGTGTGCTTAATGATAAGGCTTTTGTTCTTGTTGAAAATGACACCAATAATAAGTTGGAAGTATTCTTTTATGATAATAATGATGATGATTGGGATACTGATGGTACAGATATTGATAATGTTATCACCATTCAAGATAAAGACATCATCCACGCCATCTCTACCGGAGAGTATCTACTGATAAGTGTTGTGAATGAAGTTGATTCTGGCAGCACAAAAACATATGATATAACTCATGCTGCTATATATTATTATAATGGAACAATTTTTGTTGATGAAAAAACCATTGATACTAAAGATAACCCCTGGCAATTCACCGGTGCACTGCTTCATGGTACAGATTTGTTTGTCTCTCTGACTTATGTTGATGAAGAGGATGACACGAGAAAGCATAAGCTTCATAAAATTGAAACAGCTAATTTTAATATTGATGATAATACCGATATCACTCCTACAGGATTCAGGCCTCGTTTTGCTCCTACAGGAAACCAGCAACATCTGTACAACTATACTCCCATGATTGCTGTAGATGGTAATCTCATGGTTGCAGGATCTACCGGGCTGTATGTAGGTGAGATAAAAGCAGATATGTCTTTATCGAAGCCGAATACCACTACATCTGCCTTTTACTACAATAACATCAGCAGGAATAATAAGCGGATTAATGGATTGTATGCTGGTACTGATTTTTATTTTTATCTCGCCATTGATAACTACTGGGTATTCAAGGTGGATGGAAAAGACAACCATGCGAAGTGGCTGTAGGCTGGTTAGTTCTTTGATGGAATAATAGTACAGCTCCCCTTTTGGGGAGCTGTTTTTAAATACTTGTTATATTCTCTTGATGGAGTCCAGAAGGATCTTTTTTACCTCTTCATCCCGGTAGTTCTTCTCAATCTCTTCAGGGGTGAGGCTGACAAATTCATGATTCAGGTAGTGGATCCATACATCATCCTCTGGTGATTCAATGACATGCTTACGGCTCCAGTAGTCCGGCTGGAAGGGCAGCAGCTCTCCCTTGTATTTAGGAACCTTGTAATCATGAACAGCAATCTTGAGGTCTTCCCTGGCTATACCGTTGGACATGATTACCTCGGAGAGGTAATTGATTGTCTTCCCGGTATCGAAGATGTCATCTACCACGAGCACCCGGTCCCCGCTTCGTAAGAATTCGGGCTTATAGGTCCATCCGTCAATCATCACCTGGGACTGGGATCGTATATCCGTATATGAGCGTGCCACTACAGCTGCGTAGAGTACCGGTCGTTTATACTTACGGACCATCTTAAAATACTCACTGAAGACATTAGCAAGATATGCTCCGCCCCTGAGGGATGCATAGATCACATCAGGGACAAAGCCGTCTTCCCGGTGCATCCGGTATGCAAGCTTCAGGGAATTATCCCGAACCAGTTCAGAGGAGAGAAACTCCTTGTTCATCAGCGTACCACCCCTACAAAAAATTCATTACCATCCCGAATAAAGCGGATGGAGAGTTCCCGGGCATCATCGTTGATCAGGCGGTAAAAATCCTCTATGGTATGTACTGGATTATTATTGATGGATGTAATCACATCAAAATTCCTGATGCCTGCAGAATAGAGTTTTGTACCCGTTGAGTCCCCGACATAATAGACCATCACTCCATCTACCTGGTCGGTAATGCTCAGTTCATTTCGTATCTCGTCATCAATAGGCATGGGAATCACACCAGGCCACATTTTTGAGCGCATTTCGGTGATGAGCTCATCACTCTGGCGTACTTCCAGGTCGACCGTAATCTCAATCTCTTCACCAAATCGGTCTACCTTTATGATGTGGGTCTCCGATACGCTGGCATTACTCACCTCTCTGGAGAGGGTCTCTGCTGATTGTATCGGTACATTGTTGAAGGAGGTAACCACATCTCCCGGCCTGATGCCAGATTTGAATGCTGGAGAATTGAGATATACATTGGTGACAAATACACCCCTTGCATCCTTGACTGATTCAGGAAATCCTTCAGGAAGGGCATCCCGGTCAAGCATGGATACCCCAAGCCAACCGTCCTGTACATCTCCGTAGAGCAGCAGATCATTGACGACCCGCTTCGCATTATTAATGGGAATGGAGAATCCCAGTCCGATGTTGCCTCCGGTTGGTGCGGCTATCCAGGTATTGATACCGACCACCTCTCCGTGAATATTCACTAAGGGTCCGCCGGAATTTCCCTGATTGATTGATGCATCGGTCTGGATAAAATCACTGATATTATTCACATCCTGGCCGGAACGACCCAGGGCGCTGACTATTCCTGCGGTGACACTGGATATATAACCGTAGGGACTTCCCATAGCAAGAACCCAGTCCCCTACCTTCAAGGCATCGGAGTCACCAAGGATCACTACGGGATACTCCTCTTCAGATTCAAATGACACCACTGCAAGGTCACGTCTGGCATTCGCACCGATGAGCTCTGCGTTATCATAGATGGTGCCGTCGTTCAGGACAATCGATATCCTGTCTGCACGACCCGCAACATGGTTATTGGTCATAATGTAATAGGTCTGCTCACCGGCATCATGCATGAAGATAAATCCTGATCCGAGGGAATTGGTTTCAAATTCCCGTTCTTCGTACTGGTCCTGATCCCGGGGAGTTCCGAAAAACCAAGGAAAAAAGTCAAAGGTCTGTGGAAGCCGCTGGGTAACACGTTCGGTAATCCGGAGCTCAACCACAGAAGGGAGCACCTGCTCGACTACTTCATTGAAGGAGTGTTCAAGCCGGTGGGCCAGATCCATGGTCTCCTGATCACCCCGTGACCCGGTTGCTGAAGGATCATACAGCGGAACTGCCCGCGTTTCAGATGATTCAGCTGCTGAAAGACGGGATATCCCCTGATCTGATGATGAAAAGGGTGAAAAGAGTACTGCACTGACACTGAATCCTATGATGACTCCGATCAGCAGTACATTTATAACCCTCAGTCTTTTGATACGTTTTTTTGTAGTAATTGTTTCTGACATGCTCCGCTCCTCCTTACCATTCGGTAAGTATTTCCACACGATCTTCAATAATAGCTATCGTATGTTCCCAGTGAGCAGAGGGCTTTCCATCGGCGGTAACCACGGTCCAGTTGTCATCCAGGTGTTTGATACCGGAAGTACCCATATTAATCATCGGTTCAATAGCCAGCACCATCCCGTTTCTAAGACGCTGATTTGATGTTGTGCTTGGGTAATTTGGTATCTGAGGATCCTCGTGTGGAGCAAATCCGACACCATGACCGCAGTACTCCTTGACAACACCGTAACCGTAGTCGGTGACATGCTTTGATATCGCCCTGCCGATGTGACTCACCCGCTTACCGGGAACAGCCTCTTTAATACCAAGATACAGACTCTCCCTGGTAACGTCTACCATTTTCTGTATCTCAGGATCCACCCCTTCCATGCAGAGCGTCTGGGCGGCATCACTATAATACCCATGCAAGTCTATGCCGATGTCGATGCTGATAATATCCTTGGAGGTTATGACTCTTTTCCCAGGTATACCGTGGATAATCTCTTCATTGACAGATATGCACGAGGATGCGGGAAATCCCATATACCCCAAAAAAGCCGGAGTCCCTTTGTTATCTATGATGAAGTTGTGGATAAATGCATCGATTTCTTTCGTGGTCATCCCCGGCTGAACTAGCTTCGCAAGCTGGGCATGCAGTTCACCCAGAAGCCTGCAGGATGTCCGTATACCATCTAAGTCATGTCTATTCTTGAGCTGAACCATGGTCCTGTATCGTCTCCTTCACATATCCGTCGAGCACACCATTGATAAATGAATATGACCGATCCCCAGAGAGTTCCTGGGACAGCAGAATCGCCTCCTGAATGGTAACCGCATAGGGGATATCAGACTGGTGAATCAGGCAATAAAAGCTTACCCTCAATATAGAAAGATCTACCCGGGATATCCTGCTGATATCCCATTTGCGCAGTCGTGAAGTAATCACTGTATCAATCTCTTTGATATGTTCAAGCGTGCCGAGAATCAGCAGCCGGGCAAAGACCTGGATATCGGTGGTAAATGATTCAAGCTCATGCTCATTTGCCCAGGGAAACTGCAGCAGTTCATCCTTACTGCAGTTCCTGTTTTCCTGGTGCATATAGAGTCCCTGCACAGCCAGAAGCCGTGCTGTATGACGGTCTGATTTCACAAAAGAATCCTGATATCTGCTTCCGCTTTCAGTTCTTTAACCAGTTCATTAATAGCACGGTTAAAGGCTTCGGATTGTCTCTGGACGTACATTTGGTTGCTGATGTACTGGGACACTGTCGTCCTGGTGGATGGATTGATCGGATCATCCAGTCCCAGAACCCGGGGATCCCGATGTTCCAGAACCTCTACAACATGATATCCAGCATTTGATTCAATCACTTCCGACACGTCCCCGGTGTTCAAAGCAAATACGGAATCAAAGAAATTGCCCCCCAGCATCTGGCTGCGATCCGAGTCGTTTATGGCTAGCCAGCCGAGTTCTCCTCCGGAAAACTTGGTTGCCTCATCTTCGGATATCTCCAGCACAAGTTCGGAAAAACTCTTCTCTCCGGATTGCAGACGATTCAGGGCACGATTAATTTTTTCTAGAGCATCCTGGTCGCTTTTATTCCGGTTGTCCACAAAGATATGCCTAATATTCGTCATCTCAGGATTGATAAAGTTTGTCGCATTCTGACGATACACAGTCCTGATCTCCTGCTGGGTCGGTGCGGAAACATTCTCGATCATGGCACGTTTTGCCCGGAGTACATACTTTTCAACGAGGATTTTATTACGAATTTCCTGGCGAAATCCCTCAAGGGTTTTACCGAAGTACTGGTCCAGAATCTGCGTAAACTGCTGGTCATTCAGGTTCTGGCCAAGCTGCTGTTCTACTGAGCGTCGCTGCTCATTGAGTTCTGACTGAATTTCCTGGTCACTTACGGTTACCCCGAATTGTCTTGCACCCTGGATAAGCAGTTCATTTTCTATCAGGACCTCCAGGATATCCTCCCGGGTCTCCTGGATCTGCTGACCCTGGCGCTGCATATTTTGTCGGTATTCCTCATAGGTCTCATTAACCTGCTGGATGCTGATCATCTGAGGACGAACAAGGTTTACAACTGCAGCAGGCTGCAAAAGGGTATCCTTTGCTGTAAGAACCGTTGTTGAGAACATCAACAGAAAGGCGGTGAACAGCATGATTGATTTTTTCATATATGGCAACCTCTTAATATTTTTTTTCTAACGTATCACGTAATATATAGCGAACCGGCTGCACATAGAACTAACTTCGCTTGATATGCAGTCGCTTCCCAATCTCCTCTGCTGAAGCAGCCTTTGTAATGATGTCGGAAGTTTTAAGAAACATCCCTTCCTCCTCCATCAGTTTCATCAGTTCACGCAGGGTTTTCATAGGACGAAGGCTTCCTTTAATTACAAAGGCAAAACAGCGTTTACCGGATACTGTTCCGGATTGACGGAGAAAATTTTTTACGCCGACTGGGATCTTACCGCCGAAGAATCCTGTATGTTCAGTCCCCAGGGCAATATACTCGTAGAAAGTGAGTTTCTTATTTAGCTCATGTTTTCCGTTCATAATATCAACTTCATGACCCTGTGAAGCAATACCTCTCGCGAGGGACTGTGCAATCTCAAGAAGTTTCTGTTCATGCTTTTCTCCATAGATCACTACTGCCACTCTCATGATATGCTCCCCTTTTCTGTAGATGCGCATAAACCGCCCTACCCGGGCGGTCTATTGCGCTGCAATTCATTCTGCTCTATTGATCTTTACGCTGCCTCTATTCCTCAGCAGGCTCATCGTTAGTTCCTTCAGCAGGTGCGGTGGACCACCATTCCTGGCCAGCCTGGACCGCTCCGGCGTCCCTGAGCATCGCATCGCTGTCGGGTGTCCGGTTTACCAGGGCCAGTATAAAAGCGAGGCCGATAAAAACACCTGCCATAGTATAGGTGATCTTCGTCAGTACGTTGCCTGATTTAGATCCGAAGGTTGTGTCACTTGCTCCGCCGAAGATACCACCCAGCCCCTGGGTATTCTCATTCTGGATCACCACAAGGAATATCAAGACCAACGCAACAATTATAAACAGAATTAGTAAGATTATACCCAAAACACCCATGATCAAACTCCAAAGTTCATTATTTTGAAAACAGTGC
>SKJE01000107.1 GCA_007116075.1 Spirochaetia bacterium
ACATATTGTTCCGCCTGATTCATTGAAAGCTATCACCATGATAAAGGGTGAACAGGATGACCAGGAGCTGTCAGAAAAGCAGAACGGAGAAGAATAGGGTTTCACGTGAAACATGTTCAATATAATTAAAGGGCTGCCGTCGGCAGCCCTTTATGTTTCACGTGAAACATATCAGTCTAGTTGACTGATTCAACAATAATGTGGGATCCAACCTTGTCCTTCAGATATCGCTCAATGCCGTGCTTCAATGTCATCTGAGACATGGGGCAGCCTGCGCAGGATCCTACGAGACGCACGGAAACAGTTCCTTCGTCGTTCATGCTGACATATTCAACATCTCCACCGTCATTCTGGAGTGCTGGTCTGATATCTTGGATCGCCTGTTTTACTTGTGCGATAACATCTGTCTGTGTATTAGTATTACTCATTACATTCTCCTTGCATAAAAAGATACAAAAACGTGAATAGATGGTCAATACATGAGAACCCTTGGATGACAGAAAATAAACGTTCAGGTATAATCATGCTATGGCAGATAAGTTAGTTTTTGCAAATCAGAAGGGGGGGGTAGGGAAAACTACAACAACAGTTAATCTTGGAGCCTATCTCGCCCAACTTGGAAAAAAGGTGCTGCTAGTTGATTTTGACCCCCAGGGAAATCTATCCAGCAGTGTGGGAGCAGATGAAAACAGCACGGGAATCTATGAGCTCATCAATGGTGAAGTCACTCCCCAGGAAGTGATACAGCCCACTCCTGTTGAAAATCTCTCAGTAATCTCATCCAATATCAATCTTACCGGTGCCGGAGTAGAACTTATTGATGCTCCCTCCAGGGAATACTTTCTCCAACGTGCCCTTCGGAGCATTGAAGAGGATTGGGATTTTATCTGCATTGACTGTCCGCCTTCATTAGGAATTCTTACACTTAACGGACTTACCGCTGCTGATTATGTGGTCATACCCCTGCAATGTGAGTATTTTGCTCTTGAAGGGTTGAGCATGCTTGTCAGGACAATTAAGACCGTACAACGGGAGCTCAATAGTTCCCTTGATATACTTGGTATAGTGTTTACCATGTATGATTCCCGTACCAGACTTGCCCAGGAAGTGGTCCGGGATGTAAGCCAATATTTTTCCGGGAGGGTCTTCAGGACCATCATTCCCAGAAATATTAGATTATCAGAAGCTCCTTCCTTTGGCATACCAATTAATAAGTTTGACCCAAAATGTCAGGGGGCGCTTGCATATAGCAAATTAGCCGAGGAGGTGGTTGACCGTGTCTAAAAGAGCGCTTGGAAAAGGAATCGGTTCTCTGATGAAAGGGTACACCTTTGATGAAGTTGTTCAGGAAACTGTTGCTGATAGTACCATACTTGATGTAGATGTTTCACTGGTTGATGCGAATCCCCATCAACCCCGAAAACAGTTCGATCAGGAATCATTGGAGGAGATGGCTGAATCAATTAAAATGCAGGGTATTCTCCAGCCCATACTCATAGAAAAACACCATGACCGTTATATCGTCATAGCTGGTGAACGGCGACTGCGTGCTGCTAAGCTTGCAGGAGCTAAGAAGATTCCTGCTATAGTCAAAGAGTTTACCGAAGAAAAACGCTTAGAAGCTGCCCTTATTGAAAATCTCCAGCGGGAAAACCTCAACCCACTTGAGGAAGCTAAAGCATACAGGTTTATGATCGATTCCACTGGGATCAGCCAGGAGGAAATGTCAAGGCGGTTGGGTAAAAAACGGTCTACCATAACAAACAACCTTAGGCTTTTGAATCTGCCGGAGGTTATGCAGGAAGCTCTTGCGAATGGAATAATATCTTCAGGACATGCGCGATCCCTGCTTTCTGTGGTGAATCCCGCCGACCAGCAGATACTCTTCAAGCAGATTGCTGACCAGGGGATATCAGTCCGTGAAGCGGAACAGCGTGCTCAGCAGCTGAATAATGGTTCCAGGGCTTCTAAACAGAATAAGAAACGGGAATCCGTGAGCAGACCTCCTGAAATTACTGAGATGGAGCAGCAGTTCCTCGAAGCGTTGGGAACAAAGGTCTCCATAAAGGGTGACTTGAAAAAGGGGAAAGTTGAGATAACCTATTACTCACATGATGATCTCGAGCGTATTTATGAACTGCTTTCTCCGGATAATGCATTCGGGGAAGAATTGTAAGGAACCTGGTATTTATGGCCTCTTCGAAGACAAGCTTTATTTGTTCAAACTGTGCCTATGAACAGCCGAAATGGCTGGGGAGATGTCCCTCATGTGGGGCCTGGAATACATTCCAAGAGGAGATAGCCTCCGGAAAGAAGAAAGGCACCTCACATAAAAGCACAGAAAAAGAACCCATAAAACTCAGTGAAATAGAGGTTTCTGAATCTTTTCGTATACCCACTTACGTCACTGAACTAGACCGCGTTCTCGGGGGCGGAATCGTCCGGGGAAGTGCAATCCTTGTGGGGGGATCTCCTGGTATCGGTAAATCTACGCTGATGCTGCAGGTATTATCCCTGCTTCGCCATGAATCTGTGCTCTATGTGTCTGGAGAGGAATCTGCAGCACAGATTAAAAATCGTGCATCCAGGCTTGCTGTGCAGGGAAAACACATCACTGTCCTCTGTGAAACGAACCTTGAACGCATCCAGAAAGTTATCGCCAAAACAAAACCAGATATTCTTGTAGTAGACTCAATTCAGACATTACTCAGTGAGGATATCGGGCCTGTTCCCGGTACGGTGAACCAGGTGAAATATGCCTGTCTTGAACTGGTTGAATGGGCAAAGCAGAACAGCTCCGCAGTTTTTTTGGTCGGTCATGTTACAAAGGAGGGAGCGCTTGCCGGGCCGAAGGTAATTGAGCATATGGTTGATACGGTGCTCACCTTTGAGCAGGGACTTTCCGGACTCCGGATGATACGAGCTGTAAAAAACCGGTTTGGTTCAGTGGATGAACTGGGATTGTTTACTATGGAAGCCCAGGGACTTAAGGCTGTTGCGGACCCCGGATCGCTTTTCCTGGTCCATAGATCAGGGACGCTTCCCCCGGGGATCACGTCAGCAGCAGTTTTTGAAGGAACAAGATCCTATTTAGTTGAAATACAAGCACTTACTGTTTCCTCACAGGGAAGTTATTCAAGAATTTACTCCGATACCATTGATTCCGCCCGGGTTTCACGTATCGCTGCAGTGATGGAGAAACATCTCGGAATTCCCTTTTCCGGTCGAGATATCTATATCCATGTGGCCGGAGGTATACGGCTCCAGGAGGTTGGGATTGAACTTCCCCTTGCCCTGGCGCTCTATTCTGCACACTCAGACACGCCGCTCTCCCCTGCCCTTGCCTCCTTTGGTGAAGTGAGCCTGGCCGGAGAGATACGCCCGACAGCTGGATTGGATCGGCGCATGAAAGCTGCTTATGATATGGGGTTTACCACTATCCTGGGTCCGAGACATGAATCTTCCCAAAAGGGATACATCGGCTGCGCCAGCCTGCAGGAGGCTCTGCGTAATGCCTATGTATGCTAGCCGTTTCCACCGCTTACCAGTGTAATCAGAACTGGGAAGGCAACAAAAGTTCCAATCGAGCTGCCTACACTGCTGAGGAAAAAGACCACCAGGGCGTGGGTGAATCGATTGCGGTAGAATCCTCTTATTGAAAGAATATCACGATGGAGATGCTCAAAATCATAAACCCGCGGTTTCCGTACGTAACCCTCAACTAATCCGGCAACGATACCCACACCTATAGTCGGATTCAGGGATGTGAAGGGTGCCAGGAGGAACGAGAGAATGATTGTTACTGGATGTGCCAGGGCAACTAGTGCTCCGAGAGCTGAAAGTACACCGTTTACCATAAACCAGTAGAAGAACATCTGTATACCCTGGTCCCAGCCAGATTTTATAAAACCATACACCATAAGAGATAACATAAGAATCGGTACGATCCAGGGAAGGGCCTGTCCTATATTTTTCCGTTTCGGGATAGTTTCAATGGCTGAAAGGTCATCACTGATTGTTCCCTCCTCAAGAGCCTCCAGGATCTTGAGGATACCGGGGCCGTGACCGGCTCCAACTACAGCTAGTACATCTTCCCCGGGGGAGTTGTATATCTTTGTGGCAAGGTACTGGTCCCGTTCGTCAATAAGGACCTCTTTTATCGTTGGAAGGTAATCAGCAAGCTCCTCCATCATGGCCTGCAGGGCATTGCGCTCCTTGAGTGCTGCCAGGTCCTTTTCGCTGATCTTCTCATTACTGAATATGCTGGCCATCAGGGAAGCGATGAGCTTCATCTTATTCCAGAATCCTGACTTATTCCAAGCCCGGCGGAGGGTAGTCTGTATCTCCCTGTCGCAGAATGAAAATGGTATATCTTCATCCTTGGCAGTCTCTGCGGCAATACGCATTTCATCCCCAGGGGTGATGCCTGTGGAGTCACCGATTTTTCGTTGAAAAGAGGACAGCACAAGGTTTGCAAGAAGAAGGAACCCTTTTTTCTGTCGAAGCACATCCCCGATTCGCATGCTTTCCCATTGCTGACCCTCGGTCATGGTACGGTATCGCCCGGCATCTATTTCGAGACAGAGATGATCCGGCCTTCGTTCCCTGATAAGCTGTTCCACCTCAGCCACACTATCAGCTGAAACATGAGCAGTACCGACAAGGGTAATCCGCTTACCCGATGCAAGAATGATTTCTGAGACCGTATCAGTGATATGCGTAACCTGCATGAACTCCTCCGTGAGAGTTACTATATCGGGAGATTCGCTTTTCCACAAGCGCAGGATGATTGCACAACAATCTGTTATTGTGTAAGGTCTGCCCATGGCTTCAACAATCTGGTATCTCCTTCAGTTATTTGCTTTTCTCCTGGGTGGAATGGCCTTTGCGAAAACCCCGATAGTCACCCCGTCATGGGACCGCCATGTGGACCGTCTGCTCAGCTGGTGCCTCTATCTGCTGCTTTTTGCAATGGGTATCAGAACAGGGCTGATTGAGGGTATCTATGGCCAGGCGGGAAGAATGGGCATGCTTGCCTTGGCCTTCGCCGCTGCATCAAGTATCGGTTCTATCGTACTGGTGATGACGAGTACCTGGGTTTTCAACCGGAGTCGAACCAGAACCTGCAGGACAGCAAAGAGTGTCCAGGTGTCATGGCTCAGGAGGCTCAAGGAGCCGCTGAAACTTGTAGGATCCGCTGCCCTGGGTATGCTGGGAGCATCCCTGACTCCCTGGTTCGGCTGGTTTCACGACGGAATTACCTCTACCCTGCTCTTTATATTACTAATGCTGGTGGGGATGCAGATGGTGCTGGGCCGCAGCGATCTGTTTTCTGTGTTTCGCCAGCCCATATCCCTGCTGCTGCCGGTGCTTACGATTGCCGGAACGCTTATGGGGGGATGGATAGTCGGTATCATGACGGAATTAACTTCCGGACAGTCGATGGCTATCGCCGCCGGGTTTGGATGGTATTCGCTCTCCGGGGTACTCATAGCGGACATGGGTGATCCCATGCTCGGTTCAGTAGCATTCCTGAGCAACCTGCTGAGGGAGCTGCTGGCGTGCATCACCATACCACTGCTGGCGGGTATTTCCCATCCCCATGCTGCAATATCGGTCGGCGGAGCAACAAGTATGGATGTCACCCTTCCAATCATTGAGCACAGCTGCGGAGGATCCTATGTCCCGCTTTCTCTTGCCCATGGGATTATGCTTACTATAGCGGTTCCCTTTCTTGTTCCGCTGCTGTTTGTCCTTTGACGCTACTCCAAGGGTATAATGACCTGCAGGGCGTACCCTGGTCCTTCCTTGACTCCCCGAATATAGATATGTGCTCCCTGTCGGGACCATCCCTTTTGGAACAGGGCTGATTCAGCATCATTGACTGCATCCCGGATACCCTCTTGTGAGGTATCGCTGAACTGATAAAATAGATAATCTCCCTTCGGAAGGGACAGATAGCTAAACGGGTCGGGAAGCGATATATCAGGTTCAGCAGGACCTGCACCGAAGAAAAGCGGCTGCAATTTTTGTTTGTCCGAGAGCACAGTTATGATATCCTCATCGGTATGGGTGATTCCGGCTCTGCTGCATTGCCCGGAGAGAGTTTCTACATTCTTCAGGTGATCCGTTGCTGAAATATCTCGGGATGTGCAGAGGTACTGCAGGTCTTGGTAGAGATGGAGTCTCATGATTCTCATGGATGGAATGGTAATGAAAAAGAAAGAGCATGTACAGTATCAACTGCGGATAAGCAAGCGGAGAAAGACCGTTTCAATAAAGGTGACACCATCCGGTACGGTCGTGGTTTCAGCTCCTCCATGGATCAACACCCGTGAGATTGAGCAGATTGTAGCAGCGAGAACTCCGTGGATCAGGAAGCACCAGCAGCAGTTTGCTAAAATATATCGCCCTCCGATATATAGAACCTATCAGGAGGGTTCATGTTTCCCCGTACTGGGCCAGGAGGTTCCTCTGGTTATAGACGATCTTCTCAAGGGGCCTCCCGTATATGATCAACAGCATAACATGATCCGTATGAGGCCGATTCCTGCTGAAAAGCGTCCTGCGGCGCTGAGGGAATGCTATCGGAGTGTGGGAAAAAGGTATGTCGGAGAGGTGCTTCCCCGTCTCCTATATATCGTAGGGCGATATGTATCCCCACAGCTCAGTCCTAAGGAAGTCACCCTGCGCAGTATGAGCAGGCGATGGGGAAGCTGCAGCCATGACGGCCGGATTACTTTAAGCCTGCGGCTCTTTGGGGCCCCAACACAGCTGGTTGATTATGTAATGATCCATGAGCTGGTGCATCTGTATCATCCCCATCACCAGAGGAGCTTTTACAAGCTGCTTGAGGAGATCCTTCCCGACTGGAGGGAGCGGTCAAATCAACTGAGACAGATCAGCGGGAGTCTCATGATTGAGCCTCCCCTAGACCTCTGATGGATGTATCGGGTACAATTTACACTATCCGTAGGAGTTTTCTGCGGGACAGGATAAATATATTATTATTGAGGGGTAGTAACGTGAAACCAGTGGCATTGGCTCAGGATATCTATAGAATCAGTGCGAATATCGGGAGCAGAGACCTCTTTGAGGGGATCTGGCCGATCCCTAACGGGGTCAGCCTCAACTCGTATCTTGTAAAGGGCAGCCGATATACTGCCCTGATAGATCTTGTAAAGGATTGGGAGGGGGCTGCCGGATCGGTGTCTGCTCAGCTGAAGGATACGGGATGCGACATCACCGATATCGACTATCTCATCCTCAACCATATGGAACCGGATCATACCGGGTGGCTTGCTGATGTCAAACAGAAACATCCGCAGCTGAAGATTCTTTGCAGTAAGCGGGCAGTACCGCTGGTTGAAGCATTCTACGGCTTCAGTGACCAGGTACAGGCGGTATCCGACGGGGAGACCCTTGACCTGGGAGGAAAGCAGCTGGTGTTCTATGATGCTCCCAACGTGCACTGGCCGGAGACCATGGTTACCTATGAACCGGCTTCAAAGATTCTCTTTTCATGCGATGCCTTCGGATCATTCGGGCAGGTGCATGAAGCGGTCTTTGATGATCAGCTCTCGGACTTGGAGATGAAATTCTTTGAAGGTGAGACTCTCAGGTACTATGCAAACATCGTTTCAAGCTTCTCGATCTTTGTCCAGCGGGCGATTAAAAAACTTTCAGCCCTGGACATCTCCATTATTGCACCGAGCCACGGAATTATCTGGCGGAAAAATCCTGCAAGTATTATTACCATGTATGAACGACTAGCTTCCTACATGAATGGCCCTGCTGAACAGGAGGTCACTCTGGTATGGAGCTCTATGTACGGGAATACCGAAGCTCTGGTTGATGCTGTGGTCAGCGGGCTTGATGCGGAATCGGTACCTGTCAATATCCACCGGGTACCCCAGGATCATGTTTCTTATGTCCTCGCATCTGCCTGGAGGTCATCGGGAATCATTATCGGTATGCCAACCTATGAGTACCGCATGTTCCCGCCCATGTATTCGGTCCTTGATGTACTGGAGCGAAGCCATGTGATGAATCGGAAAGCTTTCCGGTTCGGTTCCTACGGATGGTCCGGCGGCGCACAGAAGCAGTTTGATGAGTTCAGCGAAAAAATGAAATGGGAATGTCTCGGTTCGGTTGAGTTCCATGGAGCTCCTTCCCGGGAGGACCGGGAAACCGCCTACGGCCGGGCCAGGGAACTGGCCCAGCGGGTCAAGCAGTGGACGCTGTAGCAGCTTCTACAGGCTGGAGAGCAGCTTCTGGAGAAACTGATACATCCGTTCAACTGAATCAATCTTGATTGCCTCGGCAGTTGAATGAGCCCCCGTAATATCGGGTCCGAATGAAATGGACTCCATATCGGGGGCTTTACTGTTGATTACCCCGCACTCCAGCCCTGCATGGATAGCAGTCACCTGGGGCTTCGCCCCTGTCATATCCTTCCATAACGTGCTGACCAGGCCCGGCAGGGAAGAGTCCGGGTTCGGGGTCCACGCAGGATAGGTATTGACCAGTTCGCAGACTGCACCGCATGTTGCTATAGCCGTTGCGGTTCTTTGGGATATATCGACCCGGGCGCTCTCGATAGCTGAACGCTGACTCGTGATTACCTTGATTGAATCAGTGGTGGTCTGTACTGCCGCAAGGTTTGTTGAAGTTTCGGCAATTCCCTTTATAGTGGTGCTCATCCGGTCCACCCCATGGGGAGTAATATAGAGGGCATTGATCAGCTTGAGGGAATTCTCCGGGGTCAGTGATGTCTGGCAGAGACCGACAGAGTGAGCTGAAATCTTCCCGTCTGGATCGGTATCACGATACCGTTCGAGAAAGGACTTCTGGTGGGCATCGGCTGCGGCAGTGACCAGTTCCTTCTTTCCCGGGGGCAGGAGAAACTGAGCCTTGCATTCACTGGGAATAACATTTCTCTTCGTTCCCCCGTCTATCCGGTGTACTCGGATTTCGCTTTCAAGGCTGAGGGTTTTCAGGAACCGGACACACTCTTTGACCGCATTAGCTCGTCCGAGGTGGATATCACCCCCTGAATGGCCGCCGGTCAGTCCGGATACCTCCACCTCCCAGGCGTCCCAATCAAGAAAGGTGCCGTCACTGAGCTCCCTTTGAGGAGTCAAGGTACCTACAATTTCTCCGCCCCCGGCACTTCCGACATAGAAGGTTCCCTCATCCTCACTGTCCAGGTTGATCAGGATCCTGCCGTCAATCATGGATATGTCGAGGCCGAAGGCACCGTCGAGGCCAGTCTCCTCGGATACGGTAAAGAGGGCTTCAATCGGACCGTAGGAAGCTTGTTCATCCTCAAGAATTGCAAGGGCCATGGCAACAGCTATACCGTTATCAGCTCCCAAGGTCGTTTCCTGGGCGGTAATCCAGTCATTATTACGAAGAAGGGTTATGGGATCGGTAGTAAAGTCATGACCAGATTCAGGATGCTTAACGCACACCATGTCCAGATGTCCCTGAAGCACCAAGGCAGGAATGTTCTTCTTCCCGGGGGCAGCCTCTTTCTTTACCACAATATTTCCCGCTTTGTCGATCTTATAGATCAGATCGTGCTTATGGGCAAACTGTTTAATGTATTCTCGAGAACGTTTTTCATCCCCGGATTCTCTTGGGATCTGGGATAGTTCAAAAAAGTATTTCCAGACTCTGCCAGGACTTAAAGCCTGTATGGTCTCAAGGGTAAGGATATCCATAGTTGTACGCCTCCGAATTCGATGGAATGAGCTAATCACTCACTATAAATTGGGAATGCGGCGGGGTCAAGGGATCTCTGTTCCGGAAGAACTAATCACCTGGGACTGTGGAACAGGGGGTTCTTCCGTAAGGTCATTGAGCCAGCGGCCGCTGTAGAACCGCTTAAGGCTGAGGATCGCCTTATATACCTCTTCGGTACCCACCATCAGGTACACATAGTAGATAGGCAGCTTCAGGATGAGCCCCCCAATGATCGCCATGGGCACACCGATACCCCATACGCCTGAAGCTTCCAGCAGCAGAGCGTGTCGGGTATCTCCTCCGCTGCGCAGCACCCCGATAATTGCATGGATGGTAATCCCCCTGATTGGAATGAGCAGAGCCAGCATCCTCAGGGAACGTTTGGTGATTTCTATGATTTCCGGTTCCAGATTATATGCCCGGGTAACCTGCGGGGCAAAGATCGCCATGGCGGTTCCGATACCGATTCCCATAAGTACAGGCAGCAGGAGAAACCGCTTCCCGTAGAGCTGCGCCTCATCGTAGCGCTGTTCCCCGATTTTCTTCCCGATCATTACCGCTGAGGCATTTCCGGTGCCGATGAATATTACAAAAAAGAGGCTCTGGATCGCTTCACTGACATTTGCACTGGCGATCACATCAGTTCCCATTCGTGCATATACCATTTTATACGCCACCATGCCGAAGGACCAGGCAAGTTCATTGATCAGAACCGGCAGGGCGGTCTTAAAGTACCGCTTGAGAAAGGGGAGGTCAAAAGAGAGATAGTGTCTTATATGTGCTGCAACAGGAGTCTTCATCCGGTAGGTAATCAGCAGCATCAGTACCATTTCAAGTCCGCGGGAGACTGCCGTAGCCAGAGCCGCTCCGGCAACACCCATGGCCGGAAACCCTGCCTTTCCGAAGATCAGCAGGTAGTTAAACAGCACATTAATGCATAATGAGAAAGCGGTTGCTATAAGCGGGTATGTAGCCCGTTCGATGCTCCTGAGGGATGTGGCAAAAATAAAAGATATCGCGGTAAAGACATAACTGACTGCAATTATTTTCAGGTATGAGACCCCAAAATCGATGACAGCTTTGTCGGCGGTAAAAAGACGCATAATGTGGTGTGGAAACAGCAATGAGACTGCTGAAACTAATAATGCTCCGAGCACCGCAAATATAAGGGCAACGCCCATGGCGGTATGGATGGAGGGAATGTCCCGTTTACCCCAGTACTGGGCTATAAATACTGAGGCTCCGCTGCCGAGACCGAAAAAAAAGAGAATGGTCACGAAGAATATCTGGTTGGCCAAGCCGACTGCAGCAATCTGGATGGAACCGAGCTGTCCTATCATCAAGGTGTCGATGAACGTGAAAGAGGAAATCAGGAGATTCTGCAGCATAATCGGACCTGCAATTGAGAATAGGGATGTATAAAAAGCCCTGTCCCCTCTGAGTTCCTTCCAGTGTGTAGCCATGCATGTAGGTGTACTCGTTTCTCAAATCGGTGTCAAGACAGCCGGCTGCGGTTTCCTCTCCTCAGCAGTTTTCCAATCAGGTCGCTGCGGCCGGCCAGCCGCAGCGCTTCCTGTACGTTCCTGCGGTGTTCAGGCTTGTGGTAGTGCAGGAGAGACCGCTGCAGGGAACGTTCCCGTCCCTTTGGGACATGGACCGGGGCAAAATCGGCTCCTGGTCGGGGATCAAGTCCGGTTGCATACATACAGGACGCAACTGTTCCCGGGGTGGGATAGAACTCCTGCACCTGATCAGGAATAAATTGGTTATGATGAAGATACTCCGCCAGAAAAGCAGCATCTGCAAGGGTGGTGCCCGGATGAGCGGCTATCAAATAGGGAATCAGGTACTGTTTTTTCCCTGCCGTCTGGACTGCCCGACGGAATTCTCGGTGAAACTGATCAAATACCTCTATGTGCGGTTTGCCCATTGCTTTGAGGGCGTGGTCTGATGCATGTTCCGGTGCAACCTTGAGCTGGCCGCTGATATGATGCTCGCTGAGTTCCCGGAGAAAGCGACTGCGAATATCGGAACTTGCACTCATCAGGTGGTCGAAACGTATTCCGGACCTGATAAATACCTTCTTGATGCCCGGAAGATTTCTAAGTGAACGCAGCAGTTCAAGCAGCTGTTCATGATCATCCCTGACTGCAGGACAGGACGTAGGGAACAGGCACTCACGATCAGGACAAGGTCCGGCTCCCGGGAGGGTCTGCTTACTGCAGGCGGGGGTACGGAAGTTGGCAGTCGGGCCGCCCACGTCGTGGATATACCCCTTGAAGTGGGGGTCACGGATCAGCTCCCGGGCTTCCCGAAGCAGTGATTCCCTGCTCCTGGCCTGGATAATCCTGCCCTGATGAAACCGCAGGGCACAGAATGTGCAGGATCCGTAGCAGCCACGGGTACTTGTGAGACTGAACTGCACCTCCTTGAGGGCGCTGATACCGCCAGATGAGTGATATACCGGGTGAGCTCGCCTGGTAAAGGGCAGTTCATAGATCTCATCCAGTTCTTCGGTAGTCAGGGGACGCTGGGGAGGATTCTGCACAACCCATGTATCACCATGGGGTTCAATAAGCCTCACAGGCTTCATGGGATTCTCATGGAGCAGCCTCAGCTGCACGCTCCTGGCAAAGGCAAGCCTGGAGTGTTCAACGAGCATGCCCGACTGATCCCTGCGGGACACCTCCTGGTAATCCGGGAGCAGCTGCTCATCCCAGGATGAAGCCTGGTAGGAGGTAAGAGGTACGCTGTATACAGTTCCCGGGATATGCTGGAGACTCCCGCCGGAAGTAAAGGCGTTGTGTATTGCCTTCATCTGGAGCTCACCCATTCCATATACGATGAGATCGAGTTTTGCGTCAAGTAGCAGCGACCGGCGGATAGTATCAGACCAGCAGTCATAATGGCTTAACCGCCGCAGGGATGCCTCTATGCCCCCTGCAATGACAGGAATTCCTTTATAGGCCTGTCTGATGCGGGCTGTATAGGTGATAACAGCCCTGTTCGGCCTCATCCCAGCCTTTCCGGTAGGGGCATAGGGGTCATCACTTCTCGGTTTATTGGATGCGGTGTAATGGGCGACCATTGAATCAACTGCTCCCGAGGTAACCAGAAAGGCGTATCTCGGTTTACCCAGGCGTTTCATATCGTCAGGGCTGTCCCATCCAGGTTGGGCAATGATACCTACCCGGGCTCCTTGAGATTCCAGCACACGAGCAATGACAGCGGTGCCGAATGAGGAGTGGTCAACATAGGCATCTCCGGAGACTATGACATAATCGCATTGGTCCCATCCTCTTTCTGCAAGATCATCCAAGGTAATCGGCAGCATCCGCCTTCTCAGTTCATCCATATGAGGACTGTATCGAAACTGCGGCTCATTACACAAGAAGCGCATGAGCCGATCACTGGAAATTTGTGAAAAAATGTGTTATAAAGACCATACTGTGTCTTTTTTTGGAAATACCGTTATCATTTGAGAATTTCTCAGGATTGCACTCCTTAAAGGGTATAGATTGTTTGACTTCTCAAGGGAGACATTGTATCTTTATTATGCGGGTAACTTGGCACAGGATGACCATGCATAACGAATAAGATAAAACGCACAAAAGGAGATACTGCTTGGCGAAGGAGAATCTACCGTCGGTACATTTTTATGATCAGGATTTTGTTGAGGTGTATGACCGAACTTGGGTATGGATTCAGGACAGCTGGAAACCGGGAACCCGCGGCAGTGGTTTTGAGGGAAGCTACCTGACCTATGAAGACCAAGATACCTTTCACCAATATTATTCTCTGGTCTCAACTTTTTTTCTCGTGTACAGTAACCAGACCTACCCTGCCCATGAGATGCTGGATTTCTTTTATACTAAGCAGGAATCCGATGGCGCAATCAGGGGGGAGTATGCCCTGGATGACGGAACATTGGTTCAGCGGGAGGATAATCCCGAAGGAGTCCACCCTCCCCTTTTTGCATATGCTGAATTTAATCTCTTTAATAAGGTAGGCAACAAGAAGCGCCTCAAGGAGGTTTCAGAGGTAATCCAACGCCATTTTGAATGGCTGGAAACCACCTTCAAGCAGGAGAACGGACTGTATGCGGTGCCCCGGGCGGCAACTATGATGTTCAATGCCCTGGATGATCGGGTGTATTATGCCCTCTCCTTTAACGTGCAGCAGGCGGTCAATGCCCTCTATCTCTCTTATATCGGCGATATCCTCAATGACAAGGAAATGAGTTTTCAGTATAAGCGCCAGTACTTTACTCTGAAGACCCGGATCAACACTAAGATGTGGGACCAGGAGAGCGGATTCTATTATGACCTGGACAAGGATGAACAGCAGGTCAAGATAAAGCATATCGGTGCATACTGGGTACTGCTGGCCGAAATACCGAACGAAGATCGAGTCCAGCGGCTCATCGAGCATCTGCAGGATCAAAAATCATTCGGAACCGATAACCCCTTCCCTACGATTGCTGTCAGTGAACCCCATTTCTCTGAACAGGGAGATGGATACCGGGGATCGGTCATACCCTTTTTCACTTATATGGTGATGAAGGGTCTTGAGAAATGCAAGCAGTTTGATTTTGCCAGAGAATGCTCCATACGGCACCTCTACTTTCTCCTTGATACCCTCCATCCCGACGGGAAGGAGATTGGTGATATCTATGAAGCGTACCTGCCCATGAAGGAGGGAGCGCCGACCAGTTCTGAGGTTTCAAATTTTCCCCGCAAGCACTTCATACCTATGGCGGCAATATCGGCTGTTGCCATGATGATTGAGAATGTGCTCGGGTTTGAGATCAACCTGCCCAAGAAGACCGTCGACTGGATTATGCCGACGTTAGAGGAAATGGGGATTGAGAAGCTTTCACTGAAGCGGAACTTGATCACTATTTTAAGCAACAAGAATGCTAGGGGCTGGGAAATCAGGCTGGAGTCGGAAAAGCTCTACTATTTCACTATTGAGATTCTTGATGAGAAGAAACATAAGACGTTACCAATCCCTTCAGGGAAATGTTCCATGCTCATAGATAAACTATAAAGAGGAGAACCGTAACAGTGGCTTGGATAGGAAAATTGATCGGCGGGACGGTGGGCATGGTGCTTGGCGGGCCCCTCGGTATGGTTGCCGGAGCTGCCTTTGGGCACATGATAGATAGATCATCCGATGGAACGGTCCAAGGTGACGGAGGGGAGATTCCCTTCGGGTTTACCCATCGTCAGGGTACCGGATCCCCATTTTCGGGTGACTCCCAGTATCAGGCACAGCTGGTCTTTTTTGTGGGAACCTTTTCCATGCTTGCAAAGCTTGCCATGGCCGACGGCGGTGTAAGTCCCCAGGAGCGGCGAAAGGTTGAAGAGTTCATTGACCAGGATCTCCAGCTGGTTGGAGACAGCCGGGAAGCTTCATTGAGAATCTTTGAAACCGCCATCCGAGAGGGAGGCACCTTCGAAGAATATGCTTTGCAGTACTATCAGCAGTTCCACCGGGAGCGCAATATGCTCGAGCTCGCAGTGGACATACTTTTCCGAGTTGGTATGGCAGACGGGAGTATGACCCGGTCAGAGCAGCAGCTGATTCGGCATGCCCTGCAGATATTCCGACTTCCTCAGTCACTCTTTGACTCACTCAAGAACCGTTACGGTTCTGGAGGGCTTGGAAGACAAAACCAGAAAAAGAAAAGCTATGCTGTACTCGGTATTTCTCCTTCAGCAGATAATGATGAGGTGAAACGGGCATATCGTAAGATGGTCAGTGAATACCACCCCGACAAGATCGCTGCAAAGGGACTTCCGGATGAGTTTATCAGTTTTGCCCACGACAAGTTCCGTGAGATTCAGGAAGCATACCAGGAGATTCGCACCGAGCGGGGAATCTAATCAAGGATTGTCCTTCCGCGCAGCGAACGGGCAATGGTAATCCGGTCTGCATATTCTATATCCCCTCCCACAGGTATTCCCGAAGCAAGCCGGGAGACCTTGATACCCAGTTCCTTAACTATATGTGAGATATAGAGGGCGGTGGTATCCCCTTCCTCTGTGGGATTGGTTGCTACTATGACTTCTGTGACACCCTCATCCTTGATCCGTGCCAGGAGTTTATTGAAATTCAGCTGCTCCGGACCAATGCCGTCCAGCGGTGAAATAACTCCATCCAGCACATGGAAGAGTCCCTGATACGCCCCTGTTGCTTCCAGGGTGATCACATCCTGCGGGTGCTCTACAATACAGATACTGCTGCGGTCACGATTGACCGCGGTGCAGATGCTGCAGGGATCCTGGTCCCGTTGGGTAAATGATCCGCAGGTCCGGCACCTGATAATATGGTGCCGGATACTGTGGATCGTTCTTCCAAGGCGGGTATTGAATTCCTGATCCGTAGTGAGCAGGTGATAGGCGATTCTTGAGGCACTTTTCTTTCCCACCCCGGGAAGCCGGGAGAGGGATTGGATCAGTTCATCCAGCAGGCTCATTACTGCTGCCCGAAACCGCCGGGGAAGGGAAGTCCGGCCGATTCCTGCTTGACCCGGTCCCGATAGTTGCTCATAAGGGAATTGAGGGCAGCCCTTACAAGGTCCTGGAGCATGGAAATATCCTTTTCTTCAAATACCATGGGGTCAATGGTGACATCAGTGATCTCCATTATTCCGTTCATGCTGATCTGGACCATGCCGCCGCCGGCAGAACCGGTGACAGAGATGTGTTTCATACTCTCCTGTACCTGCTGCATCTGCTTCTGCAGATCCCCCAGATTAAATTGTTTCATTAAATCATTCAGATTCATGGGATCCTCCGGAAATTATTTCTCCCCGAAAAAGATGCTGAACCATCTGCACAGTGTCATCGCCCTCTGCAGGCTGATCAGGGGACGGGGGTTCACTCACTATTTCGGTGATCTGTACTGGTATTGCGCGTCCGGCAATATCTGATAGCAGTTTTGTAATATTCTTAAGCTCCTGCTTTGCCCGCGCCGACCCATAGGATGAACTGAATTTAAACTGCAGTTCTCCTTCTGCTAATGAACGCTCCGCAGTTTCAAGAAGAGCGGCAAGAGTTGGTCTGTCATGTTTCAAGGCTTTCATCATATGGGAGATATCCGCATCGGTCAAAGGTTTTTCCCGAACCGGTTCCCGTTTTTCAGCAGGAGCTGGGTGTACCTGTCTGCGGATTCCTGTCCCCTCTGATGGAGGAGGTTCGGAATCTGCCTCTAGCCCATTTCTCATTCCTGTACGCAGCTGCTCAATACGCTCATACACCTGCTGGGCTGTCATGCGTTTTGTGATCTGGGTAAGCCTGCTTACAACAAGTTCCAGTTCATAGCGTTGGTTAACCGAATACCTGATGCTTCGGTAGAGATCCAGAAGCATATCAAGAGTAGTTTCCAGCTGTTCCTGGGAGAATCGGTCGATGGTCTCCTTATGCAGGCTTCCGCTTTGTGTGCCGAGCAGTGATTCCCTGGTTACTCCCTGCTTCATAAACAGCATGGAACGAAAATATTCCGCCAGCTCAACTATGAACTGTTCAACAGCGACACCGTGGGAGAGTACCTCCTGAACAAGATCAATGGCCTCTGCAGCTTCCCCTCGGGAGAACAGGTCTGCCAGGGAGCTGACGGTATCACTTCCAATCAGCCCGAGTTTCTCCTTGATGCGCTCCATGGTTATTTCACCTTCTGAGAAGGAGGCGATCTGGTCAAAGAGCGTATAGGCGTCGCGGAGAGAACCGGTGGCTTCCTTGGCAATCCAGAAGAGCGCTTCCTCGTCAATGGTGAGCTTCTGTTCTCCGGCAGCCTCAAAGATTCGTTCCTTTATAATCTCCAGTGAGATGAGCTGAAAATGGAACTGCTGGCATCTGGAACGGATGGTAGCGGGAACTTTATGACCTTCGGTGGTGGCAAAGATAAATACGATATAAGGCGGCGGCTCCTCAATAGTCTTGAGCAGTGCATTGAAGGCACTGTTTGAGAGCATATGCACCTCATCAATGATATAGACCTTGTAGCGGCTGCTGTTGGGTGCAAAGAGTACCTCATTCTTGATTTCCCTCACATCATTCACGGATGTGTTGCTCGCTCCATCGATTTCAATGACGTCGAGGGCATTGGCTGATGCAATTTCTTTACAGGAGGAACATGTTCCGCACGGGGATGCCTTAGGACCGTCCTCACAATTCAGTGCTTTTGCTAGAATCCGTGCGGCTGAGGTCTTTCCCACTCCCCTGGGACCGGAAAAGAGATACGCATGGGCTATCCTGTTCTGTGAAAGGGAGCTCATTAGTGTAGAGGCAACAAACTGCTGCCCTGAAAGCTCCTCAAAAACCCGGGGTCGTTTTCTGGTTGCTGTTACCTCGTAGGGCATGATCATCCTCCTCTACGGTGGAATTATACACTATTGGTGAAATTATAAAAGAGTTGAGCAGAAAAATCCCCTTCAGCTCGTGCCAAGTGGGCTGAGTCACACCAGCAAATCACTTACCGCTGCTACCTTCCGGTCCTGACGGATTTGGGCGACCGCTGATTGCTCAGTACCTGGCCTTCAACACTGAAGGGGAAAAAGCGGAGAGAGAGGGATTCGAACCCTCGGTACCCTTTCGGGGTACACACGCTTTCCAAGCGTGCACCTTCGGCCACTCGGTCATCTCTCCAGGACATAATAGATCACATTAGCGGAGAGAGAGGGATTCGAACCCTCGGTGCCGCAAAACGGCACAACGGATTTCGAGTCCGCCCGATTCGACCGCTCTCGCATCTCTCCCGTGTTTGTACCCAAGAGGATTCGAACCTCCGACCTTTAGATCCGCAATCTAATGCTCTATCCAGCTGAGCTATGGGTACAGAAAAACGGAGAGGGGGGGATTCGAACCCCCGGTACCGTCACCAGTACAACTCCTTAGCAGGGAGCCCGATTCGACCGCTCTCGCACCTCTCCAAAAAAATGGCTCCAAAACAGACGGAGAAGGTGGGATTCGAACCCACGGAGCCTCTCGGCTCAACGGTTTTCAAGACCGCCTCCTTCGACCACTCGGACACCTCTCCAAATCGATTTTTCACTATACTGAGCATGAGGAGGTTTGTCAATATCATGGGGAAACCTAGAAGTGGAAACGCCTTCTCAGGGCACGGTGAACTCGCTGCCTGCGTGCCCCAATAAAGCACAGTACAGATATGGCAAAAGCCGGAGTCATCACAAAGAAGGACCATCCGCTTAGGGAGTAAGGGGTATCACTCAGCAGCAGAACCACCTCTGCAAGGAGTGCAAGCAGCCCGGTAAAAAAGGACACCAGGGATATGCCCAGCAGTGGTGCGTTCCATCGCGAGTCATAATGGACTCTATGAACGAAGAACAGCGTCAGGGATGCCCCGGCACCAACACACAGCAGCAGGGGCGTACCGATCTGCAGGGACCACCCGAAGGTGAGATATGAGCGGGTTAAGCTTTCAATTCCCGTAATATATGCCTGGATGGAAAGCATGCTCAGCCATATTCGGGCATAACCACTTCGAAGAAAACGGAAAATAAAGAGGTGCACCACGATGAGTGCAAGGGAGAATGCCGGGTATCCAGCCCAGGTGACGGGCGGCTGCTTGATATCGATGAGCACCAGGAAAATCGCTAAGGCCAGCAGGTCGTTGGTGAGGGAGCGCAGTGCCCGATAGCTTCGTAAAATGAAGGGCTGAACAAGCAGAACCCAGAACATGATAATGGAAATCATGGCAAAATAGGACCAGGTGACCTCTCCATTGAGGCTTATATCTATAATGAGGCTGATGCCGATTGGAATTAGAAGCAGCATCGTTGATATTCCTGCCACATACCTGCTTGGTACCTGAACCTCACGGGTTATAGACAGATCCCTTAGTTCCTGGTGTTGGTTATCAGTAGAGCGGAATTCTTCAGGAACAGGGGTACGGCATAGGGGGCACTGGTCAGCATGATCTTCCAGTCTTACACCGCACCGGACGCAGTAAGGCATGTACAGCCTCCGGTTGTTCAGGAACGTCTGATCAGTTCATGGCTGACCATCGTCCTGTCGTCGAATAAGAATCGTCCTTCAATAAAGTGTCCCTCTATTACTTGAGGGAGCCAGTAGCGGTCATCCTCCCACATCTTGTCATAGGGGATCTTGTCCATATCGACCCAAAACGGATCAGCCTCTTGGGTCTCCGTCATTTCACCCGAGCAGTCAGATGCGACAAATACATGACCCCGCAGGGTATACCCATCAAAAAACTGGAAGTTCAGCATTGCCATCTGTGTTAGGTTAAGGGGGGTCAGCCCGGTTTCTTCCTCGGTTTCCCTGACGGCAGCCTCAATAGCGGTCTCAGCTTCCTCAATTCGACCTCCCGGGGCATTGACCAGACCGTTCCCGAGGCCAGTTTTCTTATGGATCAGCAGCACCTTGTTATCCTTGAATATATAGCAGAGTACTGCTGTTTCATCAGGAATCCACAGCTCCCAGTCAATCTCTGAAGTATCCTGGGGCGGCTCCTCCTCTTCAATAGCCTGCTCTTCATGAGCTTTCTGCTCCATCTGTTTTTCAGCATGCTCCTGCTCCCTGCAGGAGGTGCAGACGTTGCTGTCATGAAACATCAGCGTATTAAAATCGACCCGTTTAGAGCACCTTACACACTTCATTCGGAAGAGCAGCAGCCGGTCGCGGAACATATACCCCACCCCGATAGCGATAATCAGGGCAAGAAGACCTGTCCATTGTGGCAGTCCTGCTGAAAGTATGAGTGCAAAGAGGATATTGAGCAGAAGAATGAGGGAGGCCGTAATCAGCGTTGCATTCCGTTTTTTCTTTCCTGTTGCAATGTGCTTGCGCTGCATCATGTTCAGTACAAGGATTGCAATAAGTACCCAGTAAATATC
>SKJE01000097.1 GCA_007116075.1 Spirochaetia bacterium
ATAGCGCCCCAGTCACCACTCTGCCTGGCAAGTTTTATCTCCTTGGTATAGATGTAGAACACAATCGCCAGCAGGGGAATAATGTACCATTTGACCATCGAAAGGTCCCGAAGCCCGTCCAATGCCTGAAGGGTAGCTTCCGTCATCCGTGTCTCTCCTTATGTGAGGTACTCAGGCTTGATCAGCCCTCGTACTATGATCTGCAGACACTGTTCAAATACTTGGGAGGTACGCTCCCCCTCATGAATCACATACCGTTTCGTAAGAAACAACATATAGGTGGAGAAAAGATATTCTGTGACAAGGTCCGGGTCTGATTCATAGAATACACCTGCATTGATCCCGTCCGAAATGACCTGACTCAGCATCTCCCGGGCCTCGTTGTTAATCTCGGCATACCTATCAGTCTTCCGGGAGAGGGGCAGCACGCTGCTGTCCTGAAGAATGATCTGCTGGAGCTGCTCATTGGTGTCGATGTATATCATCGCTTCCCGTACCAGCACCTTGAACCGGAGAGCAGGATCCTCGAATCGGCGGACTTTCTGCTCCACCACCGTCCTCCACTGAACCAGGGCAGCAGAGATGCTCCGGTGATAGAGATCCTCTTTATTGTTCACATAGTTGTAGAGATTCGCCTTGGTCATGCCCGCTCTGTCAGCGATATCATCAAGGGTAGTCTTGGTAAATCCGTAGCGTGCGAATACTTCCAGAGAAATGTCCAGAAGCTCATCAAGGGTAATCCGTTTGGTTCTCATATAATTACTCTTTTACTAAATCGGTTATTTATTCATATTAAATCCGTTATTGTCAGCTGTCAAGGCATTCCCTATACACAGTTTTTGATGATTATGATATATCTTAAGGCATGAACGGCATCTATATCCTTCAAGTTACAACAGGCCGGGAACAATATTTCTGCACCCACGCCCGGAAACTGCTCCACCCCGAGGAGAATATCCGGCTGATTATTCCAAAACGTGAGATGTGGATCCGCAAGCAGGGGAAAATGTTTCGATCGGTCAAACCGATCTTCCCCGGCTATGTGTTCATCTCCGGAGAACAGGTATCGGAATCAGCCCAGATCACCTGCAGACGATGTCCGGGGTATATCAGATTCCTTAACCGGGATGGGGGCAACTTGAAACCCGTCAGCAAATCGGACCGTCTGCTGATCACCCAACTGATCAATCACGGGGAAGTGGCCGGGCTCTCAAAGGTAACCTTCGACAAGAATAAGCGCATCAGAGCCCTCTCCGGTCCGCTGCTGGGCTGTGAAGGGAAAATCATCAAGGTAGACCGAAGAAAACAGCGCGCAAAGGTAAAATTCCTCCTGAACGGAAAAACCTTCCTTATAGACTTTCAGTATGAAGAAATTGAACTGCTGGAGTCAAATCAGCCCGGCGCCTGATAACCCTATAGAGCTCATGCTGGACATCGTGCAGCTGCAGCTCTTCCATCCAGACGGCACACTCGTCACAGTGGTCAATAATGTCCGACGGGGTATGCGCATCTGATCCGATCAATGCCCGGACACCCTCCCGGGAGGCAAGTTCCCAGAACTCCCTGAAGGGATAGCTTCCGGGAATCGTGCCGGTATCCCGCTTACGCATACCGTTGGCATTGAGCTCCAGGGGCATGTCATGTTCAACCGCACACCTGATGATATCCAGGGAGCAGGCCCTGGCGTCCTCGTCCCACTTCCCGTACCCTGCAAAGCAGACATCGGGATGGGCAATGTATGTAAACATACCTGAACCAATCATATCCATCACATATCGGGCAAACCGGCGCAGCTGCCGGGGTCGCTTCAGCTTGGTATATCCCAGCCAGGTCCCGTCATCCATGGGAGACCAATGGGGTCCACCGATCAAGTAGTGAAAGCCCGCCTCGTCCAGCAGGTAGGGATAGTAATCGTGGAACTCCGGAAGCCATTCACATTCCGCCCCGAGAAAGACCTCGATATCCTTAGATTCCTCACGCTGCCGGAGTACCTCAGCAATATATGAGTCCAGCTGGTCATAGGACATTCTCACATGGGGCCACCAGCGGTCCCCGGGAAAGGGTATATGGTCGCTCATACCGAAGGAGCGGAGTCCCGCTCCCCTGGCAGCGTCTACGTAGTCGGCAACCGTACCGACGGCATGGTTGCATCGTTCAGTGTGATTATGAAAGCTGTGGTGCAGCATGATAGTATGTGTCCTCCAAAGGATTGTAGCTCTATTGTATCCCTCTGGAGGAAAAAGATCTAGGGATGGCGTTTTTTGGAAAAATAGTGAAGCGCAGCCAGCATAAACAGGCCATGATGGACCAAGGATACCCCCATAATCCAGAGCCACCGGGGTTTGTCTTCAAGAAGTGCCTGTATCATAAGGGCGCTCGGCAGTGTCGGAACCGCCAGGGCTAGGTGGGCCCAGCTGCTCTCTGCCAGGTGATAGAGCACCGGTATGACCATCAGGATACCGGCAGCCTTGGAAAGTGTCAGCCCGGTGATCTTATTCTCCGCATACCCGCTGATAAACAATGCCGCAACCGGCCCGATCAGGGAACTGACCGCGGCAGCAAAAAAAGCGGCTGCCGGGGATACCGGGATGAGTCCATTAAAGATCAACAGCAGCCAGGACATGATCGTACTGATGATCACCGGGAAGCATATCTTTCCCGCCATATACCCCCCGACACCAAGGGGTGTCACCGCCAGGGCGCTGAATACCCGGTCGTCCAGTTCATCGAGCATAATGAAGGCCATCACCATTCCGGTCATGAGGGGCACCAGCAGCACCGTTACGGAAAGGATCAGCGGATAGGAGGGGATAAGATCGAAGCTGTAGCGCTCGGCAAGCAGGCCTGTCAGTGCCGGGAGGGCAAACCGGAGCAGGGCGAAGAGCAGGAAGGGTACGGAATAGGTAACCTGAAGCATCGGGTCCCTCAGGCTGTTGCGGAGATCAGCCTGGGCAAGAGCAGCAAGCAGCTTAATCCTCATGGTCCCCTCCTCCCAGTACCCTAGCGGACAACCGAGCTGCAGCCCACCTCCAGGTCAGTACCGATGCCCCCGCCAGATAGATGATGCCATAGATGGTATCTCCCGGGGAAATTGGCCTGAATGCACCGGTGATCAGCAGGATTGATGCATGGGTAGGGAACAGATATGCAGCCTTCCACCCCAGTGAGAATATCAGGTCGAACAGCGGCAGGCACAGCAACAGCAGTGCCCCTCCAGCAGTGATGAAGTAATCATTCAGTGAATCAGCGGTCAGGGAAAAGGGAATACTGACTAGGGTGACCCAGCAGGATGAAAGCAGTACCCCGATAATAAGATACCCCCAGGAAATGGGAGTCTTAAGACCAGCCAGGACAATAATCGAGCAGGCGGCAAGAGACAGCAGGGCAAGGGAGATCGATTTTGCGGCCAGGTATTCACCCGCCTGCAGAGGAGTACAGGCCAGGGCGGAGAGGGTCCGCTGCTTCCGCTCCAGCAGCACCATCCCGCCGATAAAGAAAAAACCGAGCACCGCCGGATCCGAGAAAAGCAGGATGACCGCTATACGCGACTGGATTGTTTCAGGAAGGGAGCGCAGCAGAAAAATATAGATTACCGAGAGCACTGCGTAGACGGTATACATGCCGTGGCGTAGTTCAAACCTGATATCCTGGTACAGCAGTGCCAGGAGGCGTTTCCGGTTCATCCCAATGTCCTCCCGGTTACCTGGATAAAGACATCCTCCAGGGAGGCTTCCTGGCTATGGATGGTCTCCACCTGTTCCTGCTCAAGCAGATCCAGCAGATCCCGATTCCTCCCCATTCCCTCCAGGGGGAAGGACTGTTGATGCAGTACCCCCTCGCTGCGGTATTCAATCCGTACATGTGAACTGCCATAGGCCATCCTGATATTCCGGGGGGCATCCAGCAGGGCAATCCTGCCGTCCACCAGAAAAGCAACCCGATCACACAGTTCATCAGCGGTGTGCATATTATGGGTAGTCAGGAAGATTGTCTTGCCCCGGTCCCGCTCCTGGAGGATCATCTCCTTGATCACCCGGGCATAGGAGGGATCAAGCCCGGAGGTGGGTTCGTCCAGGAAGAGCATCTCGGGGTCATGGAGCAGGGCCCTGCAGAAATTGAGGCGCATGCTCATTCCCTTCGAGAAATCCGACACCCGTTTGTGGGCCTCCTCCTTGAGTCCCACCTGCTCCAGCAGTTCCATGGGATTTCTGCAGGGTCGCTCATAGAGTGCTGAGAAGAACTTGAGGTTCTCCAGGGCGGTAAACTTGGTGTAGAGGTTGGGAAGCTCAAAGCTCACCCCGATATGTTCATAGAGGTTCCTTGTACAGGTGCGGACTTCTACATCTCGGACTGCGGCGGACCCCTTATAGGTCCGGAGCAGTCCGATGACGATATGCTGGGTTGTGCTCTTCCCTGCCCCGCTGGGCCCCAGAAACCCGAAGATCTCACCTTTGCCTACAGAAAAGGAGATGCCGTCCACGGCAGGTTTTTTACTTCCCGGATAGGTAAAGGACAGGTCCTTGACGGTAATCATCGCTGTTTCCCCTCCTCTGTGGTCAGTCCGTCCGCGGTAATGCGGGAGAGCAGGTCCATAACCCGGGGAAACAGATCCTCGCCTATCTCCCTGGTGTGCAGGGTAAGCAGGAACAGGGCCCGCAGAAGCCCAGTTATTACCTCAGGGGGTTCATCGGTTAAGAGTCCCTCCCGCTGCAGGGAGGTGATAAACCCCCTGGTCTCCTCCTCATCCTTGCGGGCATGCTCACGGATCTTCTCCGGATCAATTTTACGCATCAGGATTTCATAGGTGCCTTCCCGGTAGAGCTGTGAGAGGATGGGATTAGCAGCAACTTCCCTCAGTCCCTCCCGGATCAGGCCGCGGATACCATCTCGGGCAGTTTCCGCATGGAGATACTGCTGCTTCACGAGGCGCTCGCGTATCTGCTCCTCCTCCAGCATGATTTCAAAGAACAGCTGTTCCTTGGAGGGGAAGAAGGCATAGAAGGTTCCCTTGGCAACCCCGGCCTTGCGGACAATCTCGTCAACGGTGGTCTTCTTTAACCCGTAGGTACTGAAGAGCTCCCTCCCTGATTCCAGGAGCGCTCTGTGCACAGCCTGACGGTCGGGAAACTGTTTTGGCATGACATCCTCCATACTTTATGACTAATATAGTTTTATAGTCATATAGGTGTCAAGATATAATTTCCTTGGATTATCTGCTTTTATCAATTATATTAAGAGAGAACACACTTCAGGAGTATCCCATGCAGAACATACCTCCAGGCAAACTGATTGAGCGTATTACACACATACTTTCTTCTACTGTTTCTCCGGACGCAGAAGCCTCCCTCAAACTGCTAAAAGGTATATATGAGCAATCTCACTACGGATATGTGGAGTTCAACAGCCTGGGAAAGATCATCAGTACAAACCGTATGTTCTGTGATATCACCGGTATTCCTGAGTCAGAAGCTGAAGGAACCGGGATTCTTGATGCAGCAGATCATCCTGACTTCCGTGACCATATTCTACAGCTGATGGAGCATCATGAAAGCACCCCGGTCTCGTTCGTCATTCCTGCAACTGGTCTCTCCTGCAGTCTCACCAGCTGGTCTGTTGAGACCTCCTCAGGAACCTTTTTCCACAGTTCTCTCCATGATATAACCGCATCACGGGAAATACCCTGCATGCTGGGGAAAGCAGAAAACTCATTCGCTCGGGTAATAAAATATACCGACAGCATGGTCTACTGCTATCGGGAACACCCTGAAAAGAGTATCTACTACATCAACAAAAGATGTGAAACGCTCACAGGATATCGTGCCGATGAGTTCTACCAGGATCCTGATCTCGGATGGAAGATTATCCACCCCGATGATCTTCCCGGACTGGAGGAGATATCCCGGGATCCCGCCATATCTCACAGAGTGCAGCGGGCACGAATGATAAAAAAGGACGGGTCGGTTATCTGGACCGAACACCTGCTCCTGCCGGTCTTTGACGATCAAGGTAATCTCATAGCTGTTGACGGTATTGTGAGAGATGTGAATAAGTATCTGGCGGAGGAACAGCGGTCCCTGAAGGCTGCAGAGGATTACCAAAGGATCTTCAACAGCACCCAGGCTGCTATGTTTCTCATTGAAGTCAATCAGCAGGGCGATTTCCGTTTTCTCAGGACTAACCGGGCCCACCAGGAGAAGACCGGCAT
>SKJE01000175.1 GCA_007116075.1 Spirochaetia bacterium
GTGCGGGCGGCGTCTGCCACGCCGGAGCATCCCTGGACAAACTGGGCCATCTGGTCAGGCTTTTCCGGGTTGCCGTAGCACAGGCAGTCTGAAAGCGCTATCGGTTCAGCTCCGGATGCGATGGTATTGGTGACCGACTCGGTGACTGCCAGCACTGCCCCGGTGTAGGCATCGAGGCGGTTGAACCTCGGGTTCTGGTCGGTGGTCAGGGTAATGCCGATCCGGCGGATCTCCTCAGGGTACTCCTGGGAATTGAAGGGTGTAAGGATGCCCGTATCCCCTTCACCTGCTTCACAGAGAGTCCTGCCCTGGACCTGCTTGTCATAGCTGTCCCATACAGGGTGGGAGGAGGCGAGGTTTTCATGGGAGAGCAGGTTCACCAGCATCTCCTGGTATCCCGATTCAAGCACTGCCTTGCGAACTGAGGGTATATGTGCCCTGACCGGTCCCACATTCCGGTGGTACAGAAACCCCCGGGTTACCTCTGAAGCGGGGGCATCCACCAGAACGGTTCCTTGGGAATGCACCACATACCGGGGTTCTTCTGTAATGGTGCCGACCACCCGGGCCTGGGCTCCCCGGGAGACCTCCGGCAGGGCGTACCGGCTGTTGTAGTGCTCGAGAATCATGTCGGTGAGATCAGGCGGTGAGACCCACATATATCGTTCCTGGGTTTCTGCACAGAGCACCACCTGGGGCGGCAGCCCCTCCATGGATGTGTGCACCCGGTCGAGGTCCACGACAGCCCCGAATCCTCCGGTGTCGGCAAGTTCGACACTGGCACAGGCTATTCCACCTGCTCCGAGGTCCTTGAATCCGACCCGGTCTATTGCCCCGAGGGATTCAAGGCGGATAAAGAGGTCCTGGGATGCCTGGATCATGTGCCTGCCGAGAAATGCGTTGGGTTCCTGGACGGCTCCCTTGTTCTGCTCATGTTTCTCCTCATCCAGCTGAAAACTGGCGAAGCTCGCCCCGCCGAAGCCGCTGTTGTCTGTGGGTTTTCCCACCAGTATCAGGTCATATCCTGCACTGTCTGCCGGTGCGTAGGAGTGGATGAGCCGGGATTCCGGGAGGATCCCCAGGGAGACCACGGTGACCAGGCAGTTGTCCTGGTATCCCGGGTCAAACTGCACGCCCCCTGCCAGGGAGGGAACACCGATGGGGTTGCCGTAGCCGGCGATACCCGATACGACCTGCTCAAAGAGCCAGGCGGTCTTCGGTGAATCCAGTGACCCGAACCGCAGGTCGTCCGCCAGGGCGATTACCTCTGCACCCATACAGCAGACATCCCGGACATTCCCGCCGACCCCGGTGGCGGCTCCTTCATAGGGAACTACCTGGCTGGGGTGGTTGTGGGATTCATGGCTCATGACCACGCAGTAGCCGCGGCCTGAGTGATCTGAGGCAACCCTGATCACTCCTGCGTCCTCTTCAGCTCCAAGGACTACGTTGTCACCGGTGGTGACGAACTGCTTCAAGTAGGGACGGCTGCTTTTATAGGAGCAGTGCTCGGATCCCTCAATGCCGAAGAGAATCAGCTCTGCAAGGGAAGGGGGACGGCCCAGGATGCGCTTTTGGAGACTGCGTCCCTCTTCCACGGTGAGGGCGATCTGGTGGCGCTCAAAAAGAGAGACCACTTCAGCATCGGATCGTTCGGTGAGATCAAACACATCATTCGTGAATTCCATAATACCTCTTACTGTGTAGTGTGACAGGCGGTAAAACAAAAAGACCCCGGTGTATCCGGGGCCCCTATGCACAAGCAGGTCTTTGCATTATTTCGGCTGCAGCACGATATCTGTAGATTCTTGCAACAAACATACCTTAATCCTCAACAAAGATGCTTTCTTATATCCAATTCCACGATAATATGCAACACCTGCAAGATTGTTTGTTGCGTTATAACAACAGTTTTCCGGCACTCCTGCTCCCCCCTTTATTTTTCTCCGGGTTCTCTGTACAATTAGGTCAATTTTTTACTGCAGCGTATTGTCCAGAGCGATGCGGTCATCTTCAGGAGTCATGTTACATGGATATTGATGTTAAGAATCTGCACCCGCTGGAAGTCAAGGTGCTACGACAGGTAACCCGGGATGACGAAATCACCCCCGAAGGAATGATCGAGTCCCTGGGGCTCAAGATCGGTCAGTGCAACCAGGCCTTCAGCTGGCTGGAGGGCAAAGGGTGTATTATCGAGGATGCCCGGCATACCAAGGTGTGCTATGAGCTCACTGAACTCGGCCGGGCCTTTGCTGAACGGGGACTGCCGAGCGAGCGAATGTACCTGCTTGTGCGGGAGATGACCGAACGGGGAGGATATCTTACCCTGCCCGATGTGGCTGAAGCCCTGGGGCTGGAGAACCGTGATGTAGGTTCCGCCTTCGGGATGCTCTCTAAACAGGGAGTGCTCTCCATGGATGCTGATAAACGCATCAAGATCGCCCAGGAGAAGCTGCCCGAGGAGATCCTCACCGCTAAGGAACTGCTGCTCCAGGGTCTTCAGGGAGTTATCTGGGAGGATCAGCTCAGTGATCCCCAGAAACAGGTGATGCGCTCCCACAGTAAGAAACGGGGAGCCTCCGGGGTTCCCTTCAAGATGGTGGAACGGGAGGAGGTATCCTACCGGCTCACCGAGGTGGGAGAGCGCTACCGGGAACGGCTGCTTGAAGGGGGCATCACCGGGGAGGAGTTCGGGGAACTCACCCAGGAAATGCTTCTGCGGGGAAGCTGGAAACAGGGAACCTTTCGTCCCTACCAGGTTTCCTCTCCTCCTAACAGGGTGCTGCTGGGCAGGAGAAATCCCTACAATGCCTATCTTACCTGGGTCAAGGACAAACTTACGTCCCTCGGGTTTGAGGAATTTGACGGACCACTGGTGGAGACTGAATTCTGGAACGGTGATGCACTGTTCATGCCCCAGTTTCACAGTGCCCGGGATATCCATGATGTATACTATCTAAAGAATCCCTCCCACGCACGGGAGATTGAACAGCCCTATCTTGACCAGGTGGCTTCCGCCCATGAGAACGGCTGGAATACCGGCAGCCGGGGATGGGGATACAGCTTTGACCGAAATTTTACCCGGCGCCAGATCCTGCGCAGCCAGGGTACGGTTATGTCCGCGAAGACCCTTCCCAGGGCACACGTACCGGGACGGTACTTCGGTATTCTCCGATGCTTCCGATACGACCAGGTGGATGCCACCCACGGGGCGGATTTCTACCAGACCGAAGGAATTGTCCTCGGCAATGAGGTGAACCTCCGTACCCTTCTGGGACTGCTGAAGATGTTTGCCGAGGAGGTGGCCGGTGCTGAAGAGGTTCGCTATGTGCCGGGGTATTTTCCCTTCACCGAGCCTTCCATCGAGGTGCACATCAAGCATCCGAAGCTGGGCTGGTTTGAACTGGGGGGCAGCGGGATATTTCGTCCCGAGGTGTCCAAGGCCCTCGGCGTGGATGTTCCGGTGCTTGCATGGGGTCTCGGCGTCGACCGGATGGCCCTGATGCATCTCGGCCTGAATGACCTGAGGGAGCTGTTCACCCCTGATATTGAACGAGTACGACTGAGGAGAGGAAGATAGATGCCGAAGATTGAAGTACAAGCACAGGAATTTTTTAGCCGGATGGGCCGAAACTACAGCGACGAACAGCTTGAAGAGCTGCTGGTCGCTGCGAAGGCGGAACTTGACGGCAAGGATGAGGATGAGGGAATCATCAAGATTGAACTCAATGATACCAACCGCCCCGATCTCTGGTCCACATCAGGACTAGCACGGCAGCTGAGGTCCTATGAGGGTGTGCAACCGGCTCTCTACGATTTCTTCTCCAACGAGACAGAAACATTTGAGACTGACAACCGGGAGGTTCATGTGGATCCCCGACTGAAGGATATCAGGCCCTATGTGGTAGCCTTCTGCGTCTCCGGTAAGAAGGTTGATGAGTCGACCCTGCTGGATCTGATCCAGACCCAGGAGAAGCTGTGCTGGAACTACGGACGGAAACGGAGCGCCATAGCCATGGGGGTGTACCGGAGCGACCTGATCACCTTTCCAGTACAGTACAAGGCTGCAGATCCCGACAAGGTCTCCTTTATCCCTCTCCAGGATGACCGGAAACTCTCCCTTCGGGATATCCTCAAGAAAACACCCAAGGGGATGGAATTCGGCCATATCATAGCTGACTTTGATCTGTTTCCATTTCTCACCGACAGTTCCGACAAGGTCCTGAGCCTGCCCCCGGTTATCAACAGCAATGAGATCGGGGCGGTACAGATTGGTGATGAGCATCTGTTTATTGAACTTACCGGAACGGAGCTCCATGCATTGATCCACACTGCATCGATTGTTGCCTGTGACCTTGCCGATGAGGGATTTACCATTGAGCCTGTGAAGATCTGCTATCCCTATGATACCGAGTTCGGCCGGGAACTGGTGGTTCCCTATTACTTCCAGGAACCTGTAGGGGTGGAGCTCTCCTATGCTTCCAGGATGCTTGGAGTTCACCTCCATGCGGATGAAGCCCTGGCGTCACTGAAGCGGATGGGGGTCTTTGCCGTCCATGATGACGGCATGATCTACGTGACCGTGCCGGAATACCGGAACGACTTTCTTCACCCGGTAGACATTATTGAGGATATCATGATCGGCCGCGGTATGGGGACCTTCTCTCCCATCATGCCCAACACCTTTACCCCGGGCCGTCTGACGGTGGAGGAGGAGTTTACCCGAAAGGCAAAGGATCTTATGATCGGGTTGGGCTACCAGGAGATGATGTACAACTACCTTGGTTCCGCCCGGGACTATATTGAGAAAATGAACCTCACCCATGAGGGATTCATCCAGATTGCGAATCCCATGAGTGAGAACTATGAGTATGTACGGGCTTCCATAGCCCCCGCCCTGCTGCAGTCCGAAGCTGTGTCGAGCAATGCGGTGTATCCCCACCGGATCTTCGAGATCGGCAAGGTTGCCTTCCTTGATGAACAGACCAACTCAGGGACTGCAACACGGAATTTTCTCGGATTTCTCTTTGCCGATAGTCATGCGGGGTTTAACCAGCTCAACAGCCACGTGTCTTCCCTGATGTATTACCTCGACCGGGACTACCGCCTTGAGGAACAGAAGGATCCCCGGTTTATTGAAGGCCGATGCGCCTCAATCTGGGTGAAGGATGTCATGGTGGGGGTCTTCGGTGAAGTGAACCCCCAGGTGCTGGACAACTGGGGGATCCAGATGCCCAGCGGGATGGGTGAGATCGACCTTGACCTGCTGCTTCATGGCCGTCGGTTATAGGAGACCTTCTGCCATTCCAGATTATCCAATGAGCACTGGGACATCCGCTGGTTCGGGTGACCCAGTGCTATAACTGCCTCCACACTTCGGGAGGCGGGTATATTGAGCGTCTCCCGGACATACTCCTCAGAACTCCCCCCATCCGCAGAGGTTCTCAGCCGTATCTGTATCCAGCATGCACCCAGGCCGAGATCCTCCGCTGCCAGCAGCAGGTTCGAAGCGGCTATCGCACTATCCTCTATCCAGACATCACTTACCTCAGGCAGTCCCGCCACGACGATCGCTGCCGGAGCACCGGCCATGAAGGCCGAACCGTGCTCCTTGGCCCTTGAGAGTTTCCGGATCAGTTCCGGTTCATCCACCACGATAAACTCCCAGGGACGGATGGACCGGGAGGAAGGTGAGAGCAGGGCGCACTGGAGCAGTATATCAATAGTTTCCTTTGATACGGGAGCATCAGTGAACGACCTGATGCTCCTTCGCTGCTGAAGCAGGTCCCGTAACATGGATGCACCTCCCTACAGGTTGAACAGGGAATTAAACCTATCCCGGGCCTGTTTTTTTACCGAACCGTCATCAGGGCTCCAGGGGCTCAGGTCCGGTGAAAAATACTCGCAGAAGTTTTCCTGCTCCTTGTCCCGTACCGGGTCCTGGATGTGTTCCCTGCATTCGTACTTCGCACCGGGATCATAGAATTCACAGTTCCTGCAGATCTTAAGCGGCTTTCCGCAGGCACTGCACATGCTGGTGCGGTATATCCGCTCTCCCCGGACAGTCTCCTGCCCGCAAAAATAACAATGTGCCATGGGGACATTGTAGGACGGCATGGGGGGAAACTCAAGGAGATTTCACAGTTTTTTGTGCTATGCATGA
>SKJE01000099.1 GCA_007116075.1 Spirochaetia bacterium
GGGATTACCTCCAGTGAAGGGTTTGCCGGGGTCTCAAAAAAGAGCGCCTTCGGTGTGATCCCTTTCCCCTTGAGCTGGTCCAGTAAAGCCGTGAGCTCTTCAATAGTGCAGCAGTTAACCAGATGGGCAGTGATTCCGTAGCGGGGCAGCAGCTCGGTGAGAACCGTATGGGTAGAGCCGTAGAGGGTTCGATGGGCGACTATGTGATCCCCCTGCTTGGTCAGGGATAACAGCACCGATGATATCGCAGCCATTCCGGATGAAAAGGCGGCACCGGCTGTTCCTCCCTCCATCTCCGCAATACGGGTCTCAAAGAGCCGCAGTGTGGGATTGTTGCCCCTGGTGTAGACGAAGTCATCGCTTTTAAAATCCATAACCAGTTCGGCATCCTCCAGGGAGTCAAAGGTGAAGGAGGTGCTCATATGGATGGGTGGACTGAGTGCTTTGCGCTCGTCCCCGTACTGGGCCCCTCCATGGAGGCAAACTGTATCAAGATGTCTGCTCTTTTTCATATATCTCCTGTTTCAGTTGGGCAATGTGATGCGCATAGGGAGGACGCAGTATGCCCCGTTCAGTAATGATGCCGGTGACAAACTGGTGGGGGGTCACATCGAAGGCGGGGTTGAATACTTCAATCTCCTTAGGCGCTATGGTGACTCCCTCAATCGTCTTTACTTCGTCGGCACTGCGCTCTTCAATCGGGATATCTGCTCCGGTTGGGGTGTCAAAATCAATTGTTGAGACTGGTACAGCACTGTAGAAGGGTACCCCGTAATGATGACAGATCACCGAGAGCATAAAGGTACCAATTTTATTGCAGACATCTCCGTTCGCGGCAACCCGATCGCCTCCGAGGATCACGCAGTCGATCTTGCCGTCCCTGATAAGTGTTGCCGCGACACTGTCGGGGATCAGTTTTGCAGGTATGCCGGCTTTCACCAGCTCCCATGCGGTGAGCCTGGCTCCTTGGAGCCGTGGACGGGTTTCATCTGCGTAAACAAAAATATCTTTCCCGCTGAAATGAGCTTCCTTTATGACCCCCAGGGCCGTACCCCACCCTGCGGTAGCCAAGGCTCCGGTGTTGCAGTGGGTGAGAATCCGTGCCCCCGGTACGATGACCTCAGCTCCTATCCGGGAGAGGGTGCGGTTGGTCTCAATATCCTCCTCCCTGATGCGGTGAGCCTCCTCAAGCAGGTGCTTAAGCAGCTGCTCAGTTGAAGTGTTTCCAAGCTGATTGGTCCGTCGCCACATCCGCTCCAGGGCCCACCGGAGATTCACTGCGGTTGGACGGGATTGGTCAAGGATGTCCGAAGCTTTTCGGAGTTCCTCCAGGAACTGCTTCCGGGGCAGATGGGATAATGCATCCGCGGCAAGATAAAATCCATACCCCGCGGCAGCTCCGATTGCCGGGGCTCCCCGGACCACCATATCCCGGATGGCAAATTCCACGTCCATATAGGTTCGGCAGGGGAATATCTCCTCCTTGCGGGGAATGTACCTCTGGTCCAGGAGTTTCAATGTGCCCTCTTCGAAGACAACGGCTTGAAAGGATTCTTTGTACATATATGCTCCTACTGCAGTGCTCTTGCACAGCTTTCCGCTTCAGCGCAGATTTTCTCTTTGTCCAGGGTAGTAAAGTCTCCCGATTCATATACTGCTCTACCGCTGCTGAACACTCTGCTGATATCACTGCTTTGGGCACTGTAGACCAGGGCAGCAACAGGATTGAGCAGAGGGGTCATATGGGGACTTTCGGTTGAAACCATCACGATGTCAGCCCGCTTGCCCGGCTCAAGGGTACCAATGTCGTCCCGGAACAGCGCCCGGGCTCCCTCCCGGGTGGCCATGGCGAGTACTTGGTAGGCATTGAGTAACCGGGGATCGGCCAGCCATCCCTTGTGGATCAGGGAAGTGAGGTGCATCTCTTCCATCATATTGAGATTGTTGTTGCTCGATGCTCCGTCTGTTCCGAGCCCCACAGATACACCGGACTGCTGCAGTTCATGGATTGGGGCACAGCCGTTACCAAGTTTAAGGTTGCTGGAGGGATTATGGATCACCGATACTTTTTTATCACGGCACAAGTTGATATCCCCGGGGGTAAAAAATACTCCATGGGCTGCATACACTGGAACCTGGAGTACTCCCAGGGAATCAAGGTAGGCCAGGGGAGTCATGCCGTGGGCCCCCAGGGCATCGTCCTGTTCCTTGGCTGTCTCGCTCACGTGGATATGCATGGCGGTGTCAAACTCTTCGGTAAGCTCTGCGGCGATCCTAAGGGTCTGGGCATCGCAGGTGTAGATGGCATGGGGAGCTACATCAATACGGATGCGCCCTCCCTGGGCACCCTGCCAGGATGCATGGAGCTCTCGGAGCATGGGGAGTCGTTTCCTGGTCTCCCCTTCATTCCCCATGATAGTCGCTCCTATGTGAGCGCCGATACCGCTCTGGAGTACGGCGGCAATGGTCTGTTCCTGCATGAAGTACATGTCGGAGAAGGTGGTCACCCCGCTTTGGATTAATTCCAGCAGCCCCAGATATGAGCCCCAGAGGATAGTCTCAGGAGTGTGCTTTTCCTCCCTCGGCCATATATGGTCATTGAGCCAGGTGAACAGGTCCATGTCATCTGCGCAGTTTCTCAACAGGGTCATGGGCAGATGGGTGTGCCCGTTTATGAGGCCGGGGATGACAATGTGAGCTGTTCCATCTATAACCCGGTCGCCCTGGGCAGGTGCATAGACTCCGCCAACCTGAAGAATAAGTTCATCCTCAAGGACCAGATCTCCCGTGATGAACTCAGCTTCCTTGCTTGCCATCGGTATAATTGTAGCGTTTTGTATCACTGTTTTCATGAACCTATGCTACCATGTTGCCCGGTAGAGGTAAATAGGGAAAGGGAATCACTGGTCTTTATCAACCATGGAGAGGTGTGATCGGGACTCCTTGGACTGAGGCTTCTCCTCATCCTTTATCTCCTCGATGAGACTGACCGACTGGAAGGGAATCATCAGATGATATGCGTCACCGAAAAGTTTTTCAACTGAGTCCCTGTTCGGGTCAATGATAAGCGGACTGCTCTTGGGCAGCTGGATATCCTTAATGGAGACAAAGTAGGGATGGGTCATATCAAGGTTTTTAGCAAGAAGGACAACCTCCTTCTTCTCATAGGTGAAATGAATCCGGTAGATCGACACGATTATCCTCCGAAGATGAAAACAGCTTCAGTGCTTGTTATCCATAATGTACTTGAAGGAATGAAGAGAGACAAGGAGTGAGAACCAAGAGATGGTGAATACCTACTTTCTTATTCTATAGATATTGGGATATGATTAGACATGAGTTTAGATCAGGAACTGTTTGTATCATGCAATAAGGACTGCGGAGCCGGGTGTCCTCTGGTAGCTGTTGTGGAGAACGGAGTAATACAATCCATCAGGGATAATCCACTCCGGGGAACGTATATGCGCGGATGTGCCAAGGGGTATCGGATGCACCGGCTTCTTGATCATCCTGATCGGCTGCGCTATCCGCTGCTTCGCACTGGAGCGAGAGGTTCCAAGGAGTTCAAGCGAATCTCCTGGGATGAAGCGCTGGACCGGGCTGGTGAAGCGATTTCCGGGAATACCGTCATGAGACTGGGAGGATCAGGAGCTTGCCGCGGCCTGGTGCACAACACTGCCAGACTGACTACCCGGTTTCTTTCAGGACTTCCTTTCTACATTGACACTTACGGGTCCTACAGTAGTGAAGCGGCAGACTATATGAAGCCGCTGCTCTTCGGACGAAGCGACATCGGTATTGATATAAGAACACTGGTTGATACCAAATTCCTTTTGCTGCTGGGCTTCCATCCCCTGGATACCCGGTTTGGCTGTGAGACCGAAGCGGTACTGAAGGAACTTTCTGAACGGGGAGTTCCAGCAGTCGTAGTGGATCCACGGAGAACTGGTACAGTAGACCTCTGCAACGCTTCATGGATTCCCATTAAGCCGGGCAGTGATGCAGTGCTGCTGACAGCTCTGACCTATGAGGTGTTGACGAAAAAGGGATATGGACAGCTTCCACTTACCGAAGGGTATCGGACTATTACCAGCTGGGTCCTGGGGGAGCATGATGGTGTGCAGCGTTCTCCCGGCTGGGCTGCTTTCTTGTGCGGTATCCCGGAGCAGCAGATCATTGAACTTGCCCGAAAGCTCATGGACCATTCACCATCGGCACTGCTTCCGGGACTTTCAGTGCAGCGGACTCTGGGCGGGGAGGAGGCTGACCGCATGGGACTTGTCCTGCAGCTCGCCCTCGGAAATGTCGGGGTCAGGGGCGGCAGTGCGGGGTGCGGCCAGTGGAATTACCAGCCGAAGGTTCCTGTTGGTGGTGTGCCTGGAAATCTCCAGGGCCACAATAAACCCTTTCATGTACCGGTATACCGGTGGGCTGACTGGGTTCTTGAGCACCCGGGATCGGTAGGTTGTCTCTATAACGTGGGAGGGAATTTTCTTGGGCAGAGCAGCAATACAGCTTCAGTAACAAGAGCTCTGGATGCAGTTGAAGTGATTATTACCCATGAACAGATGCTTACACCCACCGCCAGATACTCCGATATCATATTCCCTGTGAGCATGTTTCTGGAGCGAAGGGATCTCTGCACGGCAAATAACGGTCTGCTTCTCTACAGCGAGCAGGCTGTAAAGGCCCCTCCTGAAGTGCGCCATGACTATGATATCTTCCGGGAACTCTCCCGGAGACTTGGGTTCGAAGAGCTTTTCAGTGAAGGAAGGAGTGCTGACCAATGGGTGGATTATCTCATGGAGCAGGCGGATGCTTCAGTGAAGAAGACATGTCTGCGCCAGGGTTACTGGGAGAGTCCGCACAGGGATGCCGGCTGGGTCGGCCTTGCAGATGCCATGAATGGAGGGGCGCTTCCGACTCCCTCCGGTAAGATTGAGCTCACCTCTGCTTCGTATCATGAAGCGACCGGTTCACCGGTTCCCTGTCTGGTCTATCCAGCTCCCGGGGGTAACCGTCCCCTGATGCTTATTACTCCCCATGCCCGTCACCGGATTAATTCCCATGGTCATGAACTGGGCCTGTCCAGTGATGACCGGCTTCAGATGAACCCCGCTGATGCAGTGAGCCGGGGTATAGAGGATGGATCACGGGTTAAGGTGCTTAACGATATCGGATGTTTTGTCGCGGAAGTTCATCTTACCCATACTATTATGGCAGGGACGGTGAGTAAACTTCAGGGAACCTGGGTGCTTCTTGATGACCAGAAGGGCAGGGTCCGTACCAACGACTCGGTGAATATGGTGAGCTCAAGTGAGCCCACCATGCCAAGTCATGGATCCAGGACCCACTCAATAAGCGTTGAGGTATGTGCGTATTAGCTCGCCGGCGAGCCCTCTTCCTGGGGTTCTGTTTTCTTGGTCCGAATCGGCTCTCCCCTCATCCAGCGTACCCCCAGATAGCAGAGGGGTGTATCAATAACCGCAAAGGCGATCTTGAACAGCCAGTAGGGTATGATCAGGGAGAAGAGGAAGGGGATCGTAAACTGGGGTGTCATGCCGTAGAAGGCGATGAACATAAAAATGGTGGTATCAATGAACTGACTGGTCATAGTGGAGGCATTATTCCTCAGCCAGAGAAATCTCCCTCCGGTTACTTTTTTCCAGAACTCAAATACCATTACATCAAAGGACTGACTTATGGCAAAGGAGATAATACTGGCAAAGGTCATCCGAAGACTGCCCCCGAAGATCATCTGAAATTCTGCCTGCATGGTGTATGACGGGTTGGGGGGCAGCTTGATGGCAAGGAATATCATGACGAACATGAAGATCAGCATGCCCGTAGATATCCGGACAAATCGTTTTGCCATCTGCTTACCGTGAACCTCGCTGATGATATCGGTAACCAGAAAAAGGATCGGCATGAACATGATTCCCACGGATACCCGAACACCGAGGATGGTGGTGATTTTAGAACCGATGGTGTTTACGATGATCATTGAGCCGACAAAGAGGGCTAAAAGAATGTCTGTCTTACTGCTTCTCTCCATAAACGTGTATACTCCTGTTGTATATTTGAGCTTCAGAAGGTACTTGTTTTTTCTTTTTTCGTCTA
>SKJE01000092.1 GCA_007116075.1 Spirochaetia bacterium
AGGCATGAGTGAAGCCCTTGTGCTGGCAGCGAAGGCTGGTGTGAACCCCGAGACAGTATTCAAGGCGGTACGTTCAGGACTTGCCCAGAGCACAGTACTTGATGCGAAGGCCCCCATGGTTTTAGAGGGGAATTTCAAGCCCGGATTCAGGATTGAGCTGCACATCAAGGATCTCCAGAATGCCCTTGATACAGCGGCCGAGTTGGGCGTGCCTACACCGATGAGCAGCTCGATCATCGACATGATGAAGGAGCTCCAGGAAGACGGCAAGGGAGCCGACGACCATGGCGGACTGATTCAGTACTACGAAAAGTGGGCAAAAGCCCAGGCTCGGGCAGAATAGTACGGTCCGGCTTAGCTGGATCGTCATGAACATGGTAGTAAGCATGTAAGTGCTTATCATAATCAGAAACATACTGCAAAAGAATATGCAGTATGATAAACACATAGAGAATGCAAAAACAAAGATTCTCTATGAAAAGGAGTTTTGTATGAAAAAGATTGGTGTTTTATGTTTCGTACTGATTGCATTTAGTGCAGCAGTTGTCTTCGGGGCAGGCGCAAGGGAAGCTGATGACAGGCTTTGGCCAAGAACCCAGCCTGTTGTGACAGTCGGGTTTGGTGCCGGAGGAGGAACCGATACCGCTGTTCGTCCCATTATTGCAGAGATGGAAGAATACCTCGGTGAAACCATCAATGTAGTGAATATGGAAGGTGCTTCCAGTGCAGTTGCCGCACAGCATGTGCTGAACCGTCCTGCAGATGGATACAGTATGTACGCTACAGGATCCGGACCCTTTTCTGGTTTCCGCGTAGTTGGTACCGTTGATACGGACTGGACTGACTGGGTTTCCTGGCATCCCTTCTCAGGCCCTGGAGCACTGATTGTTCGAACTGACTCTCCATTCGAGACCATTGAAGATGTCCTTGGAGCAATTGATAGAGACGAAGTTAACTTCGGTATCTCAGGTTTTGGTGTAGGACCCCACGTGTTGATCGAAGCTGTATTGGGAATCGCCGGTACCTCTTCACCTAACTACGTAACAGGTGGATCCTGCCGAAATGCAGCAGTTGCTGTAATTGCTGGTGATGTTCATGCTGCTATGGTAACCTTTTCTGCAGCAGTAGACTTTGTACGTTCCGGTGACTTGAGAGCAATCTTTGTTACCACTCCGGAATCCTACATGGTTGGAAACGTCGAGGTTCCCTCCGTTGTTGACGTACTCCCCGGAAGTGACAATGTTCCCCTGCTGTCAGAAACCTGGCCTTTTATGATGAGAAGAGATGCCCCCGCAGGACATATCGAAAAGCTGACCGAGGCATTTATCTGGGCTATGCAGCAGCCAAGTATTGTTGAATATGCAGAAAGCCAGGCTCTTGAAGTAGTTGCCTACCATGGTGAAGATGCGGATCAGTTCCTTTCCTTCTCAGAGGCCGGCTATTCCTGGACGCTCTGGAATGCTGGATTGGGCGAAAAAAACCCCGCAACCTTCAATATTCCTACCATGGATGAATGGTCCTGGGACGTTGAGAAAAGCGCGGTATACTAAGAGTTAGTGTACGTAACGCGGAAGCGGGGTGAGTAGAAATACCCCGCTTCCGTAATCATTATTATAGGTGGAAATTGTATGGATGATACAAAGAAAGAAGCAGCTCCGGAAGAAGTAAAGGAAGTTCGCAAGAATGGGGCTGCTGACCTGATTATGGGTGCCCTGCTTATTATTTTTGGTATATATGTAGCATATACAGCTCTCAATATGAGGGTATATACAACTTTTCTCAGTGCACCTGGATTCTTTCCATTAATTCTCGGAGTTGTCTTTATCATACTTGGCGCTATGATGGTGGCCTCAGCTATCAAACGAAAAGGATTTGCCCAGGTTAAGGTTGTGTTTGCAAAGTCAAATCTTATTAGTTTTGTAAAACACCATGAATTTATACGGGTAATCATCCTTGTCGGTATGATGGCAATATTTATCTTTGGGTTGATAGGCAGAATACATTTTGGTATAGCAACATCGATTTATCTGTTTGCAAATTTTATGTACCTGAAGTCAACCTCCTGGTGGAAAGCAATCATTATATCTGTTGTTGCAGCCCTTATGATAGTGCTTGCATTTACCAGATTCTTTAACATACCACTGCCGTAAATGAGAGGGAAGAATATATGTTTGATACATTCATGAGTGAGTTATCCCTTTTCTGGAATGTCCTGGGATCAACTCTCACGATTACTAATATGTTTGTGGTAACCGCAGCAACTGTGATGGGAATCATCGTCGGAGCAATACCAGGCTTGACGGCGACCATGGCACTGGCACTGCTGATTAATCTTACCTATGGAATGAACCTAACCATAGCCATTGCGTTTCTCCTTGGAGTATATGTCGGAGCGGTCATGGGAGGCTGTAACGCCGCAATCATGGTGAACATACCCGGTACTCCGTCTTCGGCTGCCACAGCTTTGGATGGATTTGTACTAGCAAAACAGGGAAAGGGCGGTCTCGCGTTGGGTACCGGTATTGTTGCATCATTTTTCGGTATGCTTGTCAGTATTGTCATGCTGATTTTCCTTTCTCCATTTATCTACAAGATTGCTCTCCGGTTCGGTCAGTGGGAATATTTTCTTCTGGCAGTCTTCGGTATCATGATCTGTGGTAACCTCTCCACAGGAAAGGATCCCATCAAGGGCTGGATTGTAGGTTTCCTGGGGTTCTTTGTAACTCTTATCGGACTTGAAAAAGTCTATGCCTATCCCCGGTTTACCTTTGGTTCTCTCGATTTGATGGGCGGAATTTCCCTCATACCTGCACTTATTGGTGTATTCGGTATATCCGAGGTGCTTTTTGTCCTTCAAGAAAAGGTTCCTTACAAGATAGAGGGAAAGGTTGGTCGGGTTATACCTGAATGGAAGACCATTAAGGCAGTCCTGCCGACAGCGATTCGTTCCGGGCTGATTGGTGTCGGTATCGGTGCTGTTCCCGGAGCCGGTGAAGATATTGGAGCCTGGGTAGCCTATGATATCGGTAAGCGCAGGTCTAAGCATCCGGAATTATATGGGAAGGGCAGTTTTGAAGGACTGGCTGCAGCAGAAACAGCTAATAATGCTGTTGTTGGCGGAGCCATGATCCCGATGCTTACCCTTGCAGTGCCGGGAAGCCCTCCTGCAGCAATGTTCCTGGCAGCGATCTGGCTTCACGGTGTGCGGCCGGGACCGATGCTTCCTGTTGAGCACCCAGGATTTCTCTACATGATTGCGATCATGCTTTTGTGTGCAACCTTTGCTATGCTGATCTGGGGACTTATCTTGGCTAAACCGATGGCGAAAATTCTGAAGGTAAAACGTGAAATTTTGATGCCGATCATCGTACCGCTAACGGTTATCGGTGCTTATGCAGGAAACGTTCGTGGATTCGATATTACGGTCATGCTTATTTTTGGTCTGATCGGGTATGTCTTGAGGAAATTAGATTATCCGATGGCGCCTCTGGTTTTGGGAATTATTCTCGGTGATATGGCTGATATCAGTTTTCGACAGGCTCTCATGCAGAGCCGGGGAAGCCTGCTTCCGCTTATGACGAGACCAATCGGTATTATCCTGATGGTAGCAATTATACTCATAGCGTATTCCGGTATCAAACGAGCAGTGGAGTTTTCCAGAGAACAGCGAAAGATTATTGAATTGAAAGAAGCCGGGAGGTTGTGATGCGTGTGGCTGGAAAAACTGTAATATTGTCAGGCGCTGCAGGCGGGATAGGTTCTGCTGTTTCTAGGCTTTTAGCAGCTGAGGGAGCGGTACTGATTCTTTTGGACCTGAATGTAGAGGGAGGAACTGCTCTGGAGCAGGATCTTCGAAAAGCTGGCGGTGAGGCGTTTTTCTTCGCTGCTGATATTACTACAGAAGAAGGGTGGGCTCAGGCCGTGGATCTGGCGGTGGAGCGCACCGGTCGGGTTGATGTACTGGTGAATAATGCCGGAATCAATATCCGCAAACCAATTGAAGAGATGCATATTGATGAGTGGCAGACCATGATGAAGGTCAACACGGGAAGTGTGTTTCTCGGCACGAAGTACTGTCTGCCGGTTATGAGAACCCAGGGCAGCGGAAGCATCATAAATATGTCTTCCATATGCGGGCTGGTGGGACACAAGTTCACTCCCGAAGCATATACTGCTACCAAGGGTGCCGTAACGCTCTTGACGAAGTCAGTGGCTTCCCGGTATGCCGCCGATGGGATCAGGTCAAATTCGATCCATCCCAGTACAGTTGATACCCCCTTTGTACAGCAGCTGTTCAAGGATCCTGAGAAAAAGAAAGAGCGCCTTGGCGAGGTGCCTCTGGGAAGACTTGCAACAGTAGATGATGTAGCCAGAGCAGTTCTGTTTCTAGCCTCAGATGAGTCATCATTTATTACCGGAGTGTCATTACCGGTAGATGGCGGGCTAACTGCCTACTGATAGATAAGATGTAACACCCTTTTGCGGAGCCGGCAGCAGCACCTTACTCTGCCGGCTCACCTTTATAACTATAAAAGCAAATTGGTGGAGCATGGGCTCATGTGGGAAGATCATTCACACTTGATCGTGAGGTGATGGAATAGCATAACCAATGAAAGGCCTTGAGCATGTTCAGAACCTGAAGATTTCTGCAATAAATACGCAGAAGGTGCACCACCAAGTATATAACCAACTGAAGCGGCTGCTGATGCAGCGGGCGTGGAAAGCGGGAGAGAAGATCCCTTCAGAGCACCAGCTGACTCTCATGTTCGGGGTGAGCCGCATATCAGTAAAATCAGCAATAAAATCTCTTGTGGCCCAGGGGTTTCTGGATACACGGCAGGGGGAGGGAACCTTTGTCCTTGATGCGTCAATCGATCAGAACCTCACATTACTTATTCCCATGATGAATTACACCCGGGAAAGTCTCCTGGAGGTGCTGCAGTTCCGGCGGATGATTGAAGTCGGTATGATGCCTGTGGTGATTGAACATCTCAGTGAGACCCACCTTGAGACAATTGAAAAAAGTGTGCAAAGACTTGAACAGACAGATGAGTCCATGACTAATCAAATAGTTGATCTTGACCTGGAATTCCATAGAAGGCTCTGTACAATCGCACAGAATCGGCTGGTTCTGAAGGTAAATGAAATACTCAGTGAGCTGTATCGTCATTCCATAACCAACGTTGTTGAGAATTTTGGTAGTGTACTGGGGAGGGTATATTATCGGAAAATCTATAATACCCTTGTTGATCGAGATATCGAGGCTGCTAAAAACACGATGGAAGAACACTTGATGAGAACCATCAATGAAATTGAACAAATCTCTGCTGAAAGGTTTCAATGCCGCGCCTGATCTGCTGTCCCATGGCTTACCCCATGGACAGTATGACTGTTCTCTTATATATTCCTAATATAAAACATGCCTTCACAGGAATAAAGTACATGGCACAGGAAAAATATATTGATCAGTTGGATCAGCTGAAGCATCTGAAAATTACAGCAATCAACAACAAAAAGGTGCACAATCAAGTATATGATCAACTGAAGCGTCTCCTGCTCCAGGGAACCTGGAAATCTGGTGAAAAGATACCCTCAGAGAATCAATTAACAAAAATCTTTGAAGTCAGCAGGATCTCCGTAAGATCAGCTATCAAGTCACTTATTGCCCAGGGCTTCCTGGAAGCCCGCCAGGGTGAAGGAACCTTTGTAATAGATGCATCAATAGAACAGAACCTGAATCTGCTGATTCCCATGATGAACTACAGCAGAGAGAGTATCCTGGAGGTGCTGCAGTTCCGCCGCATTATTGAGGTCGGGATGATGCCTGTTGTCATTGAGAACCTGAGACAGGTACACCTTGATGCTATTCTGAAGAGTATTGAAGACCTTGAACAGATGGCAGATTCTTGCACCAAGGAGATCATTGCACTAGATCTGGAGTTTCATCGAATGCTCTGTACAATAGCTAAGAATAGACTTGTCCTGAAGGTGAACGAAATTCTCAAC
>SKJE01000078.1 GCA_007116075.1 Spirochaetia bacterium
ATAGTCAATATTGACAAATAATTATATTCTGTCATAATAAGCCCATGCTACATCACAAGGAGATACCATGAACACAATCATACAGTCAGTTGGATCATATATACCAAAACGCCGTTATTCGAATGACGAGCTTGCACAGCTGCATAATATCAATACTTCGGATGAATGGATCCGGTCCCATACGGGAATTGGATATCGTCATATTGCGGAAGATTCCCAGGCTTCATCAGATCTCGGGTATGAGGCCGCCATGGAAGCCCTGGACAGGGCAGGACTTGGCCCTGAAGCGATCGGGGGGATCATCGTTGCTACCGCAACACCAGATTATCCCGGGTTTCCCGCTACAGCATGTGTAATCCAGGAGCGGCTTGGGGCGAAGCAGGCCTTTGCCTTTGACCTGTCCGCAGGATGCAGCGGCTTCATTTACGGTCTTGAGGTTGCCCGGGGAATGCTGCATACTGGACGGGTACAGCATATCCTGGTGATCGGAGCTGAGAAACTCACCAGTGTAGTAGACTGGAGTGACCGCAACTGTGTGCTCTTCGGTGATGCGGCAGGGGCTGTAGTAGTTTCTGCTGATCCGGAGCATCCTGCGGGCACCCGGGGGATTATCTGCAGTGAACTGCATGCGGACGGTTCCGGGGCAGATGCTCTCATGGTTGCAGCCGGGGGATCCCGGAGACCCATGAAAGACGGCTACGATGATATTTCTCAGATCACCCTGCGCATGGAGGGAAGACGGGTATACAACTTTGCGGTCTCTGTGCTGGTGAAAACGCTGAAGGCGTTGCTGGAACAGAGCTCTCTCAGTATTGATGATCTCACATACATTGTACCCCACCAGGCGAACAGCAGGATTACCCAGGCTGCTGCAAAACGGCTCGGTATACCAATGGAAAAGTTTTATATGAATATAGAGGATCTCGCAAATACGTCAGCCGCCTCGATACCGGTGGCACTGCGGGAGATGGAAGAGAAGGACCTGCTCCATCGGGGCGATACCATCGCAATCATCGGATTTGGTGCAGGACTTACGTATGGAGGGAATATAATCAAATGGTAACAACATATCTGTTTCCAGGTCAGGGGGCCCAGCATCCCGGAATGGGAAAGGACCTTTGGGACCGCTTTGACTGCGTAAAGCAACTATTCAGGACTGCCTCAGAGGTGTGCGGAAGGGACATGGAGCAGCTGCTGTTTGAGTCTGATGAGGCTGAGCTGAAGCAGACTGTCAATACTCAGACTGCCGTGACCCTGATGAATGCTTCTGTGCGGGAGGTGCTTAGCCAGCTTGGAGTACACAGCCAGTGCAGTGCCGGATTCAGCGTGGGAGAGATGAGTGCCCTCTATGATGCCGGATCGATCTCCTTCGAGGAGGTCATGCACCTTGTCCAGACAAGGGCTTCTCTCATGGTGCAGAACTCCCGAAGCTATGAGGGCGTCAGCGGCGGTCCAGGTATGGCAGCTGTTATTGGGCTGACCTTTTCAGAAGTGCAGGAACTGATCAATCATGCCGGTATTGATAATGTCTTTGCTGCCAATCATAATGGTCCCCGCCAAGTGGCGATTTCCGGTCTGACCGACAGCATCAGTGCACTGAAGCCCTTTCTCGTTGAGGGCGGCGCCCGCAGGGTCATTCCGCTCAAGGTTTCCGGTTTTTTTCATACACCGCTTCTTGCTGAAGCGGCCGAGGCATTTGCCCTGGAGCTTCAGAAGATTCATTGGAAGCCTTTTGAAAAATCATGCTATTCTAATGCTACCGGGGAATTGATACCCCGGGCAGAGGATGCGGCCCTTTTATGTTCCCGCCAGATCACCAGCCCTGTCCGCTGGGTTGATATTATGGAGCGGATACGTGACGGGGGAGCGGACGTCCTCATGGAGGTTGGTCCCGGGAAGGTGCTGACTGGTCTCTGGGGATCGGTTTCCAAGGAAATATCCTGCCGGCCTGTCGGGACACTTGACCAGATCGAAGAGCTGGCTGGGTCAATTATGAGTTCTGTTTGAAAAGGGAGAACATGCATGGTAGCACAAAAACGAATAATAGTGACCGGCGGATCCCGGGGCATCGGCCTTGCGATAGTCAGGAAGTGTCTTTCCGGTGGGGCCCGGGTTGTATACCTCAGCAGAAGCTGCAGTGCAGAACATGATGAACTGGCTGAGCTGGGTGAGGTGTACTGGGTTGAGACCGACCTTGCAGATGAAGCCTCTGCGGATGCGGCTGTGAAGAAAGCCCTTGAACTGCTTGGAGGGGTCGATGTACTGGTTAATAATGCAGGCATCACCCGTGACGGACTGCTGTTCCGCATGAAGCTTGATGCCTGGGATGAGGTGCTGAGGGTCAACCTGACCAGCGCATTTCTCACGTCCCGAATTATCGCCCGGGAAATGGCAAAGCAGAGAAGCGGTTCAATAATATCTATTTCTTCGGTTGTCGGTATCAGCGGCAACGGGGGGCAGACCAATTATGCCGCATCTAAGGCGGGGCTAATCGGGTTTTCCAAGAGCCTGGCCAAGGAGGTCGCCTCCCGGGGAGTACGGGTCAATGTAATTGCTCCCGGATTTATCCAGACGGAGATGACCGATGTACTCAAAGAGGAACAGAAACAGGCCATATTAGCCCAGGTTCCCATGGGGAGCCTCGGCAGACCCGAAGATGTGGCAGGAAGCGTACTGTTCCTGGCTTCAGACTATTCAACCTACATTACCGGTCAGGTGCTGGTAGTGGACGGCGGCATGATCACCTGAGTATTGAATACAAGCATGAGGAGAACATATATATGAACAACAGGCGGGTTGTTATAACCGGCATGGGGACCGTTAATCCCCTGGGACACAATGTGGCGGATACCTGGAAGGCTATCAAGGCGGGAACTTCCGGAATAGGGCCGGTAACCCGGTTCGATACTACAGACTTTCCCTCAAAGGTAGCCGGCGAGGTGAAGGACTTTGATCCCGGTGTATTTATGGACCGGAGGGAGTACAGGAACATGGCAGACTTCACCAAGTACGCTGTTGCAGCAGCAGTACAGGCGGTGGATGATGCCCAGTTCAGCGGGTTTGATCCACACCGGGTGGGAACCTATATCGGGAACGGTATCGGCGGGTTTGAGATCATTGAGGAGTCGGTGATCAAGATGCACGAATCAGGACCGAGGGGTGTTGCTCCCATGACCATCCCGAAGATGATTACCAATGAAGCCGGTGGAAACATCGCCATTAAATTCGGGATCCACGGACCCTGCATCACCATTGCCACCGCATGTGCATCAGGCACCGATGCGGTGGGGGAAGCGTTCCTGGCTGTCCGAAGCGGGCTTGTGGATGCAGCTGTCACCGGAGGTACCGAGGCGGCCATCTGTAAGTTCGGTTTTGCGGGGTTCTGCAAGATCCAGGCCCTGTCGACCAAGTACAACGACCGACCCCAGGAAGCGTGCCGTCCCTTTGATAAGCATCGTGATGGATTTATTATGGGAGAGGGTGCAGCCATGTTAGTTATTGAGGAACTTGAGCACGCGCTGAAGCGGGGAGCGAAGATATATGCTGAAATAGCCGGATACGCTGCTACCTGTGATGCCTACCACTTGACTGCTCCCGATCCTGCAGGAAAGGGCGCAGCCATGGCCATGAAACAGGCCCTGAACATGGCCGGTATGAAGCCGGAAGATATTGACTATATAAATGCCCATGGTACTTCCACCCCTACAAATGATCCCATAGAAACCTTGGCAATCAAGGAAGCCTTCGGGGAGCATGCATATAAGGTGAAGGTCTCATCGACCAAGTCCATGACTTCCCACTTAGTTGGTGCTGCCGGAGCACTTGAGGCAGTACTTTCTGTGATGGCTATACGGGACCAGTTTTTTCCTGCTACCATTAATCTCCAGGAGCCCGATGAGCTCTGTGATCTCAACTATGTAGCTAATACAGGTGTACATGGTAAAATTGATGCTGTACTGTCTGATTCCCTGGGATTCGGCGGCCATAATGCAGCTTTGATCGTAAAAAAGTATACTAGGTAAGGAGCGAACAATCATGACGGTACAGCAATGCATTCCCCACCGGGAACCCTTTCTCTTTGTGGATGAGATTCTACGGGCCGACCAGGACGGAGTTATTGGAACGAAGCACTTCAGCGGGGAAGAGTTTTTTTTCGTCGGCCATTTCCCTGAATACCCGGTCGTGCCCGGGGTGCTGTTGATTGAGGCTATGGCCCAATGCGGCGGTGCCGGCATCAGGAAGGCGGGTATTTTTACCGAAACTACAGTATTCTTTCTGGCCACCGTCGACAAGGTTAAATTCAGACGACAGGTGGTGCCGGGAGACACCGTACGCTTTGAGATAGAGAACCTGCGGGTTACCAAACAGATGCTCAAGCAGTCGGGGAAGACATACGTCGGGGATGAACTTGCAGCCGAGGCTGTATGGATGGCCCTGATCCGACAAGAGGAGCAGTCATGATAATTGAACCGAAAATAGTGAGAAATGTCTGCCTGACCGCACATCCGGCTGGGTGTGTCCAAGGGGTAAAGGAGCAGATCCAGTGGGTAAGCCGCCAGCCTGCAGGGGAGAGAACACCCCAGCGGGTGCTGGTCATCGGCGGCTCGACGGGATATGGACTAGCAGCGAGGATCACTGCGGCATTCTGGGGTAAGGCTGATACGGTCAGCATCTCATTTGAACGGGAACCCTCCGGACGGAAGACCGGGACCCCCGGCTGGTATAACAATCGTGCCTTTGACCGGGAGGCCCGCAAAGTGGGGCTCAAGGCGATCACCATTGAGGGAGATGCCTTTTCCCACAAGATAAAAGCCCGGACCATCGAGACCATTCAGCGGGAACTCGGCCAGGTTGACCTTGTAATATATTCCCTGGCATCACCCATGAGGGTTGATCCTGATACCGGTGAAACCTACATGTCGGTCCTCAAACCTCTGGGAACCCCGTATACCGGCCAGACCGTTGACATGATGACCGACAGAGTCAGCAGCGTCACCGTGGAACCTGCAGAGGAGGGCCAGACCGAGGCGACAGTGAAGGTGATGGGCGGTGAGGACTGGAAATTGTGGATCGAAAAACTCATGGAAGCCGATGTGCTTGATGAGGGTGCAGCCACAGTCGCCTTTTCCTATATCGGGCCTGAAATGACCTTTCCTCTCTATCGGGAGGGAACCATCGGCCGGGCTAAGGAACACCTTGAAACAACTGCAAGTGAGCTGAACAAGGAGCTTGGTCCGCTCAAGGGACACGCCTATGTATCGGTGAACAAGGCATTGGTCACCCGGGCAAGTGCGGTTATCCCTGTAGTTCCCCTGTATATCTCTATTCTCTACCGGGTCATGAAGGAGCGCGGCATGCATGAGGGCTGCATTGAACAGGCGTATAGGCTCTTTCATGATCGGCTGTATGCCGGGGGTGCTGTTCCCGTTGACCGGCAGGGTCGCATCAGGATTGATGATTATGAAATGCTGCCGGACATCCAGGAGGAGGTTCATCGGCGTTGGGAGCGGGTCACATCTGAGAGCCTGCCGGAGATTGCCGATATGGGGGGATTCAGGAAGGAATACCTTCAGCTCCATGGATTCGAATATGCCGGTATAGCATATCATAAAGATGTCGACCCTGAGATTATCCCCGAATAGTTCTGTTACAAGCGCTTTTACCTTGCACTTTGCTCATCTGATGTTCATAATAGATGCGTGCGTTCGGATCGATAAGGTTGGGTCTTTCAGGTGGAGGACTCAATAATTGCGGGTCCCCGTGTGGACAAACAGATTACTATTGTTTATTATGCAATAATATAAAATCAAGTGCGGGGGGGATACATCTGAATGGGGATACATACTCTACTGAGTATGATCCTTCATGGAAGAATACTATGCCGAAGATAATTGATCACGATAAACGCCGGGGAGAGATCCTCACCAAGGCACTGCAGGTTTTTGCAGAACATGGGTACCATGAAACAAGTCTCTC
>SKJE01000100.1 GCA_007116075.1 Spirochaetia bacterium
CCCCTTGAAGAGATAGTACGCAGCGAGTATGAACAGATGGTGCCATATCTGGAAGAGATTCTTGCCATTAAGCAGGTATTTCGGGACTATAAACGGGTCCATAGACAGCTGGATTACGATGATCTTCTGGAGGTGCTCCATGACTCACTTATCGGGTACCCTGAATTCCGCAGGAAGGTCCAGAACCGATACCAATATATCATCGTGGATGAATACCAGGACACCAACCTCATGCAGGGACGGCTGGTGAAAGCCTTGGCAGGTGATAATCCCCAGGTCATGGTGGTGGGGGATGATGCCCAGTCAATCTACTCCTTTCGGGGAGCACGACATGAGAACATCCTGCGGTTTCCCCATCAGTTTCCCGGCTGTGCAATCCTGCGCATAGAGCAGAACTACCGCAGCGGGGCAGGATTACTGGCATATACCAACGGAATCATCAGATCCATGGTGTTCGGGTATCCCAAACGGCTTACCGCAGTTGATCCCCGGACAGTAAAACCTGAAGTGCATCGCCTGTTTTCCCAGCAGGAGGAGGCGAGCTGGGTATGCAGCCGCCTGGAAGCTCTTCGGGAGACCGGTATCCCCCTCAACCAGATGGCCGTGCTTTTCAGGTCCCAGTATCTCTCCACCCACCTGCAGGCGGAACTGCTGAAGCGGGGGATCCCCTTCGATGTGTTCGGGGGGCTGAAGTTTATCGAACGCAGGCACGTCAAGGATATGCTCGCTTTTCTGCGCATCGCCCTCAACCCATTGGACGGTGCCGCCTGGAACCGGGTGCTTCGACTGCTCCCTGATATCGGACCGGCAAAGGCGGGATTGATTATCAAGAATATTATGCAGAACGGAGGGGTGTTCTCCTCATCCGTGTTCTCCTCATATCATGTGTATGACCTGCTGAAAAAGCTTGAACAGCTGATTGAGGTACTGCGTAATGACCATATGGCCCTCTACGAACGGATCATGGCGGTGAAGCAGTACTATCTGCCGCTGCTGCGTCTTGCCTGTCCTGATGCGGCCCAGCGGGTACCCGATCTCGATGTACTGGCATCGCTCGGAGCTGAAGGCGGGTCTCTCGAGGATTTTCTGTCCCAGCTTGCTCTTGATCCTCCGGGACAGACCTTCCAGGAACCTCGATACGGAGAAGAAAAACAGGAAGAAGAACGGCTGGTGCTCTCCACTATTCACTCCGCTAAGGGGCTGGAATGGCGGCATGTGTGCATCATATCTCTGCTTGATGGAGTATTCCCTGATTCCCGGGCGGTGGTCGACCTGCAGCAGCTGGAGGAGGAACGCAGACTGTTCTACGTTGCCTGCACAAGGGCGCAGGAGGGTCTGTATATGACCTATCCCTCCTATATGCAGTCCTACAGCAAGTATTTCTCCCTTCCCTCACGGTTTATCTGTGAAGCGGATATCGGAGACTACCGGTTTTTTATACAGGACCGGGAGGAGCCGGTGCGTTATGTATGATACAATAGCCCAACTGTCAACTGTGAGGAGTGTCGTATGCGGTTTGTGCTAAAAACTGCAGGAATGCTGCTGATACTTGCAGCCTTCACCGGGTGCCTGGTCAGGCCGATGGAGGAGCTGGTCTATGAGGATTCTGGGGAAACCCTGGAACTGCGCTACTTTTTTCAGGATCCGGAAGGGGTGTACCTGGCCACCCTTCGGGAGGACTTTGGTATCATGGAGCGAACCTCTTCAGCATCCTCAGATCTCCAGAGGCTGCAGATCCTTACCGAATGGGTCCATGGTTTGTGGGAGCATCATGCAGACCATACAGCCTCCAGTCTCGATCCCCTGACGATTCTCTGGGAGGCAGAGACTGCTCCGGGGTTTAGGGGAATCGAGTCGGCGGTTGTACTCAGTGGAGCGCTTCAGTCGATAGCTGTCCCGACACGGTATGTTACCCTCCATGGAAGGACTATCGAAGAGAGTGCGGATGCCCATGTGGTTGTTGAGGCTTATCTGAGGGATCGGCAGGAGTGGGTGATGGCCGATCCGCTCTGGAACCGCATTCCGCTGTATCAGGAAGAACCGGTAAGCGCATACCGGCTGCAGCAGGCCATGATGCATGAACCCCGCAGCATAACCTATCTCCAGCGGCGACGGGATGTATCATACAGTCGATGGATCAGGGAGTACCTCTACTATATGCATACAAATCAGGACAGCAGGCTCAACACCGACGTGTATGCCTTCAAGAACTTGATGCTGGTCCCAAAGAATCTGCCCATACCCCGATATTTCAGTCCCTACCATCGTCATATGGGATATGATCTGTCTGAATCTGCCTCGGTGACCCATGACCCGTCATATTTCTACGGTACCCCTATCATGCTATTTGATGATGAAACCGAATAGGCTACTTTTTCTGGTCGGGATTTGAGAATTTCTTGCTCAGGTAATCCATCAGCTTGGTGGTCCTCTTTTTCAACATCTGAATGGAATCTTCGGTCAGCAGGGATTCTCCCTCCGGAAGTTCCTGGAGGGAAGGGTTCTGGTTGTCCTCTTTTCGACGCGGCGGTTCCGCCGAGAGCGGATGGGGCTTTACTCCCCGGGGAGTCTTGCGTATTCTGCGCTGTTTTGGGGCATTCAGGGTAAAGGCCTGCTCTAAAGCAAGGTACTCCATACGAAAGCGGAAGCGCTGTATTTTTTCCAGTTCAATGCTCCTGAGCCGGGAAGAGAGATGCTGGGCATTTCGGTACCGCCGTATCGTTCCCTCCGGGGGCTCCTGGAGCCTGCGAAGGGATCGTGAAAGCAGGGACTGCAGTTTTGTCTCCAGGAATATACCCCGTTTCACATGATACGCAAGCACATAGGACGTAGCCATTACTATTGCGATTCCGTCAAAGGCGCTGTCAACAGCATCCTGGTAGAGCATCCAGCTCCAGCTGCTTAAGAAGCGGGTTTTTGCCCGGTAGAGCATGAGCCTGAGCATCCCGAACACGGCAGCAAAAAGCAGGCTCAATTGAGGTATAGTGATGGTGCGGTCAATCACACGAAGAGTCTGGGCGGCCAGCAGCACAATAGACAAGGTGAAGATCATCTCTGCCCCAAGCATGATAGCCTCTGCGGTCTTGAAACGGATGGGGGAAGTACGAGTCTTGTCTATCTTGTCGGTCAGGGCCCGCTGCATCACGGCAAAGCGCTGTTCAATGGTATCTTTTTTCCGCCTGTTCTTGAAGGTGAGGGCGTAATCAGAGATTTTCTGTTTAAGCTGCTTGGTAAATACCCCGCTGATGATGTTCTGGATCTGCTCAACGGCGTTGGAAAAAGCCCAGTGCACGTTATATCGTTCCCGCTGCTCATGAATCCGGGTAAGTTCTTCGTAGACCTTCTCAATATGCTTGATGGAGTGTTCGAAGGGATCAGCCACCCGTTGCGGGTCCAGCTGGCTGTCTATAGCTGAGATCTCCCTATAAATATGCTCCCGTACATCGAAGGCATTCATGTGTTCTGCATATCACAAAGGGTTGGCATTTGCAAGCTGTGACGCTTCAAGCTATAATGATCACGAGTCAGAGGAGGAAGGTCATGTATCGTGTGATAACCGTTGAAACGACCGAACGGGAGGAGCTGATAGACATCACTTCAAGGGTTGAATCTGTTGTTGAAGACTCAGGTATACAGTATGGTCTGGTATCAGTATATGTGCAGGGTGCAACCGCCGGGTTGATGATTCAGGAGAACTGGGATGACAGTGTACAAAGTGATATTGTTACTCTTCTACGCACCATTATTCCCCCGGGAGTCTGGAAGCATGACTACCAGGACAACAACGGAGATGCCCACCTGAAGGCAGGGCTGGTGGGCCCCAGTGAGACGATACCCCTCATTGACGGGGATCTGGGTTTGTCTACATGGCAGAATATTTTTCTCTGCGAATTTGACGGTCCCCGCAGGGAGCGGTGGATTGTAATCACCATTCTCGAGGATCGGTAGGGTATTGCTGTTCCAGGAGGCAGTGCATGGAGAGACGCTTTATTTTCGGGGTCGATCTCGACGGAGTCTGTGCGGACTTCTACGGAGGGATCCGCCCTCTGGCGGCCCAGTGGCTCGGGGTAGAGGAGCATGCCTTAACCGACGAGGTTGACTACGGACTCAGTGCATGGGGTATACCCGATGCTCCGGGGGGATACCGGAAATTCCACCAGTTCTGCGTCACCCAGCGGGATCTGTTCTCCCGTCTCGAGCCGATGTCCGGATGTCCCCAGGTGATGCGGCGTTTGAGCGATGCCGGGGTGCATATCAGGATCATAACCCACCGGCTGTTTATCAAGTACTTCCATAAACAGGCAATAACCCAGACTATAGACTGGCTGGAGTATTACGGAATCCCCTACTGGGATATCTGCTTTCTTGGGCAGAAGACCCATGTAGGAGCTCATATCTATATTGATGATGCCCCGAAAAACATTGAACAGCTTCGGCAGGCAGGGGATCAGGTGATTATCTATACAAACTCAACCAACAGGCATCTCGATGGACTGCGTGCAGACAACTGGGATACTGTGGAAGAAATCGTACGTAAACAGTTAGCTATGTGGGAGCAGCATCAATGAAGAAATTGTTGGCGATGATCATGATAACCCTCAGTCTGCAGGTGCTGAGCGCATCCGATGCGCTCTTTACTATTGACCTGCCGGTCATCTACGGGGAAGAGGAATTTCTGCAGCGTATAGAAGAGCGCACCCTCGGTGTCCGCCCTCCCTTGGGGCTGGTGCTTTCCGGCGGTTCAGCCCGGGCCTTTGCCCATCTCGGTGTGCTGGAGTACCTTGAGCAGGTTGGAATTGTTCCCGACTTCATCATCTCGAATTCAATGGGTTCTATTGTAGGTATGCTCTATGGTGCCGGGTTTTCTCCTCAACAGATATATGAGCTCTTTGTCCATGGTTCAGAGAGCTCTCTGTTCTCTCTGGGGATACCCCTGTCAGGGGGCGTGCTGGATACCTCCACGTTTATCTCTCTCATCAGCAAGGCGGTTGGTGAGGATCTCCAGATGGAGCAGCTGCCGATTCCCGTCATGGTGCTTGCTGAGGACCTGCGGACAAAGCGCCAGATCAGAATAGCTTCGGGAGATTTTCTTACGGTGCTTCAGGCCTCCTTTGCTCTGCCCTTCTACTTTTCTCCTGTTGTCTATGGCGACCACCTGCTGATAGACGGAGGATTTACCAATCTAGTACCAGTTCAGGCTGGCAGGGATTATGCCGATCAGGTAATTGTAGCTACTACCTTTTATCAGAATCCCAACCTCAATTTACGTAGTCCCTTGACAATACTCAACGTAGCCCTTGATATTACTAAAGCAAGAAGAGGAATCGAAGAGCTGAAGAAGCTGGACCATATCCTGATTCGCTCTCAAGTTGAGGAGTTTTCATTCATGGAGTTTGACCGGATCGATGAACTGAGGGAAGCCGGTTTTACTTCGGCCCGGGAGCAGTTTGATCCTGCAGCCCACGGGTTGGATAGCCATAGCCACACCCTCCCATCTACAGTGATATCACTCCGGACGGACTATGAAAAACGCATAGCACAGATTTCTGGTATGATCAGCAGGAGGGGATATGTACCCCTCAGCAAGTCCAGCTTCAGCCTGAGCCCCTTCCTTTCCATCGGAGCCCATCAACTTGACCGCAGGTATCTTCAAAGGGGGGTACGGTTCGGGCTTAAGGCGAATGTGCGGAAGGGAAACCTGCTTGCTGCGCTTTACGGCGGGGGCAGCTATGATGCTGCTGGTGAGAAAGAGATGGCCCCGATACTAGGCAGTGAGTTCCACGCATTCTCAGGCAAGCTTGCCTCTCTGACGGCGGGCATCCAGTATTATCCTCCCAGCAATGGATATGCGTATGTCTTTGGGGATATTGGCCATTCCCTGTCTCAATGGAGTGATATACAGGGAGGCAGCGGTATTGAAGCC
>SKJE01000011.1 GCA_007116075.1 Spirochaetia bacterium
AGCTGATCAGCAGGGAGTCCGGTCAATCCTTGGAAAAGGTTGAACATGATACGGACCGGGACTGCTGGCTGGATGCGAAGGAGGCGGTTTCCTATGGACTGATCTCCCGGATAACAGAACATAAGGAAGATCTTTCATCGAAATAGGGTACATCGGTACCTTCCCTTGTCACATATGTTCTTGACTGGTATAGTTGTGGAAAATGTGACAGGGGATGAGGTATGGCAGTACACAACTCACCGAATATTATTCGCGATATAGCCCGACGCTACTACATTCAGGGCCAGCAGCAGTCTGAAATAGCCGCATATTACGCAATCTCCCGAAGCCAGGTTTCCAAGCTGCTCAAGAAGGGCCGTGAGGAGGGACTGGTCCATATCGAGATTCCCGACCACACTCCCTCCGGGGAACTGCTTCGCTCCCGTTTGATGAAGACCTTTTCCCTGAAGGATGTCCTGATTGTGCCATCGGGCAGCAGGGACGCCGGAAAAGAAGGGACTGCACTCCGGGTTGGGAACCAGGCGGCTGCATATCTGAAGGAGCTGCTGATGGAGGGGATGCGCATCGGGATTGAATGGGGAACATCCCTGTATCATATGCTTGAACAGCTTCATGTGGACAAGCCCTATGATGTTGAGGTGTATCAGATGCACGGGGTGATCGAGTCCCCCTCCTGTGACATCGAAGGGTTTGTCCTTGCCCGGAAACTTGCAAGAATACTCGGAGGCCGGGTTCGGCTGATCCAGGCTCCCATGGTGGTGGCTTCACAGCAGCTGCGGGATATGCTCGTCACGGAACAGAAAATAGCAGATACCCTGGAGGGAGCTCGTAGTGCGGATGCTGTATTTATCGGTATCGGCTCCAATGAGACCGGTGAGAACGAGCTGTGCAGGGCAGGGTATCTCTCAAAAGAGGAATCCCTGGCTGTACGTGACCGGGGCGGAACGGCCACCATCAGCGGCTGGTTTCTTCACGAATCAGGACAGATCATGGAGGGAGCTCCCAACAATCGGATGATCGGGGTACACCCTGATAAGTTCAGGGATATCCCCCTGGTGGTTGCTGTGGCTTACGGTGAGTATAAACAGCGATCTATCCTCAGCGCCCTCAAGGGAGGGTACATAGATGTGCTGGCAACCGATGAGCAGACTGCCCGGGGAATTCTGGATGAACTGGAACAGCAGAGCCGCCTGCAGGATGTACCCAGGGAGGAGCTGCTGCTTATGTATGAGCGGATGCTTCGTTCCAGGCTGCTTGACCAGCGGTTGGAGGAGCTGTTTTCCGAGAAAGAGCTCTACGGGACGACCCACCTCTCCATCGGGCAGGAGGCGTCAAGCGTCGTTCCCGGATGCGCCCTGGAGCCGCAGGACTACCTCTTCGGGACTCATCGCGGCCACGGTCATGCTGTAGGCAAGGGGCTGGATGCGGCATCCTTCATGGCTGAAATGTTCGGCAAGGTAACCGGCTGTGCGGGCGGACGGGGAGGATCCATGCATCTGGTGGATGTCTCAAAGGGCATTATGGGTATGAACGGTGTTGTTGCCGGAGTCCTCCCGGTAGCGGTAGGGGCTGCTTTATCAGCCCGGATGCTTATGGAGGACAGGGTTTCGGCGGTGTTTCTCGGGGACGGGGCAACAAATGAGGGAGCCTTCCATGAGGCGATGAACCTTGCTGCCGTCTGGAGCCTGCCGGTGCTGTTTCTCTGTGAAAACAACCTCTATGGAATGTCAGTGCACATTGAGCGGAGCATGAAAGTGGAGAATCTGGCCATCAGGGCGTCAGCCTACGGTATGCCCGGGTGGACTATTGACGGCAACAATGCCCTGGAGGTGTTTCATACCGTTAAGAGAGCCAGAAAGTATGCACGGGAACATGGCCCTCTGTTCCTGGTGATGAACACCTACCGTATATCGGGGCATTCGAAAAGTGACGTCAACGCCTACCGTACCAGTGAGGAAATTGATGCATGGAGCAGACGTTGCCCGATTGCACGGTTCCGTTCGCAGCTGCTCTCCGGGAGGATCTGCAGTCCTGAAGATATTCTGCAGATTGACCAGAGGGAGGCGCAGCATATACGGGATGCAGAACAACTGGCGCGCCGGAGTCCGGATCCGGACCCTGAAGATGTAATGGAGTGTATATATTCATGAGACAGATAAGCTGCAGCGAGGCAGTCAGGGAAGCCATTGCCCAGGAGATGGAGCAGGACGGCCGGGTGTTCCTCATGGGTGAGGATGTCGGGGTATATGGGGGATCCTACGGGGTGCTCAAGGGACTGGTGGAGCGCTTCGGGAGTGAGCGGATCAGGGACACCCCGATATCAGAGGCGGGCTTTGTGGGTGCGGCAGTCGGGGCGGCCATGACAGGAACCCGGCCGATCGTTGAGATCATGTACAGTGATTTTCTGCTGACAGCCATGGACCAGATTGTCAACCAGGCGGCAAAGATGCAGTACATGTTCCACGGCGCCTTCCAGCTGCCTCTGGTCATCAGGGCTCCCTCCGGATCAGGAACCGGAGCTGCAGCACAGCATTCCCAGAGCCTCGAGGCGCTCTTTACCCACATCCCGGGATTGAAGGTGGTTGCTCCCTCAACGCCCTATGATCTCAAGGGGCTGCTTATATCCTCTATCAGGGATACTAACCCGGTGCTCTTTTTGGAGCAGAAGACCCTCTATCCGTGTATGGGGCCGGTCCCCAGGGAGTTCTATGAAATACCCCTTGGTAAAGCCAAGGTCTGCAGGGAGGGTGATGATGTTGCCGTAATAACCTATGGGAGGATGGTGCACACCGCTCTTGATGCTGCCCGAATACTTGAAGAGCGCCATGGCATTTCTGTCCATGTACTGGACCTGAGGAGTCTGGTGCCCCTTGATGAAGAAGCCGTAATTTCTGCAGCCCTCAGGACCAGGCGGGTAGTGATCCTCCATGAGGCAGCCCGGAACGGCGGGTTCGGCGGTGAACTCGCCGCCAGGATTGCCGGACATGGGGCTGTATCATCCCTGGAGGCCCCGATCCTGCGGATCTGCGGACGGGATGTACCGATTCCCTTCTCCCGCACCCTTGAGGAGGCGGCGGTCCCCTCAGTTGAGGAGGTAATCTCCAGGACTGCCGAACTCTGTCGGCATGCCTGAGGGAGGCTATCTCCGCGCAACCGCCTCTATCTCAACCATCACTCCCAGCGGTAGTGCCGCCACTTGGACGCACGCCCTGGCGGGGTAGGGTTCTTCGAAGTATTCTGCATAGATCCCGTTTACGGCGGGGAAGTCCTTCATGTCGGTAATATAGATATTCACCTTTACTGCATGCTGCAGTGAAGACCCCGCCGCTTCAAGTACTGCCTTCAGGTTCTTCAGGCACTGCCGGGTCTGCGCCTCTATGGAGTTTCCATCCACAGTCCCTGTTTCCGGGTTGAGGGGGATCTGGCCGGAGCAGAACACGAGGTCACCGGTGATTACTGCCTGTGAATAGGGCCCGACAGCTGCCGGAGCATTACTGGTTGATACAATTTCTTTCTTCATCATTATCTCCTTGCGTGTGATTATATCAAAGAAGATGAGGGGAGTATATCAATCAGGGGGCTCTGACCGGTGTTGCTTAGGGAGTAAGGCGGTGCAGGTATGAAGCGAACGGCAGTGCTCCTATTGTGTCTGGCAGTGTTCGGCTGCAGCCAGTGGTATGGCTCATATGAACAGGAGGGCATGAGTATTATCACCTATAATGTACAGGATCTCTTCGATGCCCGGTACGACGGAGGAGAATACCCGGAATATGATCCCCGGGAAGGCCTTTGGGATGCTCCGGGATACCATCTGCGTCTCTCCCGGCTGCGGGATGTCATTGCCCGTTCAGGGTATCCCGATGTGGTGCTCCTCCAGGAGATTGAGAAACCGGAGATTCTCGATGACCTGGTCTCGGGTTATCTCTACGGCCGGGGATATCATTACCGGGCGGGAACCAGCACCGGGACATCAGCTATTGAACTGGGGGTCATCACCAGGTTTCCTATCACCCAAGTGCTTCTCCATGAGGGACAGTTTCTGGACCATGTTTCCCCGAGGCCTACCATGGAAGTTGTCCTCGATACTCCCTGGGGTCACATTCATGTATTCAATGCCCACTGGAAGTCCAAGATAGGAGGTGCTGAAGAGACAGAACCTGCCCGACGGGCTTGTGCTGAGGCGCTTGCGAGCAGGATTGCCGATATCAGGATGGAACATGAGGATGTCTACATCATCGCAGGAGGGGACTTCAATACAACCCCCTTTGAGACTGGCTTATATGACCTGGCGCTGCTTCAATGGGATGAGGATGTAAGGGAGGGCAGCCTGTATATCACAGCGGATGGATCCATGGTGGATGCCTCGAAGGGAGTTCTCTATTCTCCCTGGCTTCAGGAGGGAGGACTGAACCGTCCCGGCACCTATGTCTATCGGGGGGAATGGGAGGCAATTGATCATCTACTGTTCTGCAACAATTTTTTTACCGGGAAATCACCGGATTTCCAACAGGCCTTTGTTATTGAAGAGGGGCTGCTGGATGAATGGGGAAGTCCGGCCGGATGGAACCTCAACAGCCGGGAGGGGTACTCGGACCACCTCCCCCTCGGGGCTGTGGCCCGGTAGAACCTCACTGTATAAGATCTTCCTCAGATATCAAGCTGTTTTCTGCAATATTTATTTCATAGAAAATATGCTCTAGCTCCAGGGCAATATTCACATTTCTGATGATCACTGGAGGCCGTTCATGGGTACGGGTTATCCTCAGTTCAATGGGAGAAAAATTAAGGATACCCTTAATTCCGGCTTCCTTCAGCTGGTTGAACACCTCAGTAGATGCCTGCTCATTTACGGCGATGATGGCTACCCGAATATCTTCTTCCTTGATAAATGATTCAAGCTTCTCCATGGGATAGATCGGTATCGGACACTGGTCGTCATCACAGACTGACGGGTTGATATCGAATCCCGCAGTTAAATGGATGCCGTCCATGGCGAACCCGCTGTACCGCATGAGGGCACCGCCGATTCTCCCGCATCCTACCACAACTGCCCGCTGGGGTTTATCCTTACCGAGAATTGTGTTGAGCTCTGAAATAAGGCTGCTGATATTATATCCGCCCCGTTTCTGCCCGGAAATTTTTAGTATCGTGAAATCCTTTCGGACAACTGCCCCTTTCACACCGATAGCGTCCCCAAGGTTGTTGGCAAAAACCCGTTCTAGTCCCAGAGCCTTCAGTTTATGCAAGATACGGTAGTATTTTGTAAGTCGTAAGATCATTTCTTTATGCATAAAAATACTTATTCCCCCGTTTATATGATGAATTTCTTTTTAAATCATACAGCAATGCACTAAAAAAATCAATTACCTATTTTAAAATAATTAAATAGATTATTATTGAAAGGAATATAATCTAATTGACATTCTTGAGTTTTCGCAGACGTTGACAATATGAAGATAATTATTCTATATGATCCAATGAGATATATTAATACTGCCCCGGAAGAAACGTGTTCTGGGCAATTTTCTTCACAGCAGCTATTATAATCTTAGATCATATCATGTTAAGACCTGCGCCCAAGTTCAAAACTGACCGCTGGTGTTCCTTGTTATTGGATGTGCATGATACGGTAGTGTTTTTATAATGAATAATTTCATTTCTTTATGCATAAAAGGCAAAAAAATCCCGTTTATGCGTAATTAAGGTTTTAAAATAATGAAAAAACACAATAAAAAAACATTTTTCTAATTTAAAATAAAAAAAAGGGATTATTATTGAAAATTAATTTAATCTAAAGTACTATGATTTACAAATACAAAAGATAAAGGTTGTGTCGGAGGTTTCATGGCTGAACAAAAAGAAAAATTCACCTTTTCTGATGAATTGGTGTCGTACATCAAGGAGTGGAAACAAAAAAGGGGTAACCTGATCATGGTCCTGCACCGAGTGCAACAGGAATTCAGGTACGTTCCAAAGGAAGCAGCTGAACGGGTTGCTGAAATGCTGGATGTTCCCCTGGCAAAGATCTATGGTGTGCTGACCTTTTATCATTATTTCAAGATCAAAGAGCCTGGTGAGTACAACATCCAAGTGTGCATGGGTACTGCATGTTATCTCAAGGGCGGTGACGGACTCGTTGAGGAACTGGAGAATGTTCTTGGAGTAAGTGAACAGGAAGTAACCGAAGACGGAAGATTTTCCTTTGAATCGGTTCGTTGTGTCGGATGCTGCGGTCTTGCGCCGGTATTGGTTGTCGGGGAAGAGGTCTACGGGAAGGTTACCAAGGACCAGATTCCAGGAATCATTGCTAAATATCAGTAAGTGACAGTGTAGAGAAGGCTTGTGATGCATAGAACCATCTGTGATTTCCTGCTTGATATCATCCAGAATTCCCTCGAAGCTGATTCCTCGACGGTTATTGTTCATGTACAGCAGGATGAATCCAGATGTGAGATGACTGTAGCTGATGACGGGTGCGGCATGGACCCGGGAGAGCTGAAGGCGGCCGGGAACCCCTTTTATACACGGGAGGGAAAGCATTCCCACCGTAAGGTGGGTCTTGGGATTCCCTTCCTGGCCCAGACAGCTTCCATGACCGACGGCATCTTCGATATCCAGTCAAAAAAGGATTTTGGTACATCGGTACGTTGGGTGCTGCCCTTGGACCATATGGACACTCCCCCCCTGGGGGATCTGTCCGGAACGTTCCTGTCAGCCCTTACCTATCCGGGTGAATTTGAACTGACGATTCTGAGGAGCGCTTCATCCAAGGGAAGACAGGAGTCATATGAGCTTCAGCGGTCTGAACTGGCAGAAGCCCTGGGAGATCTGGAGTCAAGCGGATCCCTGGCACTGCTGCGGAAGTATATAACATCACAGGAGCAGGAACTGCACAAGCTGCTGAATGGATAAGCACATTGCGAAAAGGAGGCCAGAAATGGCAAAAATGACCCTACAGGAATTGAGGGCACTGCGTGAGCAGAAAAGAAAAGAAATGAAAAAGCGGGATCTATCTGATAAAACCATGCAGGTTGTTATCGGGATGGGGACCTGCGGCATTGCCGCCGGTGCGAAGGATACCCTGAATGCATTCATCCAGGAATTGGAGGAGCAGCAGGTCAGTGATGTCATCGTGACTCAGACCGGATGTATGGGCCTCTGTTATGTTGAGCCTACTATTGAGGTGATTGTTCCCGGTATGCCGAATATAATCTACGGCAAGGTGGATCCGGAGGTTGCAAAAAACATTGTACGGGATCATCTGATGAATAAGAAAATGGTCAGCGACCATATATTTGATCGGCCCGCTGCCGATATCATCGACCAGGGGAGGAAATAATGGCGTTAACGAATTATATTCTTGTCTGCGGTGGTACCGGATGCGAGTCCGCCAAGGCTGACCAGATTTACAAGAACCTCCTGACTGCCGCCCAGGCTTCGGGAGTAGGTGATACTGTGCAGATCCTGAAGACCGGATGTTTCGGTTTCTGTGAACAGGGACCTATTGTCAAGATCCTCCCGGAGGACTCCTTCTATGTCCAGGTGAAGCCCGAGGACGCAGAGGAACTCATCAAGGAGCATATTGTCAAAGGGCGGGAAGTCAAACGGCTGCTCTACGATAAAAGTGAAAGCAAGAAACATGCGAGGGTAGAGGATATTCAGTTCTACCAGAAGCAGTTCCGGATAGTCCTGCGAAACTGCGGGTTTATCAACCCGGAAGATATCGACGAATATATCGCCAGGGAAGGATATGTTGCCCTGGAGCGGGTGCTCGGCGATATGAGTCCGGATGACGTTATCCAGGAGCTGAAGAAGTCCGGTCTCAAGGGGCGGGGCGGAGCAGGATTTCCCACCTGGCTTAAATGGAACTTCACGAAGGATGTGGAAGACGATGAAAAGTATATCGTCTGTAATGCTGATGAGGGAGATCCCGGTGCATACATGGACCGGTCAACCCTGGAGGGAGATCCCCACTCAGTTCTTGAGGCGATGACCATTGCGGGATACACCGTTGGCGCCCAGATGGGTTATATCTACATCCGGGCAGAGTATCCTCTGGCAATCAACCGTCTCAAGGCAGCAATGCAGCAGGCCAGGGACTATGGACTGCTGGGAGAGGATATCCTGGGAACTGATTTCAGCTTCGATATAGAGATCAGGCTGGGAGCCGGTGCATTTGTCTGCGGTGAAGAAACCGCCCTGCTGGCTTCCCTCGAGGGAAACCGGGGTATGCCGAGGCCGAGACCTCCCTTCCCGGCCGTCAAGGGACTCTGGAATAAGCCGACGGTCATCAACAACGTTGAGACCTGGGCGAATATTCCGGTAATTATCCTCAAGGGCGGCGACTGGTTTGCCCAGATTGGTACAGAGGACTCCAAGGGTACCAAGGTATTTGCTCTGACCGGTAAGATCAGGAACTCCGGTCTTGTGGAAGTACCCATGGGAACCACCCTCAGGGAAATTATCTATGATATCGGCGGAGGCATTGCCAATGACAAGGAATTCAAGGCAGTGCAGACTGGCGGTCCTTCGGGAGGAGTGATTACCAAGGAATACTTGGACACCCCAATTGACTACAAGCATTTGCAGGAACTCGGTTCCATGATGGGTTCCGGCGGTATGATCGTCATGGATGAGGATGACTGTATTGTGGATGTCACCAAGTTCTACCTCGGGTTCACCGTTGACGAGTCCTGCGGTAAGTGCTCACCATGCCGGGTCGGAGGAAGAACGCTCTACAATATGCTGGACAAGATTACCAAGGGCGAGGGAGAGATTGAGGACATCGATAAGATGCACCAGATCGGCAAGGCGATGAAAAAGGCCTCCCTGTGCGGCCTTGGACAGACAGCACCGAACCCGATTCTCTCAACCCTGAGGTACTTTGAGAAGGAATACCTGGCTCATATCAAGGAGAAGAAGTGTCCTTCGGGTAAATGTAAGGAACTGATTTCCTACTACATCCTTGCAGATAAGTGTATCGGCTGTATGGCATGTGCCCGGAAGTGTCCTGTCGCGGCTATAACCGGGGAGCGGAGGAAAATCCACCGTATTGACCAGGACATCTGTATCAAGTGCGGTATCTGCTACGAGACATGTAAGTTTGACGCAATCTACGTCGGATGATAAGGAGGAATACTTTGAAGACCGTGAAAATGAAAGTAAACGGCAAGTCCATCCAGGTACCCGCTAGTTATTCGGTCCTGCAGGCTGCCAAGGAAGTAAATATAAACATTCCCACCCTCTGCTACCACCCGGACCTGCCCGCCTGGGCAGCCTGCGGTATCTGTGTAGTTAAGCTGGAGAATTCACCAAAGATGGTACGTGCCTGTGCTACTCCGGTTGCAGCCGGCATGTCAATCATTACCCATGATGCCGAACTCCACCAGATCCGCAAGACAGTCATCGAGCTGATTCTTTCCACACACCCAAGTTCATGCCTCACCTGCGGACGAAACGGATCCTGTGAGCTTCAGAACCTGGCAGCCAACTTCGGTGTCCGGGAACAGCCCTATGAGATTCGCCTCAGGGATTTTGAGCCCGACACGTCAACTACATCTATCGTGATGAACCGGGAAAAGTGCATCAGCTGCGGGCGCTGCGCCATGGTCTGCCAGTCCCTCCAGGGAGTTTGGGCCCTGGAATTTGTTGGGCGCGGTGAGCATACTGTCATTGCCCCTGCCGGCGAAGTGCCCCTGAACGACAGTCCCTGCATTAAGTGCGGCCAGTGTTCAGCCCATTGTCCAGTCGGTGCCATCTTTGAGAAGGATGAGACCAGAGAGTTTATGGAAGCTACCCGGGACAAGGACAAGCATGTTGTGGTTCAAATTGCTCCTGCGGTGAGAGTAGCCATCGGTGAAGCCTTCGATATGGAACCCGGGACAATCAGCACCGGACGGACCTATGCGGCTCTGCGGGCTCTTGGTGCGGACACAGTCTTTGATACCAATTTCTCAGCTGACCTCACCATTATCGAGGAGGGCAGTGAGCTAGTTCACCGGATAACCACTGGTAAGGGGGAGCTTCCCCAGATTACCAGCTGCTGTCCTGCCTGGACCGACTACATGGAGAAATACTACCCCGATATGATTCCCAATTTCTCCACTGCAAAGTCGCCCATGATGATGCAGGGAGCCCTGACCAAGACCTACTATGCACAGAATGTCGGTGTTGATCCCAAGAACATCTATTCAGTAGCGATCATGCCCTGTACTGCTAAGAAGTTCGAGAAGGAACGGGACGAGAATATGTACGCTTCGGGATATGCCGATGTTGATCTGGTGCTTACCACCCGGGAGCTTACCCGGCTTATCAGGTCTGCCGGTATTGACTTTGTCAACCTTGGAGAAGAAGAGGCAGACAGCCCCATCGGAGCATACAGCGGTGCAGGAACCATCTTCGGAAACACCGGTGGTGTGATGGAGGCGGCTGTACGTACTGCTTATAAGCTGGTCACCGATGAGGAACTTGGAGATGTGAACGTCACCGCTGTCCGCGGTATGGACGGTGTCAGGAAGGGGTCAGTAGACTTTAAGGGAACGGAGATCAAGGTTGCCGTCGCCCATGGGATGGCTAATGTGAGTACCCTTCTTGAGGAAATCAGGGAAGCCCGGAATAATAAGCAGGAGCCTCCCTATCACTTTATTGAAGTAATGGCGTGCCGGGGCGGATGTATTGCCGGTGGTGGGCAGCCCTATGCGACTACCGATGAGGTGAGAAACAAGCGTATTGCCGGTATCTACAAGGATGACGAGCAGAGCGATATCCGTTGTTCCCATCAGAACCCGGATATCCAGAAGCTCTATGATGATTTCCTGGGTAAACCCCTGGGCAAGAAGTCCCATGATCTGCTTCATACAGGCTATCATGAGAGACCATTGTACAAGAAATAGCACTTTCTTTTTCCTAGCTGTCTCCACAGGCTCCGGGCAACCGGAGCCTGTGTGCATATTGGCCATATTCGTGTACACTTACTGCAGTAACCTGACAGGGAGGTACCATGTCTGATTCATCCAGAAGCAGCAATCCAAGAAAAACCTTTGTTATCGATACCAATGTATTCATCCACCGTCCCGATGCGGTGCTCTCCTTCAAGGAATCCGATGTGGTCATACCACTCTGGGTGCTGGAAGAGCTGGACAAGCTCAAGACTTATTCGGATGAACGGGGCCGCAATGCCCGCCATGCAATCCGGTTTATCGAGCAGCGGGCACAGGGGGGCAACCTGTCGGCGGGAGTGAAGATAGAGAACAGTTCAATATTACGGGTAGCCCTGGACTATGATCAGAACGCTGCCGAGGAACTTGATATCTCAAGGATCGACAACCGTATAATCCTAACTGCCCAGAAACTTGACCGGTCAGAAAAGACTGAGGTGTTCTTTGTCTCCAAGGATATCAATGCCCGGGTGAAGGCCCGGGCATTGGGAATCAAGGCGGTGGACTACGAGAAGCAGAAAACAAGCTTTACCCGGCTCTACCGCGGATTTCTCGAAGGAGCAGTCTCCCGGGATGATGCCAGGCTGCTGGAAGAGCAGCAGCGTATACCCTGGTCTGGAAACCTGCTGGACAACCAGTTCCTCACCTCTGCCGAACACGAAACCATAGGACGCTACCGGAGTGCAGATAGCTCCCTTAGCTGGGTTGACCGGTATGAACACGGGGTTTTTGGTATAGTTCCCCTGAATGTCCAGCAGCGTATAGCCCTGGACCTGCTTCTCGATGATGAGATTTCCCTGGTCAGTCTTATCGGGAAAGCGGGTACCGGTAAGACGCTCCTTGCTCTGGTGGCAGGCCTGAAGAAGGTGTTTGAAAGCAAGGTGTATACCCGGGTGCTTGCCAGCAGGCCGATTATGCCCTTGGGTAAGGATATCGGGTATCTTCCCGGGGACAAGGAGGCGAAACTGAGTCATTGGATGAAGCCCCTCTATGACAACCTGGAGTTGATTATTTCCCAGCACCACCATGGAGAACTCAAGAATGTTGAGACGCTTCTTAAGAGCAGCAAGGTCGAGCTTGAGGCAATCACCTATATCCGGGGTAGGAGCCTTCCCAGGCAGTTTATTATCATCGATGAGGCGCAGAATCTCTCCCCCCATGAAATCAAGACCATCGTCAGCAGGGCGGGAAAGGATTCAAAGATTGTGCTCACCGGGGATCCCTATCAAATAGATACTCCCTATCTGGATAGTGACTCAAACGGGTTGACCTTTCTGGTAGAGGCCTTCAAAGGACAGTCCCTCTACGGGCATGTGACCCTGGAGAAGACTGAACGGAGTCCCTTGGCCGAACTGGCGGCGGAGCTGTTATGATATCCCGGGAAGATATCCTGCAATTGACCAAAGCCCGGATCTTTGCAGGGGGATCTACGGAACGAGTATCCCGGTGGCTCGGTGCGCTTCCGGGGTACAGCGAGCAGTTCCAGAGCGGACAGGTGATCCATTTTCAGGGAGACCGGTATGACCGGCTGATACTGCTTATAGAGGGAAAGGCCGATGCCCGCTTTCAGGACCCCTCCGGAAAGGTCATGCAGATTGAGACCCTAACCGGTCCTGAGGCTGTGGCTCCTGCTGTGCTGTTCTCCTCAGAGCAGCAGCTGCCGGTGACCCTCTATGCTGAGACCAAGGTCCGCCTCTTTCGGGTGAATCGTTCAGATCTTCTGGCCTTACTTCATAAGGAGCCCCAGATGCTGGAAAACACCCTCCTCGATATGGGAGACCGGCTGGTCTTTCTCGCAGAGAAGGTGCGGTTTATCCGGTTTGCCAACCTGCGACAGAAGATCTGTTCCTACCTGCTGCAGCTGCGCAGCCGCAGCGTAACGCCGAAGGTGAATTTCACCTATACCAGGGAGAAGCTTGCAGAGATGTTTGGGGTGGAGCGTCCCTCCCTGTCCAGGGAGCTCTCCCGCATGGTGAATGAAGGAATTATAACCATCGAGGGCAGGCAGGTTACCATATGCGATGAAGAATTTTTACGAGATTGTCTCGAACAGTAACACAGGTTACAGGTTTTATTCCTCTGTCTGATTACTATGGAAAAAAAACGAATTCAGGAGAGGATATACCATGAAACGAGATATTATCACTATAGATGAGCAGCTCTGTGACGGATGCGGAAACTGTATACCAGGATGCCCCGAGGGGGCCCTCCAGCTTATAGACGGCAAGGCGCGGCTGGTGAGCGACCTGTTCTGTGACGGACTGGGGGCGTGCATCGGTTCCTGTCCCCAGGGGGCGATTGTTATTGAGTCCCGGGAGGCCGAGCCCTATGATGAGCACCGCGTCATGACCGAGCGCATCATCCCCCAGGGGGAAGCAACTATTATCGCCCATCTCAAGCACCTGCTTGACCACGGTGCCGATACCTACTACCAGCAGGCGGTTTCCTCCCTGCGGGAATCCTATCCCGGGGCAGGGAAGCTCATTGAAGCGGTTGAGGCTCCGCAGAAGCAGGAAGAGTCCGGATGTGCCGGCGGCTGCCCCGGATCCCTCTCAAAGATCTTTGGTGAAAAACCGGTCCTGGCGACACAGCAGTCCTCAGCCCTGACCCACTGGCCAATCCAGATGCATCTGCTCAACCCTGCTTCTCCCCAGTTTCGGGGAAAGGATTTCCTGTTCGCTGCGGACTGCACCGCCTTCAGCCTTGGAGCGTTTCACAGCACCCTTCTGGCGGGCAAGGCATTGGGGATTGGCTGTCCCAAACTTGATGCCGGTACCGATATCTATCGGGATAAACTAATTAAGCTCATCGATCACAGCGGCATCCACACCTTGACTGTAGCAATCATGGAGGTTCCATGCTGCGGATCCCTGCTCAAGATAGCCCTGGATGCTGTTTCCAGAGCGCAGCGGCGGGTCCCGGTGAAACTGATCCAGATCAGCGTTGAGGGAGATATTTTGAAGGAGGAATGGGTAGCCTAAACATATTACCCGGTGTTATACTGTTTGCACAACAAACTTCCGAGTCCCTGACCGCTTCGGCTTCTGTCATGCGGGGGGACCGATGGGCTGTACTGGAAACGGTGCAGCCTCCCGTGTTTGGAAAGGAAGGCAACCTATGCGTATCATTATTTCTGTGCTGCTCCTGGCGGTACTGCTCCCTGCGGGGGCATTGGATCTGACCTTCAACGGATCACCGGTGGAGGCAACCTTGCAGAAGGCCGCAGAGCTGGGGTACCTGGACAGGGGTGTTCCGACGGTGTCCCTGGGTGATCTGCTGCCCCTCACCTATGGTACCAGCTCTGTCCATGTCATTGACGGCCGGGAACAGTCCCGACGGTTTACCACAGAGAACCTGTTTCAGGTAGAGCTCAGGTTTCCAGATACCGGGGTGATATTAGTCGCTCCCGATGGGGAGTTCCTTGAAACCAGGGAGGTTATGGTCACCTCCAATGAGCTTGACCTGCGGCCCATTGAGGTGTGGGTAAGCTGGGAGTCAACTGACCTGCTCAAGGCAGAGGCTGAACGGTTTTCCCGGCGCTACCACATGCCGGTTACCATACGGGATGTTCCGGGTATCAGTCGGAGGATAACTGCATACGAGCGGTCGGGACAGCAGATGCCCGATGTGGTAATGGTCCAGGCAGACTATATCCCTGAACTGCTGGCCCACCGGATCCTGCAGCCCGTCAGACGGGATGGATCCGATGCTTTTACACTGGAAGGAGATCAGTGGGCTGTTCCCTTTTCTCTCGATACCCATATTGCTGTATACAATCCGGATCAGTTGAACCTGCCCGACAGGGACTATACCCTGGAGGAACTGTTCCGGGGTATTACCGATACCGGAATTCCTGCATCATGGAATGTATACTCTTTCTACTGGCTGCTTCCGATGCTTTATCATGCTGCAGATGCTCCTTTCCCAGATCCCCATACTGTACAGATTGACTCCCCTGAAGCAGCAGCAGCAATCTGTCAGCTTCTGACGTGGATGTCTGAAGGAGTGCTTCTACCGCGGGAGCGTGACGGCATGATAGACGGGTTTCTCCGGGGGGAGGTCTCCTACATGCTTACTGGATCATATATGCTCGGACTGCTGGATAAACTCGGTATAGCCTATGAGGCAGCTGTATATCCAATTGATATGACGCCGCTGCTTGACTGGAAGGGATTCTCCGTCACCAGGCGGTCACTGAATCCAGCAGGGGCCAGAGCCTTTATTGACTACTTCACCTCCCCGGCGGTTCAGCGGAACCTCCCGGCAGCCATGGGTAAACTTCCGGCAGATTCCCGGGCACTGAGCTTTGCTGCTGAAAACATACAGCATGGGCAGGTACTGCTCGACAGCAGGCTTCGGGGAGTACCGGTTCCTGCCGGCAGTTCCTATGCTGTCACGAAGGACGTTATGTGGGGCATGCTGCGGCTTATGCTCCACCGTTCAGTATCTCCTTCGGACGGACTTGTCCGCGCCCAGGGGATGATCGAACGGAGATTATCCGATGCAGCTCTCAGGGAGGGTCTATGAAACTGATCCTCCTGTGTATTCTGATGCTTGTTCCCACACATGGTCAGGGGACCAGCTGGCTGGTAGTGGATATCTGCGGAAGCAGATACGCAGGTGTCCCCCTCTCCTCCTATGTCCGTGATATTGATCCTCCCTTTGAGATTTCCCTGGAAAATCACCAGGGTGCATGGGTAACCCTCTCCTCGGATGCTCGGCTGGATCACGTCATCATTGCCGAGTATAAGGATGGGACTGCACTGGAACCGACCCTTGTGGGCTCCGATGTACCCCCTGATCTCCACCTTGAGGGTATCCGCACAGTCGAGGTGCGGCGGCTTGAGCCGGCACAAATAGAACCGCCGGTGCTGGAAGTGCTCTCAGGCGGGGATCTCATCCAGGTGGAACTCTCGCACCTGGAGCCATTTATCCTGGAAGGAGACGGGGAGATCCGCTCCTCTACCGGGAGGGTCACCCAAGGCAGGTATGCCGGGATACCCCTCCTGGACCTTGCCCGGATGTTTCACGGATCATCACATCCGGGGACGATTACAGCAGAGGCGGCAGACGGATACCGGGTTTCCTATGAAGTGTCCTGGCTGGAGGATCATGAGGGTACATGGATTCTGGCTTGGAGGGATGAAAAGGGGATGATGGATCAATCCTACGGTCCCTTCCGTACGATAAGCGTCGGAGATCCCCCGCCCCGGACAGAGGGGCGGAGAAGTGCCAGGCAGGTTGTTCGGATCATCTTTGAGGGAACCCGGAAATGAAGCGCGTGCACCTGGTACTTGGACTGCCGGCATTACTGCTGTGCGGTCTGCTGCTGGTTTTTCCTGCACTTCATGCACTGGGATATTCCCTTCACGGCTGGAATCTTGACGGATACCGATTTGCCCTTCAGGACAGGGGATTCTCCTTCAGTCTGGTGATTACCCTGCTCTGGACCGGGGCCAATACGCTGTCAGTACTTTGGCTCGGGCTTCATGGGGCCGTGTTTGCCCTTGAACACCCTAGATGGAGCCGACCGCTGTTTTTCCTGCTGTTTCTTCCCTGGGTGATTCCAGTATATATTGCTGCACCCCTCGCACGGGGCGTATTATACGGAGGGGGAGGGACTTCGCTGGCTGCATGGCTGACGGGTTTTGACATACCCTTCACCACTAATGCCTCAGCGGGTTTTACTGCCGCCCTGGTAGTGAGTCTCTGGCTGCGTCTTCCCGCTGTTCTCTTTATCATATACGGAAGCCTGAAGAAGATTTCAAGGGATCTGGTAGAGGCGTCCCATGTTGACGGATGCACCCGGTATCATCGAATCCGGGAAATCTATCTGCCGGGAACAGCTTCTGCACTCCGCGCAGGAGGGTTTCTTACTGCACTTTCAGGGTTCACTGAATTTAGTCTGCTGTTTCTCCTCACCGGTGGAGGTCCCCCGATGGTTTCCGGAATTACTGACCGGTATATTATCGGGGCAACAACTACGGTGGGAGTATTCCTCTACCGGGTGTTCCAGGGGATCTATGACTACCGGGTGACAGCATCGGTGGGGACCCTGACCGTCTTCGGAGTTGTGGTACTGCTGATGTTATGGAATGCTTCAAGCCGGGAGGGGGAACAGCGCAGGCGAATGCTATTGATGATTACTGCAGTGGTACACATGGTCTCCTTTGGTTCCTGGGTCCAGATTTTTGCAGTCGGCTTCCTGGTGAGCCTGAGATTCCCGAAACTTTTTTTACCCCTGGTGGTCCTGGAAACTGCAGTATTGGGGTATGTGGTTTATCTGTCGGGTGTCCTTGCAGGTCTAGCCCCGGCAGCCCTCATATCCTTGGCTGCCGGCATACTGCTATCTGACCATCCGCCCCTACTTGCACGGTGGCATCACGCTGCGGTGGGTTTGATGGCAGTGGTGCTTGCCAGTCTGTCTGCTCTGCTGATGCTGATGCTGCTCCGACTGACCATATCCGGAGCAGGTATCATTTCAGTGCAGACACTGCTCCCTGCGTATCCGTCACTAGAGGCCTACCGGCGGGTGCTCACAGACATACAGGTATGGCGGAGTATCGGGAATTCCCTCACCATAGCCCTGGGCAGTTCCCTCCTGCTGCTTATGGTGCTGCTTCCGGCGTATACCCTGGCGGCCCTGGTCTCCAGGAAGTCACGCCAGCGGGCCGTTGCCATTGCCCATACGGTCCAGTCCTCGGGAGGAATTCATACCCTCATTCCGCTGTTTTTCCTGTTCACACCCCTCGCTCTTATTGATACCAGGATGTCTGTCATGCTTGTCTGCGCTGCCGGAGCCGTAGCCCCGGCACTTATGATCAGCAGTTCATATCTGGAGGGTCATCCCGATTCACTTCGGGAAGCGGCGGAACTCGAGGGGGCCGGACTCATCCAGTGGGCCAGATGGATACTCCTGCCGCTCTCAATACCAGTACTTGCAGTATCGGCGGTGCTCGCTTTCCTGAGGGGGTACAATACCTTCCTCGTACCGCTGCTGATGCTTCAGCGGGAGGAACTCTATCCGGTAAGCTTGAGAATATACCAGTTTGCAGGTGACCCATCAGGTGCCCAGGCTGACTGGTCCGGTTTCGGGGTGCTCGCACTGGTGCATCTTGTGACAGCCTCTGCTGTGATGTGGAAGGTGTCCAGGTATTTCGGGCATACTGCCCTGGGTGACCACTAACGGATATCGAAGACGAACAGGGCGTGCTGGGAAGCAGATATTGCGTACAGGTAATTCCCGGCAGGATCGATATGAAGCTGGTGGATCGGTGCACAGGGGGTGAAAGAGAGAAACTCCACACTGCCGTCGGGATTGATGTCGAATGCGGTAATACCCCGGGATGTGACGCTGCCGACATAGAGCTTTTCCCTCCATGGATCCGTCACGACGCTCCGGAGTCCGGCCATGCGGCAGGAGTCGAAATCATCCTGTTTTATCCGGTAGCCATAATGGAATTCCTGTTGATCATAACTGAAACGGCAGAGGAAGTTATTGGATGTAGTGAAAAGGGTGCCGTCGTGGTAGAAATGGGCATTATTTACTTGGCTGATACCCATAGTCCCGTCTGTGGAGTAGCTGAAGGACTGGATGGGATCAAGAGCCCCTGCTCTATCGATTGAGAAGAGCTGCAGCGAGCTGTTGTTCCTATTAGTTGATGCAAGGTGGGTTCCCGCAGGATTGATTGCCATTTTTCTCGGAGAGGAGAGGCCGGGGCTCAATGCTGATGCTTGGACACCCCCCAGATTGAGCCGGATCCCGTCCCATATAAGATGGTAGATCACATCATTACCCTGATCACTTACATAGATATGTGAGCTCTTCGGGGATATGACCACATCCGATAGCAGGTCAAAGGGTTCCATGCCGGCGCCGGGGCTGCCGGAGCGTACGGCACTGTGGAGGTATGTCCCGCTGTCATAGCAGTAGCTGAATATATTGACTGACCGGTCGTACTCTGAGAGGGTGCAGATAAAGGATCCGTCGGGGGCTGCATCAACGGCCTTTACACCGTGCAATGGAGCCCCCGACGAACCCTCAATGGTATAGAGCAGTTCCAGCAGGCCGTCATGACGGGGGACAAAGACCTGCAGCAGGTCTCCGGACTTTGATGCAGTAATCACTTCTCCCCGGGATGTCACCGTGAAGTCTGAGACATTTCGCAGGATAGCCTGATCATGCCCATCCTCAATGACCTGGATCAGCATAAGGTCTTCTGTAAGTTCGTAGTCCAGTGCCTCAAAGGAGAGCGATGCGGAAGCGATGCTGCCCTGCTGCGGGGTATATGCAATCACGTCCATCCGGTGAATTCCTGCATCCGGGGAGATAATCTCCCTGGCATCCCCGGTAGTCTTCCGGATGATCTGCCCGTTGAGGTACCATTCAAGGGTGAGGGATGCAATATCGGTACCGTCGGGATCGTCGAGCAGGTAGGTGAATTCAATAGGGATGTGTTCATAGATAATATAGGGGTCACCGGCTATAGAGCCGGTAACCCGCTGAGTGGTGTCGATGAACAGCAGATCTGGATTCACTTCTGTCAAGTGGGTGGTGATATCGGGAATATTGAGATTGAGGGTGGTCCCTGGATAGACAGTTGCCTCAAATACTGCTGTACCGCATGAATCATAGTTTTCATCGAACAGTTCGACCTGGAATACATAGTCTCCTGCAGCGATAGTGTCTGTATAGATCCCTCCGGCTGTCCCGATAGTAAGGTTTTTCACATCGGGCTGATCATTACTTCCCGCTTCCCGGAGGGTAACTTCTCCCTGCATGATCTTGATATCCTGGTCATTCCAGGATACCGATAACTGCAGGGTACCGTCACCCTCGGCCGGTTCAAGCTCAAGCGCAATAGAATCGGTATGCTTGTCTATGTGGACAGTACGCTCTCCGGAGATCAGAACAGTTCCTGCACTATTGAGTCCCTCGGCGCTGAATGTCCACTCCCCTGCATAGATCTCCTTGAGTTCGGTGGAACTCGATGAGCTGGTCAGCGTAAAGGAGCTGCTGCGGGGGCCTGAGCAAGTGAGACTGTATTCCGTAATCTCAGGTTCCGGTTCGTAGGTGCTCATAACGGATGATGTCCGTGGAGCACCAAGGGGAGACGTAAAATTGAGCACCAGGTGAACCGTGTCGGGCAGTTGGTCCCGGCAGCCGAAGCTGACTAGCAGAAGTGCCAGCAAGAAAACCGGGAGACTAAGCATCTGGTATTTCTTCATATATTTCCTCCTTTTGCACAACAAGGAGGTGATCAGTCTATCAGTTGATTCAATTGTTCAGGATTATATGGCATACTCCTACATATGGTATCTGTAATTATTCCGGTATACAATCGTCGTGAGCTTGTGCTGCAGGCAGTCTCATCGGTTCTTGGACAAAGTTGGGGTGATCTTGAAATCATCCTGGCAGATGACGGATCGACAGACGGTCTGGATGAAGCAGTTATTCCCTACTGCCGTGACCACCGTCTGAGGTATATCCCTCTGGAACATCACGGATATCCCGGTGCAGTGCGAAACCGTGGTGCTGAACATGCCCGGGGAGACTGGATTGCCTTTCTCGATTCTGATGATCTCTGGCTGCCGGAGAAGCTCCAGCACCAGATGGAACTGAGCATGACCCGGCCGGAGCTTCAGTGTATTCACTGCACTGAAATATGGCTGCGCGGAGAGCAGGTAATCAGCCAGCGGACCCAGCGGCACCGGAGAGAGGGATATCTCTTTTCTGATTCCCTGAAAAAGTGCATCATCGGACCTTCAACAGTAATAATCCGCCGAAACCTCTATGAATTGCTGGACGGATTCCGGGAGGATATGGTGGTGGCGGAGGATTACGAGCTCTGGCTTCGCCTTACCGCCAGGGAGGAGGTGGGGTATGTCCACCAGCCCTTAGTGGTAAAACGTGCAGGCTACGGGGGGGATCAGCTGTCGGAGCGGTACGGCCAGATTGAAGTGTTCAGGATCCAGGGACTGCTGGATCTTCTGAACACTGGATGGCTTAAGGAGCGTCCCGGGAAGCGGGAGGAGGCCTGCCGGGAACTGGCAAGAAAATGCCTGATCTATGCAGGCGGTGCCAGGAAACGGGGACATGAGCAGGAAGCCGGACACTATGAATCTATTGCCCGGGAGTTCAGTGCGGCCTCTTCGTAGACAACATCAGCCAGATCTTTCCGGCCCAGGGCATAGCGCAGCAGTGCCCTGAGATATCCCTGGGGAGATCCAATATCAAGGCGCTCACCGGAAATCCTTCGGTGAACCACCCTGCGCCTGTCCATGAGCTGCTTCAGTGCATAGATATGGTAGTACTCTCCTTCCGCTGTATCATGGCTCCGCCAGCCCTCTTCAAGGAGCGGGAAGATATCAGGGGTGTAGAGATATCGGCCGATGCTCGCCTCCCGGCTGGGTTCGCTGCCCTTCGGGGGTTTTTCAATGATATTCTCTACATGGATGCCGTCATCGGCCAGGTCGAGCACTCCGTAGCGCTGCAGCTGGGGAGGATCATGGAGGGATGCAAGAACCGTACAGCCGGTCTGCTGGTAGGCTTCTATGAGTTGGGCTGACAGTGATGGAGTTCCAAAGTGGATATCATCGGGGTATGCGCAGATGAACGGCTCATCTCCCATAAGACTGCGTGCCTGGAGCAGTGCGTGCCCGGTTCCCAGCATCTCCTGCTGCCGGATAAAGGATACCCTGACCTTCGGCGGGATGATCTGCATGAGTTTTTCCCTGTTTCCCTCTTTCTCAAAGAGTCCCTCAAGTTCGACATCCCGGTCAAAGAAGTCCTCAAGGCTCTTTTTCCTCCTTGAGGTGACGATGACAATGTCCTCAATACCCGCACTGATAAACTCGTCAATGACAAAGGAGATGCTTGGAGTGTCGATCAGGGGAAGCATCTCCTTGGGCACAGTTTTTGTTACAGGAAGAAATCGGGTTCCATATCCGGCGGCGATGATAAGTCCTTTCATGGGCAGCTCCTTTATACGATTATCATAGGTGAGGGCAATATATTTTTCAAGTAGAATATCCCATGGTACAATGATGTATGAAGTATACCGTCATTTCGTTGTCCGGAGCCTACCGGGAAACCGGAAGCCGGCTCCCCAAACTTCCCTCCTCCGGTGAACACCGGGAATTTCGGCTTGACAGGTTTATTGAACAGGTTGATCGGCTGCTGAAGAGACGAAAACTTCCTGTCCTAGTCGTATACCGGAGGGCAGATTTTCATCTTCCCCCCTTCGGGGCAATGGAGGAACTGTATTACCAGCTGGGACGGCTCGCCCAGAGGGGGGGAGAACTCTGGTACTACGCTGATTCCTATCGCATGATCGACTGCTATCTTTCATCACAGTGCAGCTGCCGCTGTATTAACTACCTTGGTACAGTTACCTTTCGGGGAGCAGCCAAGTCGGGTCTGTTCTTCACAAAAGCATTCGCTTCACAGGGCATCGGCGTGAAGGTTATTCGTCAGGGAGAGTATAAGAGTGCCGGAGCCCCCTTCACCGAAGAACAGTTTGACCAATATGATCGGGAGCAGTGGGAGACGCTGCTGCGCTGCAGTGTAGATCATATTGCACAACGAACCGCTGCAGGGAAAGGCTTCTCCCAGGAGCTGATTGATGAACTGCTGTCGGGAGTGCAGTTAACCGCGGAACAGGCGGTACAGCGGGAGGTCATTGAGAGAATAACAACCTTCGGGGAGCTTTGTTCCTACTGGAAGGGAGAGAAGCTGGGAAAGAGGCCCCTGCCGAAACCGCGGGGAACATGGGGCTGGAACTGGAGGGGCCGAAGTGTGGCCCTGCTTTTTCTTGAGGGAGCTGTTATGGATGGTAAGGACAGAAACAGCCCTCTGCTCGGACAGGTGCTTGGGGACGAACCTCTCGTGAAGACCATCAGCGAACTGGCCGGGCGTTCACGGATCAAGGCTGTAGTGCTACGGATAAACTCGGGAGGTGGTTCAGCAATTGCGCATGAGAATATCCTCAAGGCCTTAGAGATGCTGGCAAGGAAGAAGCCCCTTGTGATATCCATGGGACCTGTAGCCGCAAGCGGCGGATACTGGATTGCCCATGCAGGACGGAGCGTGCTGGCAGGAGAAACCACTGTTACCGGATCAATCGGGGTGGTTGGACTGTTCTTCACCATCCACAGGTTTCTCCAATCCCGGGGCATCACTGTAGATATGATTAAAAAGGGCGATTTCTCCGATGAGGGCAGTGTGCTGCGTGATATGAATGAAGCTGAGGTGAGCGATATTGAAACTTCCATACGCCAGGTGTATCGGACCTTTGTCCGAAGGACCGCAGCAGCACGATCTATGTCCGAAAACCAGGTAGAAGAGGTTGCCCGGGGAAGAGTGTGGTGCGGGAGGGATGCATTAGACCAGGGACTCATAGACGAGATCGGCACCTTATCCCGGGCATTGGAACTGGCCATGAGCGAAGCTGGGGGAGGAAGCTATAAGGTGAAGGTCTATCCGAAGAGGAAGCCTTCGCTGATCCAGAAGCTGCTGTTTTCGTCATCCTCCCAGGTGTTTAGGGATATCCGTCTTCTTGCCGGTGAAGCTGCTGCGGTTTCCGGAAAACCCCTGCTTCTGGACATTCACAGTCTGGAGTATACCCAGTCTCACTTGCCACTTGACATATGAAAGTGATACACTGTCCCTGCAGTATATGTACATTGGGGAGCAGGAATGAAGCTGAAGCAAGTTCTTAATAAAGAGGTAGTTACCACTGACCTCCAGGGCAGCACCAAGCGGGAGATCATCGAGGAGCTGCTGGATATCTTGATGAATACGGGGAAGGTTGCAGACCGCAGCACCGCACTGAAGGATCTGCTTGACCGGGAGGCTAAGATGTCCACCGGCATACAGCATGGGGTGGCTATACCCCATGCCAAAACGAAGGCAGTTACTGGGCTTGTAGCCTGTATAGGGGTCCACCGGGAGGGCATGGACTTTGAATCCCTCGACGGAGTTCCCAGCACTATTTTTGTCATGACCCTTTCTCCGGAAAACCGAACCGGCCCTCATGTGCAGTTTCTTGCGGAGATCAGCATGGTACTTAAGTCCCCGCCAGTGCGCAGCGCCATCATGAAGGTAACCGACCCGGGAGAGCTGCTTGAGCTCTTTGGGGCGTAGGAGCAAGTTCCGTGACCCATCGAATGACCCTTTTGATCCTGCAGTTGGCATTCATCATCCTGGCGACCCGACTGTTCGGATGGATTGCTGCAAAGAAACTGAAGCAGCCGGAGGTGCTTGGGGAGATGGTGTCGGGCATGGTGATCGGTCCCTACCTACTGGGGGGGATTGCGATTCCCCTGCTCCATGGACCGCTGTTTCCCCTGCAGGACGGGCAGATACCCGTTACTCCCGAACTCTACGGTATTGCAGTGCTCGGTTCGGTGATCCTGCTCTTTCTCTCCGGTCTCGAGACCGATGTGAAGACCTTCCTGAGATTCTCCGGCAAGGGTACCGCCGTCGGATTGGGCGGCGTCATATTGCCCTTCATCTTAGGAAGCAGCATTACAGTCCTGCTGCTTCCCAATGTGCATACAATATTTGATCCCGCAGCTCTCTTCCTGGGTGTTGTCTCTACGGCAACTTCAGTCGGTATCACCGCACGTATCCTCAGTGATCAGCGAAAGCTCTCTTCTCCGGAAGGGGTGACTATTCTCTCTGCTGCCGTACTTGATGACGTGCTGAGCATTGTAATCCTGGCGGTGGCAGCCGGTCTAGCCGGAGTTGCCGGCACAGGAGGATCGATCCCCTGGGGCGAGATTGGTGTGGTGGCGGCTAAGGCCTTCGGGTTCTGGATTGTATGCACCGCAGTTGGTATCTTCCTGGCCCCCCGCATTACCCGGGGGATGAAACGATTCCAGTCTGTCAGCATGACTGCTGCGGTGTCCCTGGGGCTGGCCTTGCTGCTGGCCGGACTGGCAGAGCTTTCAGGGCTGGCCATGATTATCGGGGCATATATAACCGGTCTTGCCTTCTCCCAGACAGATGTCTCCCATGAAATCCATGAACGGGTTCAGGGATTGTATGAGTTCCTAGTACCGGTCTTTTTTTGCGTCATGGGTATGATGGTGAATTTTGCAGCCCTTACCCAGGTATGGGTATTCGGACTGGTCTTTGCACTGCTCGCCATGTTCGGGAAGGTGGTAGGTTCCGGTCTCCCTGCATTGCTGGTTGGGTTCAACCTGAGGGGAGCACTGAGAATCGGATCAGGCATGCTGCCCCGGGGAGAGGTGACCTTGATTATTGCCGGTGTCGGGCTTTCCAGCGGCGCTATCGGCCAGGACCTCTTCGGGGTTGCGGTGATTACCATGCTGCTGGCTTCGGTAGTGGCTCCGCCAACGCTGATTTTTTTCTTCAGTCGGGGCGGTTCCGGATATACCCGGAAACTGCCCGGGGACGGGGAGGATTCGGTCACCATTGAACTGGATTTTCCTGCGGAACGAACTGCATTGTTCATGCTGAGGGAGGCGCTCAGTGCATTCCGTGCAGAGGGATACTACGTGCACCAGCCGGACAACCACAGAAGATTCTATACCCTGCGCCGGGAGGGGAGCGCTGTCTCTGTTCACCAGGATGGAGTGAATCTGGTCATAACCACAAGGCGGGATGAAGAGCAGTTTGTAAGATTGCTGATGATGGAGGAACTGCTTGGCCTCAAGGATTTTCTCTCCTCCCTTGAGGGAATGAAGAGTCCTGACATGATGGGAGCTGAGTTGATGATGGGCATGTTTGCCCTGGAGGATGCCCGGCTTGACCGGGAAGCTCAGCAGGACGAATCAGAGAGGGCCGAAACGTAGTGCCTGATGAGCGGAGCCAGTTCCTTGCGGGAACATCGGGTGTTCTTCTGTAAGTAACAGCCCTGGCCGGGACCGCCTAGCTTTTCAAGGCCGAATCCGCCCCTGCAGTTCAGGAATTCAACTAATCCTTGCTCATGGGGACCCAGAAGCACCAGTTCACGGTGGAAGCCCCGGTGCTCATACCTGCACATGACGGCCAGGAGATCAGCAGATGTCCTGCTTCGATACTTCTCCATCAGTGCAGGAAGATCCGGCTCTTCCCTGAGCCAGCTGCGGAGGGATATACCAACTGAACAGATTGTCCAGCGAAAGGTCCCCAAAGTATAGGATTTTTGGTCCCGCTCCAGCCGCTGCTCTGTTGATAGAAAGCTGTAGTCATATAATTCTGTGCTGAGCTGTTCGTAAAGTGCGGAAACATCGCTCCCGCTTATCTTAGCAAGCAAGGACGCCTGCCTTATATCCTCTTCGGTCGTTCTTCCCCCGCTTCCTCCAAGACCTGCCGTATCAAGCAGAATTGGACCCAGCAGCAGTAAGGACGCAGTCCGGTCAAGCAGTTCCGGACTAGTACTGCTTATAATCCTTGATAGAAGAGTTGCTGTGGAACCGACAGGCTCGATGGTCCGTCGGGAATCCGGATGAAATCCCTCATCCCGGTGATGATCGATGATTTCGGTAACCTGACAGTTGCCTTGCCCGACAGCGGGAATACCGTTATGGTCCACCAGGGTGCAGGTACTCTTTTGATGGTCGAGCAGGGGTTCCAGGGCGGGGGAGTCGGAGAAAAGCAGTCCAGAGGGATCAATGCCGCAGCGGTCCAGATGGCCGATGACCTCCCTCCTCAGCTGGAGTTCCGATCTTGGTACAGGGATGACCGGGAGGACCCTGCCGTGGCCGTTTGCAGATACAGCCCAGGACCATACCGCAGCACACACAACCGAGTCCAGATCCGCTGAATCATTGCAGATCACCAGGTGAGCGGGAGGACGGTGAGTAAGTGAAGCAAGATAGCTCTGCAGGTTCAGCAACTGGAAACACCTCCTTTATGTATAAAATGGTCGTTCCATGATATCATGAAGGAACATGTTGGGTAAACGGAGATGAAGAGGATGGAACTGTTCAAGAATCGAAGCAGGGAGCTGCTGAATCACATTAACGGATACCTGGGCTATGTCGCAGAATCTGCCCTCCATATGGAGGAGGCAATGGTGGATTACCTGCAGGGGCACATGGAGGAGTTCGAGCGCCGCTGCGGGGTCGTAGCAGATACCGAGCGACGTGCTGATGAAGTACTGCGGGCGGTGAAGTATGAGCTCTATGCCTTTATGCTGATCCCCGACACCAGGGCGGACGTGTACAGGCTCATGGATGATCTGGATGATGTTATCGATGAAGCAAAGGATCTGCTGGTGGAGCTTTCCATAGAACAGCCGGAAATTCCGCAGTGCATCATTGAGGATGTGCTGCGTCTTACCCAGGCTTCCTCAAAGGCAGCACAGGCCCTGGTAAAGGCGGTGAGGGCGTTCTTCAGCCAGATGAAATCCGTAGAGGGAGAGGTTGATAAGGTGATTTTCTATGAAAAGGAGGCTGACCGCCTGGAGGTATCGATCAAGCGGTGTGTCTTTTCATCACAAGAGATTCCTGATCTCAGCAGGAAGATGCAACTGCGGTTCTTTACAGAACGTATTGCCCTGCTCTCTGATATTTCTGAGGATATTGCTAAGAACCTGCTGATCTATACGGTCAAGCGGAAGATATAGTTCCGAAAAAGGGGTACGTTCATTATGGGGTTGGAGGCTCTGATCTTCTTATCAAGCGGCCTGTTTATGGGATGGTCTCTTGGGGCAAACGATGCGGCGAATATTTTCGGAACCGCCGTGGGTACCAGGATGGTCCGATTCAGGACCGCCGCATGTGTAATCAGTATATTTGTGCTTCTTGGTGCGGTTTTCGGCGGAATAGGCACTACTGAGGGACTGGGAGCTCTCGGTACAGTCAATGCCCTGCCGGGATCCTTTGTGGTCTCCTTTGCCGCAGGGTTTACGGTCATGTGGATGACCCGGTTCGGTCTGCCTGTATCAACCACCCAGGCGATAGTGGGATCAATAGTCGGCTGGAATCTCTATTCCGGAAACCCGACTGACATGAGCGTGCTCAGCAGGATTGCCTTGACCTGGGTGGCGGGTCCGCTGCTGGCTGCGCTTTGTGCTGTTCCTCTTTATCTTATCATCCGACGAGTAATTGAGCATACGTCAATACACCTCATCTGGATTGACCGGTATACCAGAATTGCCTTAGTTGTAGCCGGAGCCTTTGGTGCGTACAGTCTCGGCAAGAACAATATTGCCAATGTCATGGGTGTCTTTGTCTCATCCTTCCCGGTGGAAGGAACCTACCTGTTCGGTATATGGATTCCCGGGTTCCAGCTGCTGTTTCTCCTAGGTGGTATTGCCATCGCCGCCGGGGTGTTTACTTTTTCCAAGCGGGTGATGATGACGGTAGGCAAAGAGCTCTTTGAACTCTCGCCGATTACCGCCTTTATCGTGATTCTCTCTACCGCCCTGGTGCTATTTCTTTTTGCCTCCCAGGGACTCCATGACTGGCTGGTCCAGCGGGGACTGCCTGCCCTGCCCCTGGTGCCGGTATCACAGTCCCAAGGGTGCGTCGGTGCGGTACTGGGAATAAGTCTGGCAAAGGGCGGAAGGAATATCAATATACGACTGCTCCGGAATATAGTTGTGGGATGGGCGGCCACCCCCGCTGCTGCGGCTGTCTTGTCCTTTATCCTGCTGTTCTTCATGGAACATATATTCCTCCAGCAGGTGTATTACTAGAAAAACCTTTCCTGAACAGCATCGGCCGGGCTGGAATTCCCCAGGCGTTTTGTATATCTTTTCAACCACCATGAAAGGGATATTTCTGTTTTTGATGATGCTGCTTGCCGGCATGTCAGTACCCACTGCCAACGATCTCTCATTTCTTGCTGAGGTTGATGCCTCGGTCCTGCTGGAGGCTGCCAGTCCCGGGGGCACTCCGCTGCTGCTGGAACTCTCACTCAAGGATTCCAATGGATATGTTCAGCGGGCTGAGTTTGATTTCGGCTCCAACGGCGTTATTGACCTCTCTGTTAATCCCCATGATCTCGAGGAGGATCAGCCGCTCTATCGGGGGATCCCCTTCCGCTCATTCGGGAGGCTTCACACTATGGATATATATCTTCATACTGAGGCAGGAATACTTCGTCGGAGCATTGAGACGGCCTTTGCTGACTACCAGTGGGGAAGGGATAATCTTTCCTTTGCCAATGATAACCGGTTCAGGGATACCGCCGGGGCGGTGTCGACGTATCTGCTTGACTGGGCGGAGAGCCGATTCGGAACCCTATCCGATGAAGAGACCTACCTTCTGGTGAGCCTCATGTATCGTCTGTTCAGGGGAAATATCGGCAGGTGCTACGGGTTTTCTTCCCTGGGACTGTACTATCAGGACTATCCCGGGAGTATCTCCGGTAATTACGCCTCTGCCTATGAATTGGATGAGCGGGATCCGGAAGTGCTCTCCTTGATCCATATACTTCAGAATGACATCGTCTACCATATTTTCTCCACCCGGGAAGTTTCTCCTGAACTGGATCATGAGCCGGAGGATCTCTCTTTTCAGCGCGAAGAGATTATAGCCTCCTTGCAAGAGGGGAGACCGGTTGTTCTGGGATACCTCAGCAGTAGGACCCACCACTCAATGGTAGTCTACGGGTATATCAACTTGGTTGACCAGGACCGGATCCTGCTGACGGCGGGAAACAACTGGAATCGCAATCAGCAGGACAATATGAGCAGTGATGATGCGGTACTGCTTCCGCTGTATAGACAGGATGGTTCCTACCGTCTTGACTGGCTCAGCTACACCTACCGGCCGGAGGACCGAGTATTTGTCCTTCATCCGACCCGCCAGTATCATCCCAGCAGGGAGACCCTGGCTGCCCTGCTTGAGCAGGAGCGTGTTCAGATTATTGAAGACAATAAGCACAGAATCATCGTGGAGCACTTCGAGTGGGCCTATCTGGAGGATGATAAGGGATCTAAACGCGGATATGACGGCACCCGGGGCTGGTGGGGTTTCCCGGGTGTTGAGTACCGGCGGTTTGACGACATTTTTATCTTTAATGTACCTGCTGACTTGGAAGCATGGCTGGCTATCGGGCCTGCGAACTGGAATGACCGGCTTGAGAGGCCGAAGAATGCCCATGTCTCAGCAGCCCTTTTTGAAGAAGGAGTCCTGGATGTGTTTGTCCTCAGGGATATTCTTCACGGGGAGGAGGAAAAAAAGATTCTCCCGCTGAACTCACCCCTTGGTTTCAAGTGAGCTCTTCAAGCTCCTCGCAGGGAGAGAAGGACGATGAGCAGATCCGGTATTTCTTAACAAACCCGGTCGGTCGATAGCTCATCTTTGCCTGCCTGAGGCCCTGATCTCCCAGATCCTGCTCCCGGTTGATGTACAGGATTGACTCATCCATCATGGAGGCAAAGGATTGGTTTATAAACTGGTAGATGCCCCGGTATGAGCCGATTGCTTTTTCGAAATGGAGGGCAAACATGCTGCCTTGGTTAAACACTTCTCCCATGGAGAAGGCACTCGGTTTTCCGTCAACATAGGTGATGCACCCTCTCAGGTTGAGTTCTTCAATAAGGTCTATGGCCTCCTTCGCGGATGCATAATCTGCCGGATCTTCCCGCTCGGATTTCCATACCTCAAGAATGGTATAGAGGTCACACCGGTTGCTGCCGGTTATACGTTTCTCCTCGTAGCTATAGTTGTTTACGAAGCCGTTGACCAGATTCCGTTTCTTGTGGAATTTCTTACCCGACAGCTCAGCCAGGTCTTTCCTGGTATATATGTAGTCGAAATTATCTCTATCCTGCAGTACGCAGTAACCCCTTCGCTCAATTTCAATACGATGAGTTTCAGCTTCATGTTCACTCAGGTTCTTAATGCCGCAGAACTGTTCAAGCAGTTCATCCACCAGCCTGATGCCCGGAAAACCCTGGGGAAGCATGACGAAGGTTTCTTCTTCTCCCTCGCTGTTGCGCTGGGTTCCGGATACCATGAGCTGTCCCTTACGTTCTTCACAGAAGGAGGGGGTAAGGGAAATGCGGTATGTGTAGTTGTTTCTGAAGAGGAAAAGCCCCGCAAAGGTATACTCCGAGATGCCGTCAGACAGCGTCTTCAGCAGTGATTTAATGTCTCTTTGGTGGTTCAGTTCCAGCTTCGTCCATTCGGGATAAATAGGTAGGTTCATAGGAAATAACATAACCAAGAAAAGGACTCGTTGCAAGATGTTTTTTCTGATACAATTGGTTCTATGAAACGGTTGGTTCGAATGTTACTGCTCGTATCCTTTGCGGCTGTGGTACTTGTTGCCATGGCCGGAGGTCCTGAATGGCTGATAGTGCTCGGTTTCCTGGCGATGTTCGCCCTGGTGGGAGTGAACTATATGATGGTCTACGGAATCAGTGTGAAACAGCTTGATGAGCTTCTCGAGGGAGAGCAGGTCAAGTTCAGTGCCTTTGCCACCAGGCTGCGTTCTCTGGCTGATGCAGGACTGCCGAAGAACCGGGCAGACAGTGAACGGGGCCGTCTGGTGGTGACTGACCAAGCCCTGCGGTTCTTTGTGAAGCAGGAGCATCCAAAGGGGTTTCTGATCAAGGAGACCTTCAAGCTGAAGCTTCAGGATATCGAAGCGGTAGGACTGGGCCAGGTGCTCACCAGCAGCAGCGGATTGATCGTTTCGGGCACAAAAAAACGTGAAGGGCACTTTGCCGTATTCGGCATGGATAAAAAGTTTCCTGATTTTAAGCACGCCCTTGGCTGGGATACCTGACAGGTGATAAAGCATGAGCTCATGCCCATTCCCCGCAGCGGCAGTAATCCAGTGGTCCCTCTCTTCCCGGGACATCACAGACAGGGATTCGTTCCGTCGAGCTGTTATTGAACGTATTGAAACAGCCTGCAGCTCTCCGGGAGTCGTGCTCGTTGTCTTTCCCGAACTGACCGGTCTCTGGCTCCAGATGACCCGGCTGCTCGGAATTTTTCCCACCGGCAGGGCAGCCCAGCTGCTGCATACCCTCACTCTGACCCCTGTACTTCTGGGAGGATTCCTGCGCAAAAACGGTGCGGCTGTACTTGCAGATCAGCAGGGCCCTGAGTCATGGCTTGAGCCATTCCAGGAAGCTGCACGACGGCGGGGTATATATATCTGTCCCGGCAGCAGCTTCATTCGGGACAATGCAGATCGAAGGATATACAATACCTCCTGCCTGATCAGTCCCGAGGGTGCTGTACTGGGATTACGGCGGAAGATTCACCTCACCCCCATAGAAGGGCATCTCGGCGTTTCTTCAGGAAGCACACACCAGGATCTTGATCCCTTTCATACACCCTTTGCATCAGTTGGGATAGCGATCTGCCTGGATGGTTTCTTCGAAGATGTAGTGGGTCGGCTCGACCAGGCGGGTACGGAGCTGATCCTCCAGCCCTCGGCAAACAGTGTGGACTGGAACCGCTCCCTCAAGCGGAAGGGGTACCGGGTACTTCAGCGGGATGAATGGCTTTCATCCGGTATAGGTTCACTTATCCAGGGGCGCAGTTCTATTATGACGGCATTGAATCCAATGGATGTCACAACCCATCCCCTGCTGCATAACAGTGGATGTTCTACTGCATGGAAGAGGGGTGAGCGAACCCCCATAGCGATAGCTCCCGATCCGAGAAGGGAGCACCAGCTGATTGTTCATATAGGGAGGTAACCTGGTATGGAAGGAATTCCACGGGGTAGACGGTTTCTCTACAATATGTCCGCTGCAGGATGGACAATCCTGGATTCGCTGCTGCTGACCTACTATGTCATATTCCTTTTGCCGCCGGCAGAGCGGGTAACAGCAGGCATGATACAGTTTGTACCGGACACCTCCTTCGTGTTCGGGCTTACTGCACTGGGGGGGATCATGCTTTTCGGCCGGGTGATTGATGCGGTTGCTGATCCTCTGGTGGCTTCGTGGTCTGACCGGTGCAGGTCCCCCTTCGGCCGGAGACGGTTATTCCTTGCTCTCGGAGCTGTTCCCCTTGCGGTTTCGGTGGGAGCGGCATTCTTTCCCCCTGTCGCGGAAACATCCTGGATCAACACGGTCTACCTGGCGACTATCTTTGGACTCTATTTTTTCAGCTTTACCGTCTATGTAGGACCCTATCTTTCCTTGATACCGGAGCTTGGAAGGAACGAGCGTGAGCGTTTGGGTATGACCACTGCCCAGGGTTACTGGACCCTGGGGGGCAGTGCCCTGGTGATGATCCTCGGTCCCCTGCTGATATCAAACCTCATGGGCAGCAGAACGATGGTAGGGGCTTACCAGATGGGGATCCTTCTCATGGCTGTTCCGGGACTGCTGCTCTGTTTTGCAGCGGTTTTTGCAGTTGATGAGAAGCGCTACTGCAGATCACATCCGTCGACCATTGCCCTGAAGGAATCATTTATACGGACTGTATCAAACAGAAATTTCCTGATCTACCTCATCGGGTATATGGCGCTCTGGTTCTACTTTAATATTCTCCGTTCAACCAGTGTCTCTATGGCAATTATCCTGGCAGAGGGCGGTGAAGCATTTGCATCCCTGCTGTTTATTATTGTGATCGGCACAGCAGCCCTCTGTTTCCCCCTTGCTGCGTATCTGGCTCCCCGGGTAGGGAAGAAACGGCTTATGCTGACAGCTCTGCTGGGGTTCGTGCTTTCCGGAGTGCTCTTTGCACTTACAGGCATCACGCCGATTCCTGCCAAAGGGTGGATGCTCTTTGCCGGTATTGTTTCAGCATTTTCAGTTGCCGTAGTGATCATTATCCCCAATGTGATGCTTTCGGAAATCAGCCAGCGGGATGCACACACCAGCGGGGAGCACCGAGAGGCGATGTTCTTCGGGGTACAGGGTTTTTTTATGAAACTCAACCTGGGTCTCTCCGGAGCTGTTATCGCTGGGTTCTACACCGTCTTCGGTCGTGATATCGCCCAACCCCTGGGAGTCAGACTTACCCCCCTGGTCGGTGCAGCAGTTGCCCTGGTGGGATTCTTTGTCATGCTGGCATATCGGGAGGAGTCATGATTCGTATCGGGGTAATCGGGTGCGGCCAGCGGATGCGCAGTCTCGCCAGGGAACTTGTTGGTTTCGGGGACATCTCTCTTAAAATGGTCTATGATCCCCAGCCAGGCCAGGTTGAACGGTTCGTTCAGGAACTTGGGCAATCTATGCGTCCGAGACAAGCTGATTCCTGGAAGCAGCTCGTAGAAAACAAATCCTTAGACTGGGTCCTCATCGGTTCCCCGAATGCTCACCATGCTAAGCAGGCAGCGGCTTCCTTGACTGCAGGAAAACAGGTGTTTCTTGAAAAACCACTGGCGGTGACCATGGATGAATGCCTTGAGCTCATGCGAGTTCAAGAGGAAACCGGGAGTAAACTGGTGACAGGGTTCGTGCTTCGCTGGAGCCCCCTGTATCAGCGAATGCATCGACTGCTCAGTGAGCTTGATTTCGGGCCGGTAGTATCCTTCCAGGCCTGCGAGCATATCAGCTATGAACACGGTGCATACATGATGCGGGGTTGGAGAAGAGACAGGAGTATTGCTGGAAGTTATGCACTGGAGAAGTGCGTTCATGATCTTGACCTGATCCAGTGGATGACCGGCTCTCCGGTCTGTGCTGTTACCGCTTTGGGGGGCAGAAAGATATATATTGGAAAAAACCGGGAAGCACTGCCGATCCTGAAAGATATCCAGTGGGAAGAAAAGGGCAATCTCGACCTGCCCCATCCATGTTTCGATGAACCTGACCTTGTTGAGGACCATTTCTCGGCACTCATCCGCTGCAGCTCAGGGATTTCCGGTGTGCTCCAGGCTTCCGCGGGCAGTACTGTGCCTCTTCGCCGGTTATCACTGCATTGCCTGACCGGATGGATTGAGGCGGAACTCTACAGCGGGACCCTGCGCTACAGGACCTGCTCCATGGAACATGAAAAGCTGTTGTCATGGAGTTTTAATGACCTTCACGGGGGAGGGGATGCGCCCCTGGCTGCAGGGCTTCATCTGAGCATGTTATCACGAGAGAATGAGCGGCAGCAGATGATAGAGGGGGTTCAGGCCACAATGGCCGGGATTGCACTGGGGGAATCTATGGATCGTAGAGAGTGGATAGATATTTCAGCACAACTGGGTCTAATTGACTACAGATAAAGTTTACCACAGGGAGAAACTGTGCGTGATGCGGTTGTAATGTTTCATGAAGCGCCTAGGCTGAGTATAGAGCTGGTGTAATGAGAAGACTGAATGATAGACTTGACTGTCAGGACTGACGGCATCAGCTGGTATCAGGGCCAACAGTTCAGCCTTGAGAGCATGGCATCCAGAGTACCGATTCCAGCCTGCACACTTGGTCCAACAGCTGCTTTGCAACCTTTATGCCTCCCCATGTTTTTCTTTGGGTTATAATACCTCTCCGCCCGGACTTGTTATACACTGTTATCAAAAGGGATACGAACCAATCAATATGTTCCAATGAAAAGAGAGTATATACTACTTTTTGAGCTTATGTGCAGAAATATAATCGTTTTTACAAAAACATATGTACTTTTACAGACAATCTGCAATGAATAGTCGCCTTGCTAGTTATAAGAACTATAATTTCACGAGCATCCTCAATAGTAATATAATTTGTTGACATAACTGGGAAATATAATTATATTTGCACTACAACACTACTTTTATGAGGTTTGTCTATGGGAATACATGTTTCTGAACAACGACCGGCGGGGTATGCATATCTTCTTGAAAAACTCGCGATCGTAGGCATACCAAATTGGCACCGATCGATGGTTTCCACCAAAGGTACACACTCCTCAAAGATACAGGGGAGTTTTGTTGATGAAGTGTTCAGATCCCAATATTGGCCCGGAGAAACGGTCGGCGACCACCTAGAGTTTGCGCTGAAATATGATGGGGTGAATCTGGCATTGCTGGCAAAAATCTTCGAAAAGGTATCTCCTGAGGCACTCGCCGAGTATATAAGATCAAAACCAACTGGGAAATATGCTCGAAGGATTTGGTTTTTCTATGAGTTTCTGACCGAAAAGCAGCTGCCTGTCAACGATATGACCACCGGCAACTATGTCGATGCCTTGGAAGCTAAAGATTATTATACCGTCCGGAACGGAGAAAGATCTTCGCGCCAACGCATTGTGAACAATCTTCTTGGCCCCCGATCCTTTTGTCCTGTCGTCAGGAGAACCGAGAGGCTTTCAAAACTGAATACCACAGCCTTGCAGCAGAGGTGTGAGGAAATTGTTGCTTCCTATCCCCCACAGCTGCTTCGCCGGGCACTGAGTTACCTCTACAAGAAAGAGACAAAATCTTCCTTTGAAATTGAACATATAAAAAGCAATGCTTCCCGGACAGAGAAATTCATTGCATCCCTGGAGCTTGCAGAACAAGAGGACTTTTGTGAAAAGGGCAGGCTGATTGAGCTGCAGAACCGTATTGTTGACCCGCGATTTGCTGATAGAGACTATCGGGTGAGTCAAAACTATGTTGGTCAGACGGTTACGTATCAGAAAGAGCTCATCCATTATATCTGCCCAAGACCTGAAGATCTGCCGAGTCTGATGACAGGGTTGCTCGCTTCACATACCAGTATGAAAACAGGTGGGATCTCACCTGTTGTCCACGCCGCGGTGATAGCCTATGGGTTTGTGTTTCTGCACCCGTTTGAGGATGGAAACGGACGAATTCATCGATTTTTAATACATAACATCCTTTCTTTGCAGAAGATGTTGCCACGCGGACTCATGTTTCCCGTTTCAGTTGTCATGCTGAAGCATCCAGAGGATTATGATAGATCGTTGGAAGCTTTCTCTCGGCCTTTGCTACAGGTTATCGATTATCGGTTGGATGAAATGGGGCGAATGACTGTCGAGCATGAAACCTCAAGCTGGTATTCCTATATGGATATGACAGCCCAGGCAGAAGCCTTGTCCGAGTTTATTCTTAAAACGATTGAAGAAGAGCTTGTAGAAGAACTCAGCTTTTTGGCCAGCTATGACACTACTAAAAAGGCGATTCAGGATATTATTGATTTGCCTGACCGTCTCATCGATCTGTTCATCCGGTTATGTCTGCAGAGCAATGGCACCCTTTCTGCAAGAAAGAGAGCTGCATATTTTGACTTTCTGACAGATGAAGAGCTTGCAGCCATGGAACAGGCAGTGAAAGATAGCTATAAACAGGTATAGGTGTCATAGGTATGGCTTCCCCCATACGTGGAGTAGAGACTGGTAGGATCCGACTCTACGGTTCTCGGCTTGAGGTATACCGAGAAAAATAGATTGACAGCTGAAATGAGTATGACCGCCGTAATGAATTCCTTCCCTTTCATACCAAATCCTTTTTTATATCAAGGAGAAAAACGTGTCATTAAAAAAACCTATTCCCTCCAATATTGGGGAATAGCTAACCTCTCATTGAGGATGTACATTAGGGCAGAAGGAGGCCGAAGATGAAAAGAATGATAGCACTCATCTTTTGTGCTGCTGCCGTTTTTTCGGTATTCCCTGAGGAAATGCCAGGTCCAGTCTCTCTGGGGCTTGTAAGTCAGGATATAGACGGAATTCTTATGAGGCAGTACCAGATCGGCGGGATATGTTCTCTGGACATTAACCGGTGGTTTACCCTTTCTGTTCCGGTGATGTATACCTACGACCAGCAGTCTTCTGCATGGATGGTGGAATCATCAGCTCATGGGTCAGTATATCCCGGAGGAGGGAATATATGGATTGGTACGACGATTCTTCACCATATCATGCTTCATACTCCTGATCTTGAGCATCTCTGGATGCAAGAACTTTCCCTGGGGTATGTCTTTACTATTGCCTCCCGCTGGCGAATTACTCCCTATATTGTGTTCAGGGATCCCTTTCGTCGGTATCAAGAGGAGCTGACACAGCTGCAGGAACACTTTCCCTCCTATGGAACAGTAGAGCCGGGAATTGCTGTCAGGTGGTACCCGGGGTCATCCTGAAACACTGTGTAACTGGATCTTTAAGACGGTTCTACTCTGTTATATATGCAAGTACACTGATGCGGGAAAACCAAAACGGAGGCAGTGCTATGAACATCAAGGTAATACTGGCAACGCGCGAAGTGCTCTTTGGTGAGCTGCTATCAAGTTATTTGGAGCAGTCGGGAATTTCTGTTCTTAACACAGTTCATAATTGTAGTGAGCTGTTGGAGAAAGTTCAAGAACAGGTATGGTCCATTGATTTGCTATTAATCGATACATATCTTCCTCCTTATGGGGGAAGTGATGTGGCACAAGGAACTCTGCAGCTCAATCCTAAAGTGAAGATACTATTGATGTCTGGAGATGATGTTTCCACAATTCCGAAGGATAAAAGGATCGGGTATATCTCAAAACACCTAAGCTGCAGTGAAATTCTAGTCTGGATTAGGGAGGCTCTGCGGGGAAGACGGGTGATTGCTCGACAAATCCCGGAGTTCTGTATGGACTCAGGACCACACTACTGTCCCTCCTCTATTACACCCAGAGAACGTGATGTTATTAGCCTGATGGTGCAGGGATTGAATACCAAAGAAATAGCATTTGAATTGAGTATCACCTCAAGTACAGTTGAAACTCATCGCAAGCATATTAGAAAGAAAACAGGATTCAGCAGCCCCCTCGGACTTGCAAGGTTTGCCCAGAGTTACGGGCTGCTGAACAGGAACTGAAACCGTAGTGGCTACTCCACAATTATAGCTCCTACAGGACACTGATCACCTGCATCCTGAGCAGCCTCTTCAGCTTCTGCAGGAACGGCATCCTTAACTGCTATGGCAATGTCCCCGTTCATAGAAAAAACTTCAGGACAAATGTCGACACAGAGTTCACATCCAGTACAGAGATCGGGATCTACATAAGCCTTCATAATGTATTCCTCCTAAAAATCAGCTACTTAACCATTATACACTCAATTGGTCAGTAGGAAACACCTAATTGATTTTCTTGTTCGTCGAAGCCTGTTATCAGTCCAGACAGCGTCAAATTAATAAAGGGAGCATAGTCTCCTGTGAAGGTATTCACTGTAATACCTACAGAGGGTCTTATGGAGCCCAGTCCGCTGAGGGAAAACTCGGTGGTAAATTCAGCTCCGGCATAGACCGTCTCTTCCCAGAGCAGTGCTTCCTGGGTGACATAGAGGGCGCTCTGGGCAAACAGGGAGAGGCCGAACCCTGTTATCCCCCCGAAGGGGACGGGAATATCTGTCATGGCGATGGGAATCCGGTAGTCCAGGGTTCCCCGCAACTTTGCTCTAGCTTCGGAAACTACACGCCCCCAGTCATCAGTACCCCTGGCGGGGTAAAGCCGTTCCGTATTTAAGAACCCTTTGATGATTGCTGCCCCGTCGATGGATGTTCTCACCGCCTGGTTTCTCCAGGGCAGCTCACGTTGGATGAGGCCAGAGGCAAAAGGGAATAGCCCTGTTTCTGCCTGGGAAATAGAGGCCTGGGAACCCACGGTCAAGGCTGCCTGATGGGAACCGAAGAAAGCACCCCTCGGGGCATGGGAGACCTGCTGCCAGCCGGTTCCCAGGGTTATAATCAGGGAGTCATCTTCCTTGATGCGCCAAAGGGCTGATGAGAAGAGGGATACTCCATATGAGCTCTGCAGGTCCCGGTATGAGTAGAGCGGAAGATTGACACTCAATCCGAGCTGGTGGATTCGCTCCCCGCCGAAGAGCTGATTATATCCCCCCTCAATAAGCAGGGTTCCCCATTGGTGCTGAAGAAAGTAGTTTGCTGAGAGTGTCGGGCGGGGCTGGTCAAGGAACCATCCTCCCTGTACCTGGAGCTGCTGGGTTCCCAGGATACCCTGCATCATCAGGAGAGCTCCCGGGGCTATCTTATAATCTCCCTCCACCAATGGCAGGGGAAGCCAGAGACCCATCCGGGGAATATCCCGGTACCTGGTGCTTTCATAGTGCTCCACTGGAGCGGGAGGAGAATCAAGCTCAAACTGTTCTTGGGGGGTATCTACGAGGCGGGGTTCAAGGAGCTGTAACGGGACAGCGTGCAGGGTATAACCACTGCTGCGGTAAGCGCTGAACACCAGCTTGTCGCCTGATGAAATCCCGCCGAGAACTCCCACCGGGTCTTCAAGCACCAAAAAAGTTTCACCAGTTTGTCGTTTGTATGTATAGAGTCGGTAAGCATCCCCTCTCTGGGCACTATAGAGCAGCGTGTCCTGGTCCAGGTACCTGGGAGAAAAGAGCCCCTCCGGCTGGTGCGGCCACAGCACCGATACATCACCATCCAGGGATATTTCCACAAGGGAGGCATGTCCCCGGATAGATTCCACCGCAGCCAGCTTTGAGCCGTCCGGGGAAAATCTCGGTTCATAGATAGACCGATGCGTATGATCATAGAGAATACGTTCTTCTCCAGTTTCAAGGTCAATAAGAACCATACGGTACCTGCTGCCCACAGGTTCAATTGCTGCAATCATTGTACCTTCAGGATGAAGTACAGGGTGGAGAAGCCGTCGCCCCTGGGTAATTCGGCTTGATATTCCGTTGACCAGGTCAATAATGAAAAGATCGGCATAGCTGACCGATGCGTTGGAGAACCTTCCCGGATGGGCTGCATCTATCCAGACCAGGGACACCGCAGCACGCGTGCCGTCGGGCGTAACATCAAAGGAGAAGATATCCCCTACGGGAGAGCTGTAGATCAGGTCTGCAGAGCCCTGTCCGTCATAGCGATAGAATCCCCTGCCCTGCCGGAGATGGGAGGCCCAGCCGATGAGTCCATGATCTGTAGCGACGGGAAGATAATAATTCCCATATCCTTCAGGGGATATCTGTGTCCCTGACTGCTCAAAGGTTGAGTCCTGATAAAACCCCTTCCGTTCACTGACCATTTCCCGATAGAGGTCTCTGCCGCTGGTGCCGGTGACTCGCCTTAGTGCTGAGGATATTCCCAGGAAGGGGAAACGGGCATATTCGCTGTTTGCCTTCCTGAATATATCTTCACCGAACCGGTCGATCAGGTATTCGGTGAAAAGGTATCCTGCAGAGTAGATGCGTCCGGCCGGGGGGAAGGGGCCGGGATAGGCGCTTTGACCGTAGCTCCACATGGAATCCTCAAGCATAGGGGCCTTCCAGGTCTGCTCGAATCGTGCTTCAGAACCCCTTCCTCCGGGTGCATAGGTGCTCTCAGTATAGGTAGTAATGCCTTCATACCACCATCCGGGCATGAAAATGGAGTTCATCATGGTTATATCAGGGCCGAAAACCGGGGCAAGGTATTTCGGCAGGCCTACAGGCGAGGTAAAATGGATGTAGTGGGTCAGTTCATGGATAAAAAGCGTACGCAGCCAGTCCTCGGTGACTGAACCGATGAACCGGTCAGAGGGACTTGTAATATACAGTGTGATCGAGTGGGGCAGGGGGCTGTAGTATCCGTTTGCAAATGCACTCCTGCTGGTAATTACCACCGGGATGGGTTTCTTCGGTATATGACCCAGGAGGTCTCCCAGGATCTCTACCTCCCGGTCCCCGAACCGGGCAAGTTCCTGGGCGTAGTCCCCATCGGTTGGTTCAAATATGATGCGCAGATACTCCGTCCGAATCTCTTCCCTTCCAGTGAAGGGTGAGTCCGCATGTAAACCTGCCGCTGCACAGCACAGCAATATGATTACTCCAATGGTCCGTATGCTCATTACCCGCTCCTGCCTGTAAGATAAATCATACTATAGAGGCTCTATAAGGAGGATGCAATCCCCGGATTATGTAGTTTCTCCTGCTAAGAGATCTCCACCACCTTGATCATATTGGTCTTGCCCGGAGAGCCAACCGGGACACCTGCAGTGATAACAATAGTATCTCCCGGCCTGACCAGACCCAGGGACTTCAGATGCTCCGAGGCATAGTCGAGCAGGTCGTCCACGGTGGTGAGATCTTCCACAAGCAGGGGTGTTACACCCCAAGAAAGTGCAAGACGCTGCACAGTCTGTTGTATCGGGCTGAAGCCGATAATCGGTACTCCCGGGCGGAACTTTGAGACCAGCCGTGCGGATCCGCCTGAATGGGTGAAGCTGGCAATATAGGATGCCCTGATTGCCAAGGCCAGTTCCCTCGTAGCCAGTCCTACCGCTTCTGTCATGCTCTTTTTCCTCTTCAGCTCAATATCTTCCCGATTGAGCCGCTGGTCCAGGACAATCCGCTGATATGCTTCACTCTGTTCAGTATGCGAAACGATACGGTGCATCATTTCTACAGACTGGAGGGGATAGGTCCCAGCAGCGGTCTCTCCTGAGAGCATCACCGCACTTGTTCCGTCCAGGATCGCGTTGGCTACATCCCCCGCCTCAGCCCGGGTGGGCCTGGGATTGCTGATCATTGATTCAAGCATCTGGGTTGCCGTGATGACTGGAACACCGGCAAGGTTGCAGGATCGTATGATCCTTTTCTGGATGATCGGCACCTCCTCAGGGGAGGTTTCAACCCCGAGATCTCCCCGGGCAACCATAACGGCACTTGAGGATTCAATGATTTGGTCAATATCCTCAACAGCCTCGGGCTTTTCAATTTTTGAAATAATCGGTATCTCTTCATCGAAGGTCTTGAGCATATATGCCCTGAGGGCTTTGACATCCTCAGCACTGCGTACAAATGAGAGGGCTACATAGTCAAGCTTGTGTTCGAAAGCAAATGAGAGGTCAGCACAGTCCTTCTCGGTAAAGGATGAAAGACGCGAAAGGGCAATACCCGGGAGATTGACTCCCTTGCGGGGTTTCAGTCTCCCCCCGTCAGTCACCCTGGCGGTGATATGCTCTCCATTGATATCCTCGACAATCAGGGATATCAGACCGTCATCAATGAGCATTCGGTGTCCCGGGGATATCTCCTCGTGAAGCGTGGGATAGTCAATGCTGAAAAGCTTATGGGTTCCCAGCATCGGCTTCGTTGATATACTCACCACATCACCCCGCTCCAGGTCATAATAGGGCTCCTTGAGTTCTCCTACCCGGATTTTCGGACCCTGGAGATCCTGGAATATTGCAATAGGGGTATCCAGTTCCTCAGAAGCCTTTCTTGCCCAAGTTACCGTGGCGTGGTGCTCATCCCGGTTGCCGTGGCTGAAATTGAGCCTGATAACCCGGGTCCCTGCTGAGATCATGTCCCTGATAGTCCCATAGCGCCTGGAAGCAGGTCCTATGGTTGCTATGATTTTTGCCTTTGTCATACCAGTATGATACGACGAGCTGCTGGTGCAATCAATATCTAAAGGGTCTGGTACAGCGGATTTATGCAGCTATACCAGACCTCCTGGTCCCCCCTCATGTCTGTATCCGGTGTAGCTGCAAGATAGGTGCGTTGGGTTCTGCGGAAGGCCCTTCCAGCAGTCCTGAAGGCACTCCTTCGCTCCGGACTAAGGGACTCAACCGCACCCTGTATGAGGGTAACCTTTCTCCCTTTCATGAGGATGAAGTCCAGCTCCACACCGTTCTGGTCACGGTAGCAGAACAGGGACAGACCGGGTTCCCAACGCAGGGACTTCCATAGTTCCCCGAAGACGATGTGGTTCCATATAAAATGGTAACGGGGATGCTGCTCAAGGGATGTACTGCCGTTTATACCCAGAAGGCTGCAGAGCATTCCCGGATCATGAAAGTAAAGCTTCGGTGCCTTGATAATCCTTCTGGGAATCAGTCCGGAACAGCTCGGAAGCAGACAGATCACACCGGTACGCTCCAGAGCCTTGATCCAGGCCTTGACCGTATTGGCGCTGACCTTTGTATGCCGTGCGAGGTGTGCGTAGTTCACCATCTCACCGGCACTCTGGGCGCAGAGACGGAGAAACCGGTGAAACTCCAGCTCATGTTTCACCTGTACCAATGATCTCAGGTCCCGCTCAATAAAGGTATGCAGATAATCATCAAAGAAGCGGGATATCCTGGCGTTTGAATCTTCCCAAAGGGCAGGATATCCTCCCCTCCAGCAGTAGGCGGTACGCTGCCGGGAGGAGATCCAGGTTGACCTCAGTTCCTCCGCTGATATGGTGGAGAGCCGAATGACCTCCGCTGCAGGTCCGAGCCGGTTCAGTTCCCGCTCCATTTCATTGGTCAGGTAGGTACAGGTAAAAATCCAACGACAGCTACCGCGTAGTGAAGCATCAATACCGCCGAGGAGGAAGGGTGCGTACTGGAGGTGATCAAGGATACAGGGTGCCGGCAGCTCCTGAAGAAATTCAGCAGGATCTCCGGAAGCCCTGAGCACCACATCGCTGCGGTCCAGGGGGACATGGGTCCAGTTGGGGAACAATCGTCTTGTCAGTTCCCGTTTCCCTGTTCCCCGGGGACCAACAAGAATGATAACAGGCGTCTGGTCGGCTCGTTCAGAGAGCCGATGCTCTACAGTTCGTTCAATCCACATATCAGATGCTCCTCGACAAATGGCTGTCTCTTTACTCAGGAAGGACATGACTCCTTCCAGGGTTATTGTGCTGTGTGTATTCTTTTGATTGTGATGAACTTTTTATATTCTGCCCTACCAGCGCAGTGAAAAGGCAGGTTCCCCTTCCTGAAGCTGATCTATCGGGGTGACGACCACCCGGTCAACACGGGCCGAGAGAGGGCCCTTATGTATTGCCTTTGTAAATTCCTGCAGAGCTTCCCTGCTTCCCTGTGCTTCAATCTCTACTGTACCATGCACAGTATTGCGTGCCATTCCGGTTATTCCCAACCGATCGGCAATATTCATGGCAAAAAACCTGAATCCCACCATCTGGACTGAACCGAATACTTCAAGGTGAATTCGACGTAACACTGTCAAACTCCTCCAGCACAGGGTACAACATGGAACGTGATTCAGCAAGGTTTTTCATAAGAGGATTAGTCCAGATTGCAGATTGAAGGATAGAATATGGTTTCTAATTGTGCTGAGATGATTTATACTTATTTCGGGAGATAGTTGATAACCTATGGATATGCAGGAAGTACTTGCCTCATTCCGTGAAGCATGTACACAGTGTGATGAGCACACACTACAGGTTCCGGACTCAGCCTTTGACTGTTCAGATCTTGATGCGGTCTGGGACAATCCCTTCTGTGAGCAGGTACTGCTGCCCTATCTTCTGGAGCGGCCGGATCATCCCCTCCAGCTGTTTCCTGAGGTGCCCTTCGGCAGTTCAGAAGAGACTGACCGACAGCTGTCGAGACTCTCTGATGTTGACCATCGTAAGTCTCGTCTCACTGGAATTGGACATCTTTCCGCAGGGTATCCCCTCTTCGCCGGCACCTTGCCCGACGGCAGCCATCTGTGCGCCCCGGTCTTTCTCTTCCCCCTCACCCTTACCCATGAGACCCTGGACAGCGGGCTGCCTGGATGGAGCTTGAGTCACCGCTGCAGGTCCCATGTGCAGGTAAATTACAGCTTGGTTAAGGCCTTTGAACAGCACTATGGGCTGCATTCTTCGGAGCTTGATGAACTGTTTTTTATCCCGCCCAGGCAGACAGGGGTGCTTGGGGTTATAGAGGCTGTCCAGAACCTGTTCCGCCAGCTTGATATCCCCCTGTTTCCTGATGTTACCATATCGAAGGGGATTCAACCGAGACAACCAGTATCGGAGCAGCAGGAGGGTTTCTGCATCCAGGCAAACCTGATACTCGACACCTTTACCCACTTGCCTGCATTTCTTTATGACCAGTACAGTAAGATGATTGATGGATCGCTCTCCTCAAGCGCTGTTGTGCAGCTGCTTGGGAGGGAGGAGACCCACCACCCAAGTTCAGAGGAACTCAACGGGATGGATATAGATGAGAACAGATGCAGTTTTATCACATCTCTGGACAGTTCCCAGGAACGCGCTGTACAGGCTGTCACCTACGGGGGCAACCTGGCGATCCAGGGACCTCCCGGTTCAGGCATCACCCAGGTTCTGGTGAATATAGCATCGGATGCGCTGGCCAGAGGGAAACGGGTGCTTATGGTATCTCCGGTCCGTGCAGATGTAATCTCCTTTCACCAGCGGCTGCAGGATAACGGATTGGGGTCCTGGTGCATGTCCACCACTGATCCCTGCCGGGACGGTGAGGAGATGCTGGAACGTATCAATGACCGCCTCAAGCATCCAGTCGAAGAGCATTTTGACGAAACCGAATCCGCTCGTCTGAAGACCCGGTTTCAGGAGCTGTCCCATGGAATAGATAAACAGCTTGCCAGGCTGGAGCAGGTCCTGGCTGTTATGGATCAGCCCGGGACTATGGGAATAGCTCTGGGCAGGCTGTATGCGATGGTTTCCGGGGACCCTTCCAGGGTGATTGAAGAACTCATGGAACTTCCGGGATCCTTAGGCTCCCTGGATGAACAGGAGCTTGAAGAGCTTACTGCACTGCTCCATAAACTGGCACCGGGGCTTCCTTCCTGCTGCCCCGATCATCTGCTCTTTGACCGGAGATCCTTTTCCGGGGCCGACAGGGAGTCCAGGGACAGCTGGATCGGGTCGGTGGAAGCGGTGCGCCGCCAGGCAGAGCAATTCCTTGCAAAGGGAGACCCCTCACTGAAGGCCTGGGCTCTGGAACATCTTGTCCGTAACCGTGGAGATGCCACTGATGATCCCTCCAGCAGGCTCAGCCGCCTGCTGGACCAGACACTGGCTGAACTGGAAAACTCCCGGCTCCTGGGACCGGAGGATGTCGGTGATCCGGAATTGCTTCGGGGGCTGCTTGATGCGGTTGGCAATTCCCATGCCTGGAAGGCCAGGTTCTGGAAAGGAATTGGTCGACTGAAGAAGCTGAAAGGAGGCGAGGGAATCTTTGCCTACAGCAGACGTATCCGATACACCCTGAACCTTCTGGACCGACTGAAGGAGATAGAGGCCCTCAGCGGTATATCGATTGCGTATCAGCAGCCGCATGTACTCAAAGACGCGCTTGTTCAGCTGAAGGAGTCAGCTGACGGGTACATACAACTGCTGGATGCGTATTCGCATCTTGAGGAGTTTCTGCTTCCCGAGCGGGTAGGTGAGCTGTTTGCCATGAATATATCCGGTTCAGGGTCTTCTGTCCTGGGTGTACTCTCATCCTTGCAGGACCATCTTGATGAACAGTTTGATGCAGTATCAGAAGCAGACCGGGTCCTGGAAGAGGTTCCTGAACACTGGACAACAGCAATCAGCGCACTTCTCCGGCACTGCTCCTATGATATAGCCCAAGTCGTGCAGGAGGGAGGCAGCATACTCAAGAACACCGCATACCTGCTCCAGATACGGGAAATCGAGAGCCGACATCCCGAAGTCTCCGGAATCCCTGAAGAAATCGATGAATACATCAGTTCGGTGAACAACCAGATGGAGGAGAAACGGCTGCTTGTCCGGCGCCTGATTTCCCGCAGGTGGAATACCCGCATTGCCGATATGATGGATAAGAGCTGGCAGCCCGGCGAACTGGTCCATGATCTCCAGGATACGAAAACCAACCCCATAGCAGGCAGGTATGTGAAGCGGTACCTTACCGAAGGACTGCAGGAGTTCTTCCCCTGCTGGGCAATGGGGATTGATGCTGCCCTGGAAATGCTTCCCTGCCTGCAGGCCTTTGACCTGGTGCTGGTGGATGGTGCTTCGCACCTGAGCGAGGCGGAACTGATTCCCCTGGTACTGAGGGGAGAGCATGCTGTCGTAGCCGGACATCCCAGCAGGATTGAGGACAACAACGCCCTTGACCTTGCGGCCGGGTGTTTTTCCGCCATGAACCTGGGCTGGCAGTATCGACAGCGATCCAGCCTGCTCAGTACATTTGCATCCAACCGATGGTACAGCGGAACCATGAAATTTATCCCTGTTCCCCAGGAACCGGAAACACCGTTCAGGGTGATCCCTGTCGACGATGTATGCGAGTTTCTTTCAGGTCATCAGGGCGACTATGACGGAGTTATCGCTGCGAGCGAAGCCGTGCTCCCTGTGGAATCATCCCGGGCATACCTGCAGTGGGAACTTCCAGGTCTCAGCTGGAGTCGGGTACTGGCTGCTTTGGGTTCCTTTGAAGATATAAAATCCGGTGATCATGGCGAAGAGCTGCTGTCAACTCTGGTATTCGCAGCCGAAAATTCTCTGGATCTTGTCGTGCCGCAGGAAGCATCACTTCATATGCATGAGGGACTGAAGGCTCTCTTGGCTTGTGCAGAGAATCCCTCTGGTTGTACGGATCAATCCGAGCTTCCCAAGATCATTGCACAGCTTGC
>SKJE01000080.1 GCA_007116075.1 Spirochaetia bacterium
CCTTTGAACTCTCTGAACATGAACGTAAGCGTATGGTGGATACATTCATCGCTACCATGCCTCCGGCACTCAGTAAGAGGTTGAAGTTTTCGACTTAAGTTTCAAGTGCGAACTTTGAGTAAATGTATCAAAGCGGCAGGGGTACCGTTTGTTTCTGCTTTGCACTCAGATAAATACCCTGAATAATTTCCACAGCTTTTCTAGCTTCCCTCCCATCAACAAAGGGTTGCCTCCCTGCCTCTAGGGCCTCTATCATATCTTTGAACTGCAGCTGATGTCCATGCGATCCTATGGCTTTTGGATCTCCTGCCCCTCCTCCGGTCTCGGTAACCGAAGCATACTTTTTCCGTATTGCTTCATCCTCGGGCAGTTCTTTAGAAAACTGCCACACAGTAATATTTTCTTCTTCGATCACGATGCTGCCCTCCGATCCGGTAATTTCAAGTTTCTTCAAAAATCCCGGATAGGCTGCTGTAGTACCTTCCACCACTCCAAGGGAACCGGATGAGAAATGGAGAATTGCTACAGCGGTATCTTCTACTTCAATGTTTTTATGGGCTATGGTGGAACAGAACGAATTCACCTGAGAAACTGGCCCCATGAACCACTGGAGTAGATCTATAGCATGAATCGATTGATTCATAAGCGCACCACTTCCATCAAACTTCCAGGTCCCCTTCCATCCTCCAGTGTCATAGTATTCCTGGTTGCGGAACCATTTAACATACGCGTCGGCAAGCGTAATTTTTCCTAAGCGGTTGGAATCAATGGCTTGTTTTACAATCTGAGACATCTGGTGGAAACGGGAGGGAAAAATTCCCGCTACAAGTACATGCTGTTTTTCCGCCTCCTCAATAATGCGGTCACATCGTTCAATAGTAATTTCAAGGGGTTTTTCAATTATCATGTGCTTACCAGCCTTGGCACAGGCAATAGCTGCTTCCAAATGCATTCCGGAAGGGGTGCATTTGGTAACAATATCAAGGCCGGGATGCTCCAGCATATCTTTCAATGCCGTATAACCTTGGCATCCATAGGTGGCGCTGAAGGAATCAACCCGTTCCTTTGAGACATCCATGCATGTTGCTAAGTTTGCATTTCCTATTGATTGAATGGCATCGGCATGAAAGTTGGCAATCATACCAGTCCCGATAATACCGAATGAATAGGTCCGTTTAACCATAGGGGAATCCTCCCTTCTGTCTGTTTTTGCTCGTTATCTGATACGGTGCAGTTGTATATTCGTATGTCCGGAGATATAAACTATAGTGGGTATCTCCCATATTTACATGCAGCTTCAAACATAGCTGTTATGTTTTCCGGAGGATCATCCTGTTGGATGTTATGCACCGAACAAATCACAAATCCCCCTCCTGGTGCGAGGTCTTGTATCCGCCTGCGCACTTCTTCTTTTACTTCTGCTGCTGTTCCATAGGGAAGCACGTGATGTGTATCAACAGCTCCCCAAAAAACCAGCCGGTTTCCAAATTCTTTTTTCAGCTTCGCTGTATCACCCATGCCAGCTGCTGAGACTTGTATCGGGTTTAGTATCCTGAATTTCGTGAATTTTGTACATAGACAAGCTGAAGGTTACTCGCTCGGCAGGCCATGCTTGATCTTTCGTTTTTTCAACTCGTTTTTCACTAGGCGTGGGATGTCATCACGGAGATCAGAATCCTTAACAACACCGAAGATGTGAAACAGTTTCTGTACCTCCAACGGCAATTTACACCACGATCCCCGGTCGAATGTCTTGCCTGCCGGCTTACGCCATTTCGCACTGAATATCTCGTCCCGCAGGTCGTTGAAGGAATACTTGTCGTATAGCAGATACGCATCCATCATTCTTCGGATCCATATTTCTAATATCGTGCCGATGTAGACCAGAAAGATCTTTCCTTCCAGATGCTCTTCCAAGCTGTGCCGAGGTCGACGCATCCGGCTCTTGTAGGCCTCGTAGTCCTTCTCAATAGAGTCGCGGTTTCGGGTGATCTCAAGCACCCGCTGGGAAGTGAGTCCTGCAGGACCAAGATAGCCAAAGAAGCCACATTGGGCCATCTTCTCTCTCTGGGTCTCCTTGTTATGATGGACGGCCGTCACCTTGGTCTGTTTATCTTTTTCAAGCACATAATACCTGCCATAGAAGTTGCCCTTGGCGTAGAGCGTGGGATCGGCTTCCAGAAGGGCCTTGCCCGTACTGAACCGGCGTGCAAGCTTCTGCTGTTCCTCGGCCTGCTTGGAGGGATTCAAAAACAGATACAGACCCAGTTCGTGGCTGTTCTCTCCTCGTCCCCTTCTGGGAGCTTCGATGGAAACAACTTTGGACCAGGTATGCATACCAATGGACACGCAGAAGTTTTCTGTATCAAGGATTACCTCAGATGCCTCACGGATTGCATCCTTATAGATACCTGCACTGAGCGGAAGCCCTACCAGAAAACGGAAGGTACCCTTGAGCAGCAGCACGACATTCTCATGGCTGTAGCATCCCCGATCCATGACCAGGATCGCACCCTTTCGGAAATCGGCCGAACGTAGTTCCTTCATAGTAGTATCCAACACGGTCTTGTCTGAATAATTACCGGGAAGGGATCGGTAGTAGAGAGGGATTCCGGTGTAATTGTCGCAGATCATCAGCAGATTGATCTGCGCCATCGTATCGCCCTCCTTGTTCTTCCCGTACTTTGCAGCCTCCAGCATGGCTGAATACGTGCTCAGGCTTGTGGTATTGAGGGCACATACGACCATTTCTCCGACAGGATGAGAGGCACTTCTGGAAGCTTCCATGCGACGCTCGAACTCACCGAAGAATCGCTGCATGGACCCTGGATCTACAGCCTCCAGAGCCTTATTAATCGCATATTCTGTAAGATTGTCCACTAAGGTATGCCAGCATACATCATTGAAGTGCTTAGGACGATACAGGGCCCTGTCGGGGTAGCTCATCATCGCCTCGACGATGGTGAGCATTGACTGCCAGGTGCCGGGGAACACCTTTTTGAGTGATTTCCAAAGCCCCGTTCTCTTCGCTGCCGTTTCCAGCAGAGCAATAAAGCCGTACATCTTACATTCGTACACACCGGCTTCTCCTCTGACATAGGGAGAAAGATAGGCTTCTTCTACCAGCCCGGTCTCTATTTGCTCCTCTGGTGATAATGCAAGGAAAGTCCTATTGGGTTCAAATTCACCCTTGCTGTCGATCTTTCCGATGCATGTTTTCTGTACTTTGGGGTATTTTTGGCCAGGAATATAGGTTGAATGGCCCCAGTAGAGGTATGTAACGCCGGATTTCTTGTTATTGTGCCGAATAAGGCTATTCTTTCTTTCCATATATGTACATAATTGTACATATATTTTAGCGTATTGTCAACCACAGAAAGACACCCAAGTCCTTTTATTCATAGAAATTAAACACTATTATGTCCGGCTGAGTTTGTTCTATGTACAAAAATCCGGAATTTCAGGAAGTATGGGAAAAACGGGATCCTGCTTTGACGATGCAGCAATCGAATCACTCAATGGGGTTATAAAAACCGAATGCTTATACTGTAGGTTCGGTAAAAGCAGAGTCAAAAACAGGATGATCTCAATGAAAGACATCGTTTCTTCAGTAACAGATTTCATTGGATTCTACAACACCTTCCGACCGAAGGAGCGGCTGGGGTTCTTTACTCCAGTTGAGTTCAGGCTTATGAATCCCAAAGGAGTCTATCCCGCAATTATCATAACATGATTATTTGTACCGGTATGTATTGACGGTTAATAGTTTCGGGTAGATTATGAAATGAGAGAGGTTGTAAACTTTATGGTTGCAATCCTCCAGAAAGTGTCTCCATAGGGGACCGGGATACTTAAGAAGTGTCTCCAAAATGGCTTCAGTGTTTTAAAAAGTGTCTAAAGGGCACCATATCACGCACCCATGACCGTTTTTCAAGGCCATTTGCACCAGTATGGCTTGGTGTGCATTGACGGCATAAAAGGACTTCCTCTTTAGGTATCCTTATGCTCCAGTATCTCTCCTCCCTTGTCAACAGAAATATATTGTTGTGTAGATAATTATGTGTGAGTTACTCATGGAGAATGATTATAGGGAACCCTAAACTTTAAAAGTTACTGCTCAAAATATTCCCTTAGCCGCATCTCACGTATAGCAATATCCTGAAAGAAATTGTATAGTAATACGTACATATGGTGCACATGATCAGTACTGCAGTAATTCACGGGACTCTCCGCACCTTTTTTACTGGTGCGCTACGTCCTGATGATATCTCGAGCTGTTAATTATGTATACTTCTGCATACCTTGAATATGGCACCAGCACATCTCAGGAGGACGAACTATGATACCATCAAATGCACCGGTGGTGCTTGTAACCGGATCAAGCAGGGGAATCGGAAGGGGTATCGCCCTCAGCCTTGCACAGCACGGCTGTTCCGTAGCGATTACCTATGTAGGAAACAAGAAAGCCGCGGAAGAGACAGCAGAAGACTGCAGAAAGGCAGCAGCCGCATCTGATGCAGTCTTTGATATATTCAAGGTTGATATCGGATCCCGTAATGATAGAGAAAAGCTTGTTGCGTCTGTGCTTGAACGATACGGTCGTATTGACGCCCTGATAAACAATGCAGGTATAGCTCCCCGGGTGAGAAACGATATTACTGAAGCAACTGAGGAATCCTTCGAGGAACTGATGAGGACAAACCTGCAGGGTCCCTACTTTCTTACCCAGACAGTAGCTGCATGGTGGATGACAGGCAGTCAGGTGTCACGTCTTCCTTCAGGCTTTAAGGTGATATTCGTCACCTCCATTTCATCAGAAATGGTATCGGTGAACCGCGGTGAATACTGCATCTCAAAGGCAGGTCTTTCCATGGGAGCATCACTATGGGCTGCAAGGCTGGCCAACGAGGGTATCCAGGTATACGAAATTCGTCCGGGAATTATATCTACTGACATGACGGAAAAAGTTCGTGACAAGTATGATGCCTTAATTGCAGAAGGACTGATTCCCCAGATGAGATGGGGAGAACCATCGGACAACGGGAAAGCTGCAGCAGCCCTCATACGAGGTGATATGCCCTACTCTTCCGGTACGGTAATATATACCGACGGAGGCATGCACATCCCAAGACTGTAAATCACTGCAGCAGCGGGTTTCTCCGCTGCTGCAATGCAATGTATCAGGACATTATATGAAAAAGTAATTACTGCTGCGCCTCAGGTCTACCGTATCAGTGTAAGAGATAAAGCCGGGACAAATGTTATGATAAACAAAGCCGCAATCAGTACGATGATAAACGGGAATACAGCACGTGTTACTTGGGCGACTGACATCTTTCCAATTCCTGCAGCTACATACAGGTTTAAACCGAAGGGAGGAGTCACCATTCCAATCGCAAGGTTTACAATCATGATCACACCGAAATGAATCGGGTCAACTCCCAATGCGGTTACAGCAGGGAGGAATAACGGAGCAAGGATGATTACCGCTGCACTCGGGTCCATAATCATACCGAATAGAAGCAGCAGGATATTAATCATGATCAGCACTCCGACAGGAGTTGTTGCATACTGCAGGATCAGTTCAGCAAGCTGTGTCGGTACCATCCTGAATGTCAGATACCGGCTCAGGATCTTCGCATTTGCAATAATGAACATGATGACCGCTGAGATGGTTACTGACTTTTTAGCTATCAGAAGAACTTCCGAGAGCTTAAGTTCCTTGTAGATGAAAAGACTTACAAACAAGCTGTATGCTACAGCAACCGCCGCTGCTTCTGTAGGGGTAAAGGCTCCTGAGTATATACCCCCGAGCACGATAACCGGCATCATCAATCCCCAGAAGGATTTCCTGAAGGCCCTTGCTATCTGAATCATGCTTGGAAAGGGTTCTGCAATATAGGGCTGTTTACGCGATATGATATATCCGACAATAATCAGGATAAGCCCTATGAATATTCCCGGAAAAATTCCCGCTAAAAAGAGTCTCGAAATGGATTCTTCCGCAACCACCCCGTATACAAGAAGGGTGATGCTCGGCGGAATGATTATACCAAGAGATCCGGAAGCGCACATAAGCCCTACTGAGAACTGCTTGGTATACTTAGCCTCCTCCATGGAGGGAATCATAATGCCGCCGATTGCGGCTACAGTCGCCGGAGAGCTCCCAGAAAGTGCGGCAAAGAACATGGAGGAAAGAACACCAGTTACAGGCAGGCCGCCCTTGGTCCACCCTACCAGTTTTTTAGCAAGCTCAATCAGGCGTCGGGAGACGCCTCCCTTCAGCATGATGTCTCCTGCGAAGATGAAGAACGGAATAGCCATCAATGCAAATGAATCCACCCCGGAAAACATAGCCTGCACGATAGCGCTTGGACTTCTTCCAGCCTCAAACTGCATAAAAAGCAGGGCACTGAATCCGGTGGATATCCCGATAGGAACTCCGATTGTCAGCAGCAACCCAAATAATACTAGTACCAACATATTGCTATCCCCTGTCAAATGGTGTCTGTATCTTCACAACCAGCTGCTGAATATACCGAATGGCCATCAGCACACAGCCCGATGGTATTGCCAGGTAAGGAATATGCATCGGAATCCGCAGTGCAGGGGTAATATTCCCCATCTGCTGGACCCTCATTGCAAGTCCTATCCCATACCAGGTAATTATGATGCAGAATGCTATGGAAATCAGGAGTCCCACAATTTCCATGATCTTTTTTGCCTTCGGCGGCAGCAGCCCGACAAGTACATCTACCGAGGCATGGGCATTTTCCCGCACAGCAAGGCTGCTTCCCAGGAATACAAACCATACAATTCCATAGCGGGCAAATTCTTCAGCCCAAATGATGGAACCGCTGAATACATACCGGATAACAACCTGTATGAAAATCATCATCGAGGTTACCAGCATCAGTACTGCGGGTAAATATTCCTCAAATACCGCCATAAACTTCTTCATAGTGTTTTGTCCCATTCTAGTTGGATGAATATCTGCGGCCCTATTTGTCAGGTCCGCAGATATATTACGACTTCAGCAAGCTACTGCTGAGACTTCTCAAGAGCTTCGATCAGTTCTCTTCCACTCGGTACTGTTCTTTCAAACACATCATAGACTGATCGTGTCTGATCGATAAATGCCTGGCGCTGAGCGGATGTAAGTTCAGTAATCACTACATCTGTTTCCCTCAGCTGATCAAGGAACGCCTGATCTTCAGCACGTGCCTTCTCCCACTGCCATAAAGATACTTCAGCTGCTGTATCATCAATGATCTGCTTCAGATCATCGGGAAGCTTCTGGTAGAAGCTTTCACTTACCAGGAATGCATATCCCAGGTAACCGTGAGCCGTAAGGGTCATGTGTCTCTGGGCTTCATAGAACCTTCTGGTAAATATATTTGCAAGTGTATTTTCCTGTCCGTCAACAGTTCCCTGCTGAAGGGCGGTGTAAAGTTCCGCAAATGATATATCTATACCGCTTGCTCCGAGGGCCTCAAACTGTGAAATCAGCAGGGGGCTCTGAGATACCCGAATTCTCATGCCGGCAATGTCGGCAGGTGTCCTGATAGGCCTGATATTATTAGTTATGTGCTTAAATCCTCCGTCCCAGTATCCCAGAACTCTCAGTCCCTGTTCAAGGAGGTAGGGATTCAGGACCTCTCCCACTGCTCCGTGCATTGCATCATATGCAGCTTCGGAATCAGCGAATGCGAAGGGAAGGTCAAACAGCTGGGTCTGGGCAACAAAGGCTGGAAGCACACCTGTGAAGGGTGCATTAAAATCAATGTCCCCAAGCTGCATCTGCTCGGTAATTTCCCGGTCAGTACCAAGTTGGGAGTCAGGATATACATTGATCACTATCCTCCCATTTGACCGTTCTTTAACCAGGTCAGCAAATCTGTCAGCAGCCATTCCCTTTGCAATAGTCGGACGTACTACATGTGCAAAAGTAGCCTCAAAAACTCTTTCTTCAGCATCCTGTTCCGCCCTCCCGCCGGCAAATGCCATTGATGCCGCCAGCGAAATAATTACAACCATACACACAATTCGTTTCATACTCTGCTCCTTTTTCCTAAGAAATATATATTCAAGTTCCCTATGAACATTGAATTCATGTTTATCCTCTTTATTCGAAATAGGATTTTTCCCGATTTTCTCTCCAGACAGTCTCAAACCAGAAATCCTCCTCAGGCATAGATCTGCACTTCATAAATGAATGCTGGAATTGTCCGCCATCCAAACAGGTGACAAGGATATAATTCTTTAGATTCCTGTTTTCAGGTTTATACTTCCATTCAGGTTCCAATGACGGGTGGATGGATTCACCTTCATGATCAAGGACCAGGCAGGACCCCCTGCTCCCCCCTTCACTAGAAAGGTAGGCTGAAATAGCAGATAAATAGGCATAATGGGTCAGCACCAGGTGCCTTGTCTGCAAAAGCTTTGGGATCAGATAGCTGGTATGTATGCTGATCCGGCCAAAGTCCGCTGTCTGTTTTCCAGCTTCCTCTGCACCGTCACCAGTACGGGCTGCACTCCTGAGCACTGAGGCGCGTGCACTCATACGATTCCGGTATTCCTTCCGGTACTCATCCAGTGAGTTAGTTCCGGGAATATCTTCTGCCTGTTCATGCTTAGTCCTGAGGCTGTGCTCAATGACACGCAGGATTCTTCCTGCCGCCTGGACAGCAGAAGAAGCAAATCCGTCCCAGTCCTGTTCATATTCCCTGTAGGCTCCTGCAATTTTTTCTGCTGCACGAGTTGCCCCGACCTGTCCTGAATTCAGCGCAGATCCTCCCGGACGGTTCACCCCATGGGTTCCCGCAATTTCACCTACCGGAAACAATCGCCTGATATTTGTTGACTCCCACCACATATCAACGGCAAGGCCTCCGTTATTGTGCTGTGCAGAAACAGCTATCTCAAGGGGTTCTGTCTCTAGGTCAATACCATAGGTTCTGTACAGTTCAACCGCCTGGGGATTCATCTGTAATAACCGCTGGAAGGGCAGTATTCCTTCGGCTTGTGAGCGGCTGAGATAGGTCCTTGCTTCTTCCGGCAGTGCTTCAACGCTGAAGGGTTCAGAATCCTGTACCGGTTCTGGATTTTTCCGGTAATCTAGGAAGACCTTACGTCCGAGAATTACCCGTTCACGATACACAAGGATATCTATCAGGGATGAACCCCAGGAAGTAATTTTCTCCGCATCAAAGGGCCACTGATACCCTTTCAGGAAAATTGCCCTGCACAATGTCCGGGTATCAGGGAAAAACGGCTGCAGAAACTGCCGTTCATCACCTCCGTCAGCATCGGTGCTGATATATGAGGGGATGACCTGCTGATAGCTGCCTGAAACATTCCACCTGAACTTAACTGATGAGAGGCCGAACTGCGATTCCTGGAGATTATATGCTTCAGCCCCTATCTCCAGGGCAAGTCCGATGGATCCGGAATGTCCTGCAGGATATACGGAATCACGATAAATACCTCCGGGACCGCCTGTACCGAGCACCACATTATCGGCCATAAACAGAGTAAGCCCGTATCCCGGCTCATTGAGTTTTCTCACATCCACAGCAACTGCGCCGCAGACTCTCCCGTCCTGCTGGATAAGGGATACTGCTTCAAACCGGTCAAATATCGTGATATTTCTTCTGCGGACTTCTTCCAGCAGCACTTCAACCATTCTTCTTGATGTATACGGTCCGATTGAGCTTCCCCTCTCCCTGGAATCATGATCTGTTTTGTACCCGGCATACCCTCCATAGCGGTTCTTAGGAAAAGCAACTCCAATTGATGCCAGGTGCTGGAATGCCTCTGTAGACCCAACCGCTTCAACCAGGGCAATATCTCCGTGCATTGCCCCGCCCTTAAAGAGGTCCTCTGCCATAACGTAGGGAGAATCCTGCGTTTTCGTGCCGGTTGAAAGACGGAAATATGTCTGCTTGTCAGAACCGGTGTTGTAGGAAGTACCTCCGGTCAGTGATTCAGTCATCACTGCGATATCATGGATGCCGAACTGGTGCAGCCGGTCGGCTGCCTTCAGGGCAGCCGCGCCGCTTCCAATGACAAGGGTATGAACCCGATGTACCGGAATAGAGTATCCATCTACAGTAATCATCTCATTCTGCTCACAACCACTGGGACTCATATTGTTTCCCCTTTTACGTATTCACCCATAAGGTTCTTCTGAATCATGGTTACATTCCGTTCAATAATACGTTTCCTCAGCCATGACCCTGCCTCTTTTCCCAGATGCCCGACATTGAACCGGATAGTGTCAATGCGCTGGGATATGATCTCAAGGGTCGGTGAATCGTCAAATCCGGTGAGGGAAAAATCATCGGGAAATTTGTATCCCGACTGGATAGCAGCCTGGTAAATTGAAAGAGCTATTATATCATTAAAGCAGAATACAGTATTGTATCCTCGCTTCTTCAGTTCAGTCATGAAATCTGCAGGTATTTCCTTCACAGACTGGAATCCGAAGGTGTCTTTTTCCGGATCGAAGGGAATACCGTACCTTCGGCATCCAAGAGCCAGTCCTTTTTTTCGTTCACGGTTAATATAGGCAACCGGTTCAAATCCGATAAAACACGGGCGGATCGGCTCACCTCGACCGTTACCCCGTTTAGCTATTATCTTCTCCAGCAGCCTTGTCATGCATGCCTCATCATCATACTTCACGTAATTGTGTCCCGAAATTTCACGGTTGAGCAGGAGCAGAGGAATACCACGCTGGTCAAGTTGCCTGATAAGCTTTTCATCAGGTTCGGTAAATGCAAAGACACAGCCGTCAATATCCCCAAGCTTCTTATTTGCAAAAACTTCATCCTCTCCCCGATTGATTTTCATGATGATATTCACCTTGACGACGCCGAATCCTTCCTGCATTCCCTCGATAAGCTCTGCAACATCATAGAACAGGTGCACAAATGCGTAGCGGGTTGAAGGAAGGAAGAGTTTAATATTAAGGATTGCCCTGTTCTCCTGTTTCCGAATTGTTCGTTTTTGGTAACCAAGCATATCGGCAGTCTCAAGAATTAATTTCCTCTTCTCAGCTCCAACTAAAACAGAGTTGTTAAACACCCTGGAGACTGTACTGGAAGAGAGTCCGCAGGCTTTTGCTACATCATACACAGTAACTCGTTTATTCATTCCCTTCACCGTTTGGAGGTAGATTTCAGCATCTCACGATAATACGAATCAAAAATCACACATCCGTCATTGACCTGCCGTATCATCAGCTTTGTGCATCCTGAACATGCTGTACAGTAATTAACAGGCTCACCGTTCAAGATCTTTGCAGGAAACAGAGGATCGGCAAAACTCTGGCGTCCGTATCCGATAAAGTCCATCAGGCCGTTTTTGACATTCTCTTCACCGTAGCTGAGGGATTCCTCCTTCAGGATGGTATATGCAGATCCGATAAGGCTCATATTTCCGGAGACTTCACGGGCTTCCCTGCAGTAGCGGAAATGATGAAGATAGAACCAGCGGGACTGATTCGTCGGTCTTGTGATTTCAGATGTATAACCCGGAATTCCGGCGGATACGTTCAGGTAATCCATTCCCGCTTCCGCCATCCCGGCTATCAGCCGTTTCATTTCAGTAAGGTCTTCAAGTACAGAATCCCCTGCAACAGTTCCGCACCCGCCCCTGATACCCTCATACATGGAAATTCTTGAACCAATAATGAAATCGGTATGGCCGTGAAGAGCCTTCAGCTCCTGCAGCGAAGAAAACAGGAAACGGGTTCGGTTTTCATAAGAGCCTCCCCACTTGTCATTTCTCTGATTTGCAGGTCGGAGTATTTCTGAACCGAGGTATCCGTGGCAAAGCTTAAAATCCACTCCATCTGCCCCTGCTTCTGCAGAAAGATTAACACCTTCAACAATATTACGTCGAATCTCCTCAACCCGTTTTTCTGACAGTATCTCCAAACCCTCAGATCCGTCATCATACATACCGGCTTTCCGTGATAACGGGCCAGCTTTCCTTCCCGCATGACTTATCTGGAACAGCAGAATACCCTCGGGGTGAATTTTTTTAAACTCATCAACCAGTCTCTTAAAGCTGTCAAGATTTTTCCTGTTAATTACGAGGCCGTTATTCCTGGCAAGAGCATCAGAGGTAACCGAAATTGCTTCAACTACAGTTATCCCCCATGCTCCCCTGGCAAGGCTGCGGTACCGTTCTAAGGTACGTTCAGAAACGGCTCCCCCGTTCTCACCGTCATTTCCCTCCATGGGCTGGGAAGCAAACCTGTTAGGTGCTTCTTTTTTACCTATCATCGCAGGTGAAAACAGTAATTCAAGGTTTTTCGGATCAACATACTCAGGCATAGATAACTCCAATACAAAAAAATAGAAAATATATTTTATTACATGCAATTAAATTATTATTTCATGCAACCATTCTACAGCAAATATTTTCCCTGTCAAGGAAAAATTACTCAAATAGTTTTTTTCCCTTATTAGGAAGTGATATTGTCATAGGTAAACGGAAGGGGTTTTGTCACAAGAGGACAAGGAATGTCTCAGCAGTGAAGAAAGCTTGAGTAATAGTCCTTAAAATCTGATAGAGTACCCGGAAGCAATAAAAAAGGGTTGGTTCCCAGAGATTTGCCATCAACCGGAACCAACCCACCTCACTATAAGGCGGTATCAGTATGACCTGAGATGAGCAAGCAATACAAGAGATCAAAGACATAGAGAAGAAATTTCAAAATAGTGTTTTTCTGATACTCATGCAATATCCTCTGCTTACCCCGTTTTCAGTTTTTTATGTTCTTTTTCTGAAATCGGGCACGTATGAATAAGAACAATACCGTGTCTCTGCTGACGGTATCTGTGATTATTCTTTGTGGAATAGATCACTAATGAAATGAAGAAACCATATTCGGTTGCATCTGAATACCTTGAGCTTTTTGCTGAAGCAGGTATTCACTGATACGATATGAACATGGTCTTCAGAGAATACAGGTAGATGGCACCTGGACTGCAGCAGTATTACTTGAGCGCATCAAGCACCCAGGCACTTCTGAGACCGCTCTCCCCGGTGCTTGGGCACGCTCCCGTTTCTCCCAGAAGCTCCCTGACTACTGTCTGTATCAGCGGCTGCTGGGCATGCTCGGGTATGGAATATGTCACTTCTCTTGTGATTATTTCTGATCCATCTGATCTTGGAACTGTCACGCGTATCGGCTCAAATTCAAACACAGAAAACCTGATACTGCCCCTTGAACCAAAGACAGTTACCTGATCAAGTGATTCTCCGGCAGTAAAACACCACGTACCTGTTCCATGAACACCGGATTCAAATACCCAGCTTCCTGTCACAATATCCTCTGCAGGATAATATCCGCCCTGGTTTGAGGAAAACCCTCTTACTTCTCTGACAGGGCCAAAATAGAAGTCAAGCAGGTCAAATGTATGTGACCCGAGATCCATAAAGTACCCTCCCCCGGAAACAACAGGCAGTACCCTCCATGGCAGTGATTCAGGATTAATTTCATCCTGCGAAGACGGTTTGCACATATTTACATGGACACACCTGACATCCCCGATCTCACCTGACTTGATGATATCAAGGATCGCCAGAAACTTGGGAAGAGCTCTGCGGTAATATGCCACGAACAAAGGCACTTCATACTTCCTGCATGCATCCACCATCTCCCTGCAGTCCTCATAATGCAGCGCCATCGGCTTCTCAACATAGATCGGCTTTCGGGCAGTAGCAGCTTTTAGGGTGTATTCTTTGTGGAAGGCAGGAGGAGTTGCTATGTATACAGCATCTACAGCAGGGTCTTCAATAAGGGAATCCGCATTATTGTACCAGGCAGGGACTCCATGCCGTGCTGCATAATCTTCTGCAAGAGCCCCGTTTCTCCTCATTACTGCCGCCAGTTCAGAACCTTCAGCCTTCTGAAAACCGGGACCGCTTTTCACTTCCGTGACATCACCGCATCCAATTATTCCCCAACGTATCTTTTTCATGGTTGTATGCTCCCTATTATTTCCCTATGAAGTTCGGAGGACGTTTTTCAAAAAACGCTTTAATTCCCTCAGTTCCGTCCCAGGTCATTGCGGAAAACCCTCCCGCAACTGCTTCCATTGCGCCGTAGAGCTCCCGCGGCCTGTCATGCAGCTGCAGGAGCTGCTTTGAACAGGAAACAGATACTGGTGCATTTGCAGCAATCCTTCCGATAATATCAGAGACCCGCTTTTCAAGAGACTTGGCATCTTCACATACTTCATTTACCAGTCCCCACAGCGCTGCAGTTCCAGCGCCGAGGGGTTCACCGGTGAAAATCATCTGTTTTGCTCTGGCGGCACCTATTCTCTCCGCAAGGCGAAAAGTCCCTCCCCATCCGGGTACAGCGGCAATACAGGTTTCCGGGAAAGCAAACCGGGAAGGACTTGTCGCCAAGATAATATCTCCCGCTAATGCAAGTTCCAGTCCTCCACCGAAGGCTATCCCGTCAACAGCTGTAACAACCGGAATACTGAGCTTCTCGATACTGCCGAAAATCCGATGGCCCCTCCTTGTCCAGATACGCCACATATCCTGGGGATCAAGTTCCGCCCATGCCGTAATGTCGGCACCGGCGCAGAATGCTCTGGGGGCGCCTTCTGCCTTGATAAGGACCGCCCGTATATCGCGGTTCTCATCGATTTCCCGGACATATTTTTCAAGAAGTGAAAGCATTCCGGGGTTCAGCGCATTTAGTTTTCCCGGACGGTTCAGAGTTATTTCCGCTGTATGGCCATCAATTTTCAGCAGTACTTCTTTTTGTTCCATCAGTTGTTCTCCATTTTTTCATCATAGGTAAACAGACCCGAATCCATCATGCGCAGGTTTTTGTCCGCCTTAAGGGGTACACCGCTTTGATCAATGATATCTTTCTGCAGGTCAATCCCGGGGGCTATTTCCACTACCGTAAGGCCTTCGGGTTTGAGCTTTATCACACAGCGCTCAGTTACATACGTAACATTCTGATCCTTCCTGATTCCTTCAGTTCCAGAAAAAGTTATGTGTTCGATATCCTTCGTGAATTTCACAGCCTTCCCTTCCTGCAGGATTGTGAGCTTACCCTGCTCAATGACAGTCTTTAACCCTCCTGCAGTAAACGTGCCGCAAAATACAATGTTCTTTACCGAATGTACGATATCGACGAACCCTCCGCATCCTGCTGTCACATGGGGCTTTGCCTTGAGCCTGGAGACATTCACGCTCCCGTCCTCTCCCACCTGCATAAATGAGAGCATTGCCGTATCGATTCCGCCTCCCTGGAAAAACGTAAACTGGTATGGGGAGGGCATGATAGCTTCAGCGTTCACGGCACAGCCGAAGGCAAAACCGGTCAGGGGACTGCCGCCGACGGCACCCTGTTCAATCGCCCAAGTCACTAAATCTGAGGTGCCCCGTTCCTTCAGGACCTTCGGTACCAGCGCTGAAATACCGAATCCAAGATTTACGGTCATGCCCGCCTTCAGCTCAGTTGCTGCCCTGCGGGCAATTATTGTTTCCGGCGAAAGGTCCATGGATGCTTCATATACATCGGGTGACCGGATTTCTCCGCTGATAGCGGGATCATAGAGTGTTTCCGTGGTCTGTTTCTGATCAGGATCTATCACGATATAGTCAACAAGGGTTGAAGGGATATGAACCCGCTGGGCAGGTATGGAATATTTCCTGCATACCCGCTTTACCTGAGCTATGATAATTCCGCCGGAATTTCTTGCAGCAAGAGCCTGGTCAAGAGCACCCAGATATGCTCCTTCATGCTCCATTGATATATTCCCGCGCTCGTCAGCAGTTGTTCCCCTGATGACTGCCACTTTGGGATATATATTCGTGAAATGAAGCCACTGCGTCCCGTCAAGGGTAACAATCCTTACAATATCCTCCTTGGTCCTGCTGTTCATCCTGCATCCCTGGAGACGCGGATCAGCAAATGTGCCCATCCCAACCTGGGTAAACAGTCCAGCACGGCGGGCTGCAGCTTCACGGTGCATATCAAACATGATTCCGCTGGGAACATTATAAGCTTCAACCCGGTTTTCATCTATCATGGTCCATATCTTGGGAGATTTCATATAAGACGGTCCTGAGGGATATGAACCGGCAATTATCCTTTTCAGCAGTCCCTCCCTTGCAATATGGTCTATACCGTCTATTCCGTACATATCACCTGCGGCGATGGGACTCAGTACGGTGAGGTCCTTTGGCCTCTGCTCCTTCTCGAACCGTTCTCCAATAGCCTTCAGCATAGCGTCAGGACATCCGAGACCGCTTGAAGAGCTCACAGAGACTACCGCATCATCAGGTATCAGTGAAGCCGCTTCCTGGAAACTTACAATTTTCTGATTCATTGCATACATCCTTATTTTCTATAAAAAAAATCATCTTGTGTTTAAACAGTTTATATTATAAAATCTGTTTAAACTTATGTCAATGAAGTAATTTTGGAGGAATTATGGAAGCACCTCTTACAAAGGAAAGCGCAGCCTACCACATGATTAAGGAACATATACTCAGGGGCAACCTTCCTGCGGACAAATTTATATCCCAGAGAAGTCTCGCTGAATTAGCCGATTCAAATGTTGTTACTGTCCGAGCCGCACTCAAGCGCCTTGAAAAAGACGGACTTATGGAATATGTACCGAAATGGGGATTTCGCATACCCCTAGATACCAGAGAGACACTTACTGACCGTTTTTATGTACGGAAAATTCTTGAAACTGCGGCTGTATTGAGAATTATTGACCTGAATCTCCTGGACATGAATAAGGAGAATGGATCACTTCGTTCTGCTGTCATACAGGTTGCTGAACTCTGCGACAGTATTGATTCCGATCCTGAAGGGAAAGCTTCCGATTATGCTTCAGCACATTTTAAACTGCACCAGCTGATTGTCGATGCCGCAGGATCTCCCCTTCTCAGCAGCACGTTCAGCAGAATCACCCTGATCGGCCTGTTCTATATGAATACCAGGGCTATGTGGCACGGATCATCGGAGCGGTATCACGGAGATCACGTAAGCCTTGTTGAGACCATATTATCGGGTGACAGGGAACGTTCAGCAAAAGCCCTGACCAGGCATATAGACGAGGGAATGGAGAATCAGCTTCGCTGCCTTGCTGAAGAGGGAAGGTAATTTTTTCTTACCGGAGAGCAAATTTCAAAATGCTAATTGATACTAATAATTATACAATCAAATCTGCATAATCATACAAAGCATGTGCTGGAGCGGGAGTGTTTAGCACTAACTATCAGAGCTGGGGAGGGACCTTAACCCCAAAGGCTTCGAAAATGAGGCCGGCTTCTTTAGTTGGAGTGGTGTAGACCGGCTTGTACTTGTCCTTGAGATTCACCTTGGAATATGTTGAAACCCGTCTGAGAACATCCCGATAGCTCGTTGCATATTTGCTGAAACTGCTCCCCTTTTCATCAATCACCTTTCTGATTGAGGTAAGTAGTATCAGTGCTACGAACTGGATGAATAGTCTCCCGTACATAGAAGTACTGGAATGTACTCTCAACCGCTGGCAGTCCAGCTGATTCTTCAAATCATCAAAAAGCAGCTCTATCCCGTTACGTTCCCGGTAACCAGCAAGAGCGACTTTGGCATCTTTCTCAGCATTGGTGTACATGCACCAGTAACCAAAGAAATGCTCATCAAAATAGGTTTCCGGCTTCTTCTTCGCCTTAATCTTCTGTCCATGTTTCGTCTTATAGCCCAGCTCGAAGAACTCTTTATAGAAGTCCTTGTGAGCCTTTACCGGCTCCCCCCTCTGCAGCTCATCGAAACATGTACTGTAGCGGTTCATGAAGGTTTGCTTCCGTTGCAAACCGAGTTCATCATCATGATAGATGTGCAGCCATACCCTCGAACCATCAGGAAGCGGTTTGTAGTGTGTTACCGACTCTATAATGGTCCCATTCTCCTTCCTGATGTACCCACTCACATTTGATATCATTTCAGTACGTGCCTGCCGTATCAACGGGTGAGTCCATTGTATATTCTGAGGTACGGGAATGACGAACTTGATTCCATTCTCGGTAACAAAGTCAAGATTCTCCTGACTATAGAACCCTTTATCCATAATGAAAGCAGATGGCGTTACTTCCAGTTTTTTGAGTCTTTTCACCATCTCTTTGAGCGTTCTGCTGTCATTGAGCGAACCGGGAAGCGGGGAAAACCATATCGGTTGATCCGTAGTCTTTGCAGAGAGCAGGGCAAGGTTTATCTGCGGCAATTTCTCCCGATCCCTATTGTATCCCCATTCAATGTAGTGGTTATTCTTTGCATAGGAGCTCACACTCGAAATAAAAATCCGATACCGGAAGTTTCTTACAAGCCTGAGCACGTATTCAGCCATGCTGGAGGCTGCAAAGTACGGGAAGAACAAGGAGGGCGATACGATGGCGCAGATCAATCTGCTGATGATCTGCGACAATTACACCGGAATCTCTCTACTACCGATCCCTTCCCGGTAATTATTCAGACAAGACCGTGTTGGATACTACTATGAAGGAACTACGTTCGGCCGGAACCCGTACGAGCAATCCAGAAACCTCGGTTCATAGATGTTGTTCAGGACACTCGCCATCACCCTCTGGACCAGCTTGTCCTCGTAGGAAGGAATTCCTAGAGGGCGAAGCTTGCCATTCATTTTGTGTATGTAGGTTTTCCGCACCGGCTTCGGTCGATAGGAAAAGGACTTCATCCGCTTCAGCAGTTCTGAGATGTTTTCTTCCAGGTTCTGCCCATAGCTCTCCTTGGTTTCCCGATCTACCCCCGATGCTTTGTTCCCGCATTGACGGTGGTGTTCCTCTACCAGACTGTTCCTGTTCACATGGTGCATCAGCGTCTGCATCCGCTGATGTTTGCAGGACAGCTCCCATATTTCCTTCTCTTCATTTCCCACTTGTTCCGAGCCTCCAGTGTCCCCAAGTGATTTATCAAAGGAATCGAACGAAATGTGTTCCCCTTCGCTCCACCGGCTTTCACCGGTTTCATCACTACTATGAGAACATCCGATTGCTCCTGAACTATTAGTTCTGCCTCGGCCTTCCAAAGCCTTGTGCATCACCGTGTCCCACTGGACAGCTCAAGAGCCCTCCCAGGTACACTATACATACCTTGCACACTCGCCATGCCTTCTAACCCCGGTGGAATCTCACAGCCCTTACCATATCGGTCTGCTCATGCTGCCTGCAATCATTTTGACAATTTCGGCTTCCACATTCTCATGTAACGAGGCTACACAGCTTCAGGACCCCCTTACGGCTCGCATGCTTTCCTGCCTACGCTTAAGCCTCACCTCGCGGCTTCGGCTCCAAGGCTGGATACTGACTGCTGGTTAAGCTTTATCAGGTCGGGAGTTTCACCCGACTATATGTATAGCGCCGAACTGGCGCACCAAAATTCAAGAAATTCAGGATGTATCATATAACTGAGGCCGAGAATTTAGGGCTCATGAAGGGAACAATCCTAAAAAGGGATTACCAGGAGGTGACAGAGCGCTGGGTTCACAGATTCCACAACAGGAAGGGGTATGAACTATGGCCCTGGACAGTAGATCAGCATGAAGACATCAGGCGCATGGTTGATCTTGGTGTTCAGGCCGTGATAACCAACTATCCGGATCGAGCCCTGGAGATCATCA
>SKJE01000009.1 GCA_007116075.1 Spirochaetia bacterium
TAGCAGATCTCCTGAATTACAGGCTCAAAGATACTGCCGAACCCGCACTGATACCGCCCCCGACTGTACGGTACTCTCCGTATATACCTATAGATGCGCGGGGATGAATATACCAGACAAATTCAGCTCCTGCGGTGCCCTCCACCCTTGAGGATGAAAAATCCCATCCTCCTGCAGTATACACCTTGAGGGCAGTACGGTGCAGCAGGGAATACCGGTCCACCCTCCACCGGGGAGCAATGGTTATTCCCCACCCTGCCTGGATACGAAGCTGATCAGGCATCTGCCAGTCCAGCCGCACCAGCGGATACCATGTTCCACCATGCCCGTCATACACCGCCTCCACCGAAGCTTCAGCGGCATTGTCCCGGATTGTATATCCTCCACGGGCCGTCAGGGATATTCCCAGGCGGGATACTTCCTCCAGGGGCATTCCCGTACGAATCGATCCATGGGCGTAAACGAGTCGTGCGGGTATATAGGAACCCTCAAGTGACCCAACGGTACGCAGTAATCCGGTTTCACTGCGATACTCCCTGGCCGGCTGACCGTCTGGTATACGCAGGTAGAGAAACATCCGGTCTATATGTACTATGCGCGGTCCGGAGAGCAACATCAGTGCTTCAACAGGAAGAACCCGCTGAATATACCCTATGGCATCCTCCAGCGCCTCTTCGTCGGTAGATCCGATACCGAATCCAGATACCTCCAATACGGAGTTATCCGGCCCTGAGAGGACAAGCTTCACGTCAGCCCTCCGTTGGCCTCTCTCTGCAGATATCAGCTCCACTGAGATGTCTTGCACCGTCACCTGAGCTTGTAACGGTTCGAGGGCTTGCTCTACTGCTTGATGCAGGACAGTCTCCCCATCGGCATGGAGGAGACTTCCCAGAGTCATAAACAGGACCAGCAGGATCTTTCTCACGTCGAACGCTCCCTCCACAGCAGGATAATCTGTTCAACCGCCTGGGAAGCCTCGGCCATATAATCAATACAGGCCCATTCATATCTGCTGTGAAAATTATATCCCCCGGTAAAGATGTTCGGGGTTGGTATTCCCAGGGCAGTCAGTCTCGCCCCGTCAGTCCCCCCCCTGATAATAGTCCTTTTCACCGGGATATTGATTCGGGAGAGGGCATCCTGGATAACCTCAAGGATGCGTTCATCCCGGCTGATCCCCTCCAGCATATTCTCATACTGCCACTGGCTATCAACCTTGACCGATCCTCCCGGAAAGGCAGCCTCTACCGCTTGTCCAATCTGCTCAAGCACCTGCACCCTCCTCAGGGCTTCCTCCCGGTCAAAATCACGGATAAACACCTCAATGGAGGCAGTTTCAACATCTCCATCCATATGCAGGGGACAGTAATAGCCGTACCTGCCGTCGGTAGCTTCGGGGCTCTCAGTTCTGGGAATCATGGTAAGAAAAGCACCCGCCATAGCCAATGCGTTCACCATCCTTCCCCGGGCATCTCCGAGATGATAGGAAATACCCCTGCAGGTGACATCCGCCTTGAGGGCATGAAAACATTCGGCTTCCACAGAGCCCCTCCCGCTGCCGTCAAGAGTACAGCAGAATACCGAATTGAGCCGATCTGCGGGAAAGCGGTCCATCCCCCGTCCGGTCTCCTCATCGGTAGTAAACACCACCTCTATGGGACCGTGCTCCATACCGGGTGTATGAAGCAGGTGTTCCAGGGCGGTCATGATCTCCGCAACCCCCGCCTTGTCATCTGCTCCGAGCAGGGTCGTGCCGTCGGTAGTGATGATATCCTTGCCGATACATCCTGCCAGAGGCTTGTGATCCCTGGGACTCAGGGTAAGTCCGCTTTTGCCGAGGGATACATCAGAACCGTCATAATTACGGATCACCTGAGGATTCACACCCCTTCCTGATACGTCGGAGGCGGTATCGACATGTGCCATGAACCCGATGGTCCTGACGTCTGCAAGGGAAGGATCTGACTCGCTGATACGGGCAATAAGATACGCCCCCTCAATCAGTTCGATATCTTCAACACCGAGTTCCTTCAGCTCCCGATGCAGCATGTCCAGCAGGTCCTGCTGGCCCGGTGTTGAAGGGACTGCATCACTGCTCCTGTCTGACTGTGTATCAACCCGGGCATATCCTAAGAATCGCTCGGTCACTGCGGAAGAAAACCATGAATCAGCTGCCATTTTTTGCCTCCTTTCACTAGGATACTAAGAAAGACGATCCCCTGTCCACCAGCTCTCCCCTTGTACTATCTTACCTTCATGGTATAATACCGGTGTGTTTCACAACACTATCCACTGATTATGATCCTGATATTGGGGAACGTGAATGAAAGCAGAACGTCTGATGCAGCTCGAACTCCTGCTGCTCTCCCATCCAGAGGGCATGCGTCGAGCAGAGATAGCTCGACGCCTGGGGGTACACAGGTCAACCATTGGCCGCTACGTTGATGTGCTAAAAAAGCACATGGACATCTTCGAGGACGGGTACATCATCAAGCTTGCCCCCCGTGAAGATATGGACATAATGAAGCTCAGCATATATGAGAGCCTCGCCTTCAATCTGTCGGCTGAGCTGCTTGCCAACCATGTGGAATTCCAGAATCCTCATCTCGCCTCAGGCCTGCGGAAGATAGCCGGAAACATGAGAACCTACGCACCTACCATGAGCGAAAATCTTGATGCAGTTGCAGAAGCTATTGAGGTAGGGGCTAAGAAAACCAACCCGAAATTCATCCATACCCTTGAAGTGCTCACCGACTCCTGGGTATCAGGTAAAATGGTCAAGATACAGCACCGTAAAACCACCAGTGATGAAATCCATGAGACTGAGTTTGCCCCCTATTTCATCGGATTCAGGGAGGACACCCACGGGAGACGGCCCATGAGTGTTACTGGGCGGCTGCGGCACACCTCAGAGATTCAGACCATAGATATCCAGGATATCATAGAGGCTGATATCTTGGATGAGGTGTATACCATCCCGGACAACCTGCGTCCATTTAGGAAGCCGGAAACCGGTGAACGCTACGGAGGCATTGACCTCATCCCCCTCACACTGCGGCTCAAGGAGCGCTCCGCCCTCAATTCTTTCTCAATGATCTACCGGGAACAGTGCGAAGTATACACCAGTACCAAGGGTGAACTGATATGTGAAATGCAGGCGGAGAACTCCATCGAGCTGATGCTCAGGATTGTCCAGAGCGGAGACGCCGTTGAAGTGCTCGGCCCTCCTGCCTATCGGAAAAAGTTCGTAAAAGAACTTGAAAAAATCTTACTAATTTATAAAGATATTGTATGATGTATATGTTCAGAAAGATTTATGGAGGATGCTATGAAGAGTATAAAGGGCACACAGACAGAGAAAAACCTGCTGACCGCTTTTGCAGGAGAATCACAGGCTCGTAACAGGTATACCTATTTTTCCGGTGCAGCGAAGAAAGAGGGGTATGTGCTGATCGCAGATATGTTTAATGAGACCGCCGATCAGGAGAAGGAACACGCTAAACGTTTTTTTAAGTTCCTCGAGGGCGGAGAACTTGAGGTTACCGCTGCATTCCCCGCTGGCAAGATAGGCACAACCGCTGAGAATCTAAAAGCAGCGGCCGGCGGAGAAAACTATGAATGGACAACCATGTACCCTGAATTTGCAGATATTGCAGAAAAAGAGGGTTTTAATGATGTAGCAGCTGTTTTTCGGGCAATCGTTGTTGCGGAAAAACGGCACGAGGAGCGCTACTTGAATCTGCTGAAACTTGTTGAGGAGCAGACCGCCTTCAAGCGGGATACCACCGTTATGTGGCGATGCAGAAACTGTGGATATATCCATGAAGGAACTACTGCTCTTAAAAAATGTCCCGCATGTGATCATCCCCAGGCACATTTTGAGGTATTCGGGGAAACAGTTTAATAGGAGGTATTTATGGCACAGGCAGTACTACACGGAGTGTACAAATGTGAAATCTGCGGCAACATCGTTGTGATGGTGCACACAGGAGCAGGTGAACTGGTCTGCTGCGGAGAACCAATGAATCTGATGGAAGAGAAAAACGCTGACTCAACAGTTGAAAAACACGTTCCAGTCATTGAGAAGATTGACCACGGCTACAAGGTAACCGTAGGATCCACCCTCCACCCCATGGAGGAGAAGCACTTTATTGAATGGATAGAGCTGGTAGCGGACGGTGTTTCATACCGGAAATTCCTGAAGCCCGGTGATGATCCATCTGCAGAATTCTGTGTCGATGCCGCCGAGATATCAGCCCGGGAATACTGCAACGTACATGGACTCTGGAAAGGATAAGTACATATGTTGAAAAAAGAAATGGAACAGGCACTCAATGAGCAGATGAACAAGGAGTTCACCTCAGCTTATATCTATGCCGCTATGGCTGCTGATTTTGCAGCCAAGGACTATAACGGCTTTTCCCGCTGGATGATAGCCCAGGCCCGGGAAGAGATGGGACACGGACAGAAAATATATCACTTTATACTTGAACGGGGAGGAAGACCCTTGTATGATAGTATAGAGAAGCCTCAGGAACAGTGGGATAGCGTTTTAGCGGTATTTGAACACGCACTGAAGCATGAACGGTTTATTACAAAAAGTATTGATGAATTGGTAAACCTCTCACGGAAGCTCGATGACAAGGCAACTGAGATTTTTCTCCAGTGGTTTGTCTCCGAGCAGGTTGAAGAGGAGAGTAATGTAGAATCCATCCTGGTCAAGTTTGAACAGGCCGGTCTGGATAATAGAGGGCTGTACCTGCTCGATAAAGAGCTCGGTGCCCGGGAATAATTTTTTTCATTTCAGGAGGGCTTTATGGAAAAATATGTATGTGATTTATGCGGTTATGTGTACGATCCCGCAGAAGGCGATCCAGACAACGGTGTCGATCCCGGTACAGCCTTTAGTGAGCTTCCCGACGACTGGGTATGTCCTCTTTGCGGTGCAGCCAAGGATGACTTCTCTCCCCTGGAATAGTTTCAGGGCGTGAGAAGCTCTCATATTGAGACAACCATGGCTGTCCGTGTGACCTGCGGACAGCCTTTTCTATCTTTTCTTAACCATGTATACTTGAGCCTTAGAGGTAACTGAATGCTCAATAGAAGCGCTTACAGGTACATGCTGCTCATTATTCCGATGGTACTGCTGCTGGCTTGTACTGAGGATCAAGTTCAGTTTACCCTGGATGATATTTCCGACCCTGTCTCTCTCCCTATGATGGAGGAGCTACTCCCGGGAACCTGGGAAGGTTCCTTTCGGATGGGGGAATCAGAATATACGGTACGATTCTCCCTGACCCGAAACGAGGATGGCCAGATGATCGGTGCTTTTTCCATCCCCCAGCAGACTCAGGCGCTTTTTATCTTTGACGACATTGAAATAAACCAGGAGGGGCAGATCACCTTTCGGGCTTCCTCTCTTCAAACCGGTTACACCGCAACACTGCGGGCGGTCCAGGATGCCCAGCAAGTAATGCTCACGGGCACATGGAAGCAGGGAGGCACCCAGGTCTCACTTACTATGGAACCAAGCAATATTGAGCAGATTACCCATATGTCCCGTCCCCAGGACCCGGTACCACCCTATCCCTATGTTGAAGAGGAAGTTCAGTTCTCCAGTCCCGAGGAGGGATTCACCCTTGCCGGTACCTTGACAATCCCCGAAGGGGAAGGTCCATTTCCGGCAGTGATTCTCCTTTCAGGTTCCGGGGCCCATGATCGTAATGAAGAACTCTTCGGCCACAGGCCATTTCTGGTCATTGCAGATCACCTCACCCGTCAGGGGTTTGCTGTACTGCGCTATGA
>SKJE01000053.1 GCA_007116075.1 Spirochaetia bacterium
CTTTTTCCCGTCGGGCACCCTGCAGAGAGCATCACTGAAGAACGGCTGGAGCAGACGGCTGGGTACATACCGCATGAGAGGATTCACAGGGAGATCAGCATCATCCAGGTATTCCCTCAGACGTGCAGGCAGCAGCGGTTTGTCCGAATCCCATTCCAGCTTCAGGGCATCGAGATAGACTGACATCTGGTCAGCAGACCCGAAGGAGAGTCTGAAAAACACATGGGGATACCAGGCATGAAAGAACATCTGCCGGGCAAGGTCACGAAAGGACATCGTGAGGGTTTCAAAATGGGTGCTCTGGAGGAGATCCAGCAGGGACAGTGTGAAGAGGTATTTATAGGATGTAGTAGTTTTGTAAAACAGCTGCAGGAGCTTAGGCACATCAACACTCCGGGAATACGGCAACCGCCATCTCTCCTGTTCCAGATCCCAGTGTTCACTCTTCATATCCCGCTCCGAGATGCCTGCAGAATGGACGGAAATAATAACGATCGGGGGACCAGTCTGCTACCGCAAAGACCACAGCATCAAACACACCGTCATAGGATGATTCGAGGGCCCTTCGGAAATCCAGGGCAGTCCGGTCAGGATCATTCTCGAAGGCCCCGCAGCCCCAGGCCCCAAGCACCAAAGTCCTGCAACCCAAGGCAGCTGCCGTCTCCAGGAGCCGATACACCCTTTTCTCCAGGAGTATCGCCGATGCATCAGCGCCCACAAGCGGTGCATAGGGAGCTGCACAGGTGAGCACATCAACCTTCCATATCTCATCTAATTCCTGCCCGTCATCACTCCTGAATACCGGTACGCCGGGAGCATAGATGATCCAATCTGATGAATCGGGAAGAGTGCGTCTGAGATGAAACTCATACATCGGGTCCCCTTCTAAAGCAGCAAAGAGGGCGCTGGAGCGGCAGAGCACCTCCTCCTGGGCTGTCGCCCCCTGGAGGAATCCTCCCCCGGGATGAGTTCCGTTGGCAAAGTTGAGCAGGGTACTCCTGCCGTACTGACCAGCCAGCCGATACGCTGCATGGAAGGTGGTCTCATTGCATACCTGTATCTGAGTCTTTGCAGGAGATGGTGTAATCGGGCTTCGGAATGACAGGGGGTCATCAGGGGGAATACTATGCTTCCCCTCCACAGCTGCCCGTACATCCCCCCTGATATCCACCCGCTTCCCCCGGCGGTTCTCATACCACCCCCGCCGGGTGATCTCAATGGCGCTGCGACCGAGATCAGCAGCCCTGTCAAAGGGGATATCAAGAAGGGTTCGACACAACTGTGCCCGCTGTTCTGAATCCTGACACGGCAGCAGTTCCATATGGTTCCCGATGTTCATAGCCACCCCCGGTAGATAGGTTCATATGTCCCATGCACATCATAATACATAAAGCTGCTGCAGTTCAAACAGCTATCTGTTATTACAGCGGTATGGTCCCGTCACTTACCCGTTTTTTCAAAGACAGGATATTCGTTTCAATACGCTTCATGATAGTGAGAAACTCCTCATCAGCCTTCCCGGAGGGATCATCCAGGTCCCAGTCCTCCCGGTGCTTGCATGGTAGATAAGGACATTCAACATTGCACCCCATGGTGATGACTACATCCACTGAAGGAATATCATCGATCAGTTTAGAGCTCTGGGTTTGCTCCATGTCGATCCCGTACTCTGTTTTCATGAGCCTCACCGCATCCTGGTTGATGCGGTCCTTGGTCTCCGTACCTGCGGAATAGCTTTCAAACACATCTGAGGCAAACAGTTTCCCAAGCGCTTCAGCCATCTGGCTTCTGCAGGAGTTATGGACACAGATAAATGCGACTTTCGGTTTGTTCATGCTGGAAACCATCCTTTTGTCCTATTGGCAATCTTAACGAGGGTGAGCATCACCGGCACCTCCACCAGTACTCCGACAATGGTCGCAAGGGCTACAGGACTCTGGGTGCCGAACAGGGCGATAGCCACCGCAACGGCAAGCTCAAAAAAGTTTGATGCCCCAATCATCCCTGCCGGGGCTGCCACATCATGTTTGAGTTTCATAGCCCGGGCGGCTAGATAGGCAATGAAGAATATGAAAAATGTCTGGAGCGTAAGGGGTACTGCAATCAGGAATATATGCAGGGGGTTCTGGAGAATCACATGTCCCTGGAAGGAAAAGATGATGACCAGTGTCAAGAGCAGTCCGCCGACAGTAATGTTGCTGAACTTCGGGAGGAAGGTGTTCTGGAAATACTCCATTCCCCGGTTCTTGATCACGGTCCTGCGGGTATACATACCGGCGGTAAGGGGAATGACCACAAACAGAACAACTGAAAGCAGCAATGTGGCCCAGGGAATCGATATACCACCGATGCCGAGCAGGAGCGCTACAATAGGGGTAAATGCAACGAGAATAATCAGATTGTTAGTGGCAACCTGTACGACCGTATATGCGGGATTCCCCTTGGTCAGGTGACTCCAGACAAAGACCATAGCCGTGCATGGTGCTGCACCGAGGATGACCGCCCCAGCCAGGTAGTCCCTAGCCAGATCCTCAGGTATGAGCTCTGAAAAGATCACATGGAAGAACAGGTAGGCTATACCGAACATGGTAAAGGGCTTAATGAGCCAGTTGACTACCCACGTAAGATAGAGTCCCTTGGGATTTTTCCCAACATTCTTCACACTCTGGAAATCGACCTTGAGCATCATGGGATAGATCATCAGCCAAATGAGTATGGCAATGGGTATCGATACATTGGCATACTCAAACCGTCCGAGAAAATCAGGTATGCCCGGCAGGTATCTTCCAATCAGGATTCCTGCAACCATGCAGAGAGCAACCCATAGTGTTAAATAATGTTCAAAAAAACTTATACCAGCAGCTTTTTCTTTTGCCATAACATCTCCTCATCATATCATATAAAAAATTGCATCGCACCAGTGACGTGCCTAGAAAAATCTTCCATATATCATTCCTGCACCTGTGGACAGAGTCACCACCAGGGCCACATAGACCAGGGTTTTCTTCCATCCCAGCTCTCCTGATATCACCAGGATTGAGGGCAGGGATAGCGACGGACCTGCAAGCAGCAGTGCCAGTGATGGTCCCGTCCCCATTCCTGCTCCGATGAGCCCCTGCATGATCGGTACCTCAGTCAGGGTGGCGAAGTACATAAGAGCACCGGAGACTGAGGCGAAGAGGTTCGCCGAGAGTGAATTGCCGCCCACCAGGGAGGCAATCCATTGTTCGGGAATCAGCGCCTGTTCTCCCGGCCGTCCCAGGAGGAATCCTGCTATCAAGACTCCTCCGAAAAGCAGCGGCAGAATCTGGACTGCAAAGTCCCGGGCAGCACCGACCCAGTCCTTGATATCTGAACGGGAGAACCAACGCACCAGTGAATAGACCAGCATAAGTGCAAACACTCCGGTAATGCCGTATCTCCAGGTATAGACAGCATCCCATAGTGCTGCTGATCCCCCGGAAGGAGCCCAGTTGAGAAATACCAGAATACCGATCAGTGAGGCCATAAAGAAGACCATCTGGCCCAAGGTGCGTCCCTCATCATCGCCGGGGCCCTGGAACATGGCGGCATTGGTGGTCCGTTCATTGTCTTCCCTGCGGAATATAAACTGCATAAGCAGTCCGATGACGACGGAAAAGATGACTGCCCCAGCTGCCCGGGCAATACCGAGCCGCAGTCCCAGCACCTTGGCAGTCAATACAATAGCGAGTACATTGATCGCCGGGCCGGAATAGAGAAAAGCCACCGCCGGGCCGATACCGGCGCCTTTTTTATAGATTCCCTTGAATATCGGAAGCACAGTACAGGAACAGACTGCCAGGATAGTACCCGATACGGCCGCAGTACCGTAGGCCACCGGCTTTTTTGCATCAGGTCCCAGATACTTGATCACCGACTGCTGGTTAAGAAAAACCATAATCGCACCGGCTATAAAGAACGCCGGAATCAGGCAGAGCAGCACATGCTCTCGGGCGTACTCAGAGAGCATGAGAAATGATTCCTGCACAGCCGACTGGATTCGGGGAAGTTCAAAGGGGACAAAGAATGCAAAGAGAAATACGACTGTCATGGCTAAGAGCAGGCGGTTTTTTTTATCCTGGAAAAAAGCTTTCATGTATTAGCATCCCTATCAGGATCCGCACACAGAACTGTGACTGGATCTCCGCAGCGGCAAGCTCATTATGAGATTGTCTTCAGAATATCTTCAACCTCGGAAACCGACAGCACCTTGCCTGTCTTTTTCACTTCGCCGTCAATAGCCAGAGTGGGAGTGATCATTACTCCCATGTCCATAATCTTGTCCATGTCCTGCACCTTGATGATCTCTGCATCTATGGAGAGGTTCTTCACCGCCTCCCGGGCATTCGCCTCTAATGTCCTGCACTTGGGACATCCGCTTCCGAGCACTTGGATTACCATATGTTCCTCCTATTCTTATTTGGCAATTTAACCAATATTGCATAGTGTGTCAATAGGTGATACTATTTGGCGATATTGCAAAATAGGATGGGATCACATATACTAGTAGAAAGGAATCATTATGGGAACTATAGACAATCCGAGAATTCAGGAATTATCGCAGATTCTCAAGGCACTGGGTCACCCGACCCGACTGTTCATCATCGAAGAGATTGCCCAGAAGCCCGCTTGTGTGTGCGAGCTGAAAGAACGTATCGGCGCAGATACATCCACCGTATCCAAGCACCTTTCAATCCTCCGCCAGGCCGGACTCGTGGATATCGAAAAGAAGGGAACCATGGTCTACTACTCCCTCTCCTGCGCCTGTGTGCAGTCCTGCATCCAGTCCCTTACCCCCCTCATTGAACTGAAGCATAAGCGATACTGCGAAATGCTTGAATAGCAAAAGCATTGACACACATTATTTGTTGATACTTTTAACAATATACAATACCACGCGATATGAAACAGCTCCTTTGTAAGGTCAAAAAAAACCCGGTAAAGGAATATGCACTTCCTGCAGACCCAGTACCCACGATCAACTGTATTCCTGCGTTTTTCGGCAATTGACCTGTCCGGCCGACGGAGGGTAGGATGGATGTACAGGTGATGGGGTTCGCCTGACTAAGCCGCTTATCGGCACTGTCCAAACCGCCTCCTTGGCTGATGACTCCTGTTATACCCACATGCACAGGGAGGAATGATCATACATGCAGAACATGAACATAATACTCGTCGTTATCCTGCTTGGAGGCTGGCTGGGAGGGAAGATCACCCAGAGGATCGGCCTGCCTGCAATACTGGGAATGCTGCTCTTCGGCATTGCCGTAGGTGCTCCCATACGCAGCGGCGCACCGGGAATATTCTGGGAACTGGATCCGATGATCCGGTCGGCTGCACTGGTGATCATCCTGCTGAGATCAGGACTCGGCATCAGGAAGGCCGCCCTGGCCAGATCAGGGAAAAGCGCCCTGCTTTTAGCTGTTATTCCCTGCCTGGCTGAAGGCAGCGCCCTGACCCTGCTGTTTTACTATGTATGGGGCTTTGAGCTCTTTTCGGCTGGTACTGCAGGATTTCTGCTCTCTGCAGTCTCACCGGCGGTAGTAGTTCCATCTATGCTCAATCTTATGGAACACGGGTACGGCAGGGCAAACGAGGTACCCACTACCGTCCTTACCGGAGCATCAGGGGATGACGTATTGGCTATCACCCTCTGTACGCTCTTTATGCAGCTGGCATCAGGAGCTGTCTCGACCGAGGAGATCAATATCACCGCAATCCTGCTGCGCATCCCCGCAAGTATTATCGGGGCAGTTGC
>SKJE01000138.1 GCA_007116075.1 Spirochaetia bacterium
ACCGTCTCAAAATTTCCTGTCACAGAACTCTCTGAAACATCTACATTGCCGGTTACCCGCAGCAGCGGTTGTTCGCTGGAAACAGAGAACCCCTCCCTGCCGAAGGCCTGACCGATCATTCCTGCAACCCGGTTATCATGATCCTCCTCCAATACAATCTCTACCCGAAGCTTCTCAGCCTGCTGGGAACGCAGCTGGAGGATCTGGACCAGATCATAACCAAGATGCAGGCGTCCTGCCTGGGCGGGACTGATAATCCTCAACTGATTAACCAGCATATCATTTCCCTGAGCCACCACCGACGCTGCACTGAGATAAGCGAACCGGTCAACGGGGTCTCTGGAAAAATCAGCCTCCCGCAGCAGACTCCGCACCTGGTTACTGTTACGTTCAATCAGGTCAGCATATACACGTCCCGTCTGTTCCCTTTCGATATATCCAATAATATGGATCATACCCCGGGAATCCACAGCAGCCTCACCAAACTGTACATTCAGGAGGTTCTGGACTGAGGAGACCTGAGTTGTCTGGGTTAGTTCCAGTTCCTCTTCACTGTACCGCCCTGAAGCACTGACGATATCGGCATACCGTTCCTGCATGACCATATCAACAGTGACCTGGGCTTCAAAAATCTGAGACAGGCCTGCCAGGGCCTGTTGTTCTGCCTGGGCCCGGTCCACACCGGTTCCAACAGCCGTGAGATACCTGCTGTCGGGAAATACCTGGCCCGGGTTCAAATACCAGGCAGGGTAGCCTCCCTGCTGCAGTGCCGTTGGTGCTCCTGCACACCCGGACAGCAGCACTGCAGATACTGCCAGGACTCCTATCAGTTTCATCAACTTCATATGCTCCATTCCTCTCATGTCTACCTTGGATTGAATGCCCACACAAGATTGGGCTTTCCCGGGGCAATATGCACCTCAGAAAACCGCTCTGTGTATATCACACGATTTCCACTGAGGTACTCAAGGGCAACCGAGTAGGTCCCGCTCGGCAGTTCCCACTCTCCGACATACGCCTGTGCCGGAAAAAACCTCGATACCCGCAGGTCTGCCTGTTCACTCAAGTCTACCGCTGAACGAGTTATCAGTCCGATCAGGGCAGCCATAAAGGCTCCGAAGTCCGACCCCGATGCAGAACCCGCTTTATCTAATGCGCCTACTGCCGCCTCAGAGGCAAAACCCTTAGCAATAGCCCTGGTTACGGTTTTCAGGAAGATAAGCTGCTGCTTCGCCTGGAATGCCTCCCGGGCAATCCGCTGCATATCCTCCAGAAGACTGAGTTCCCCGACCACGCTGCCGTCCACCTTTACCCGAACTCCCGTAACCTCCGTGTCCCTAAGCACCATAGAGGGCAGTTCAAACTTGAACCGATACCCCTCTTCCACCCCCGGGAAATAAAGGATACTGTAGTTATCAAGGATTCTCCCTACCGACTCCTGCTCCGACACAGCGACAATCTGAACAAAGTCTTCGTAGGTGTTGATCCACAGAGTGTTTGCGAGTTTCAGGGGGGAACGCCCTGCAAATGCGAGCACACTCAATCGGGGTTTATTCGAACGTATAACTGTCTTCTCATCCAGCGGAAGAGGAAACGGATAGAGCTGTCCCTGGGCAGCAAAGGCCTGCTGAAGGTATCCCCAGTCTACCCGCACCCCGTCATCAAGATACCTGGAACGATGCAGTACCAGACTGATGTACCGGGCAAGAGCGCTGTTATGAAACTGCGATGTCCCTGCCTGTATACCGGCCCCGCCTATGTGCTCTGATCTGCTGTATCCCTGGGCTAACTCATTATATTTGTCATCCAGAAGACGAAGCTTCTGGTCAATCCTTCTTACCTCAACGAATGCACTGTCGTTATCTCCGAGGGCTATGAAGTTCAGGGCATTGAATACATTGAGGTATATATCTTCAAAATCTTCACCGTAATAATTTAACTGGGTATCATTCAGCAGAAGACTTGCCGCCGCCTGGCTGACGCTTCTGGTATAGTAGTCCTCTATGAGCATTTCAGCTTCAGAAAAATGCCTGATGCTCCTCTGATACTCTCCGGCGGCATGGGTCAGCATCCCCATATCAAGATGGTAGAGCACCCCGTCGCGATCTGTGTAGAGCTCTTCCCGCTCAATCTCAAGCTGTTTTAGGGCTATTTCAAAGTCACCGCGATAAGCCCCCCGGTCTATATCGGAAAAGAGCTCATTTCTCGTCGGTGTGATGCATGCGGAGACAGTAATCACCACCAGCACAAGAAGAACCAACTTCAAGGCTTTTACTGCAGAAAGCTTCCTATTCATGAAGTACGTCCGCTTGTTCTACCAGCTGTATCGCTGCAGCTCAATGATTTTTTTAATTTCTGTGTTTCCGATCCATACTATTTCCGTAGTCTCAATATCAATGAGATCAAGGTTTATAATGTAGGTAACCGCACGTGTTCCATCCACTGCGTCAGTCATAGAGACAATTGAACCCTGGAGCATAAAATCTGCACCGGTTTCCGCTCCGAGCCGTGCTGCGGTTGCTTCATCGGCATGGACCTGCTGTTCAAGCCGCTCCTGCCTGATTTTCTCCCGCACTGCATCACCCGCAACAAAGCGGACCGTCCCGTTGTTGATCAGTTCCCGCTCCATGGAGCGGATAAAAGGGGATGTATCAATATGTTCGGAACTCATGTTACGTACATCACCCACTATAACTACCGGTCTGCGCAGGGCATTCCGCTCAAACCGCTGCAGCCAGGGTCGTGAGAGTACATCATGGATCATCTCTTCGGCAACGATACGGGCATCTGTGTCATTCCATCTGCCGCTGAGGTCTGTCTGGGTGTCAGGGGAAGTCCTAGTAACTACCCTGCTTGGTGTAGCACATCCAAAGAGAAGCGCTAGAACCGCTATAACAAACAGTACCACTATTAATCGCTTATGTTTATCCATCTGTCGTCATCCTTCTTGTGAATTAATCATATATTTCTCAGAGTGGCATTATATCACATTTGATCTCTATTAGTAAAAAAAATCTTTTTTTGAGTCTTTTATACTTGACGATATAACTTTTGTTATTTACTATAACATTAGTTATTTAATATGGAGGTTTCACATGAATTATGTATTGTTTTCAGTCTGGTTTATGGTGATCCACGCAGCTGCATATACCGGAGCCGGAGTAATTGCACTGGCTATCAGTAAGGATATCTACAAGGGAAAGGCACGTATCATGGATTATCTTCGCGATATGAACGATCCCGAGGATAATGCATATGTTACTAAGCGGTTTTTCCCTGCCCAGCTGCTTAGAGGTTTACTGATGTCGATAGTGCTCTACCCTGTTCTGGAGCACCTTGGATCACTCTCACCGGTACTTAGAATCCTGTTCTTCTTCGGACTGACCTTTATCTATACTCATATTGGAAGCGCCGCTCCCTGTCCCGACAACATTGAAGGGTATGTGTACATGAAAAAGCGATACGAAAATCGTGCTTTGTTCTGGAGGTTTCAACTGGAGATGACTATGTACAGTTTGCTGGTAAGTTTCGCTTCAGGACTGCTTCTCTTCTAGCTGATCTGTTTTGAAAAAATTTAAAGCCGGGTTATACCCGGCTTGTATTTCATATGATCCTTTGATCATCTGCTGCTCTGAAGCTTATCTTTGATATGAAAATAGACATCCCGGAAATCCTTATCTGCGTACCCCTCATTTAAGGCCTTGTCCATTACATCATAGGTAGCCGAAACAAGAGGGAATCCGCCTGCAGGCTCGTAGAGACTCTTTACATAGGAGAGGTCTTTATGGGCAAGTTTGAGCGCGAAACCAAGGGGAAATGTTTGGGTCATTATTCTCGACATCACAGCATTGAGCCCGACACTGTTGCCGCCGCTGTTGGATATAAAGTTGTAGAAAGCTTCAGTGCTGACATCGGTACCCTCGACAAGGCTGTATGCACCTGCTGCTGCACAGATATCCATAATGCTGAGAAAGTTGTTGATCAATTTCAGCACGTTACCAGATCCCTGGGGACCGGCGTAATGGTAGTGACGTGCTATGATCTCAAACAGCGGTATGTACTGTTCATACAGTTCCCTGCTTCCCCCCGCTGCAATGCCCAGCTCTCCCTTTCGTGCCTGGGGAGGCCCCCCTGTCATGGGTGCATCCAACATGGAAATACCCGCCTGGGAAAGAATGTGTGCAACTTTTTTTGTAGATTCCGGGTGGGCGGTGCTGAAATCGATGACACGTTCAACGGTTCTTGCCTGACAAGAGAGCAGCCCTCCTTCATCAATTAATACAGCCTCAACTGTCGGGGAGTCCGGAAGACAGGTAAGCAGAAGCTCTACCGTAGAGAACAGCTGTCCTTTATCAGTTGTTACTGGGATATCGAGTTCACGACACTCCTTTATCGCTTCATCATCCTCGGAGAGCTTTCTTTTATATACATGGACAGGATATCCGGCTAGCTTCAAATTCCTGGCTATGCCAATGCCCATCATTCCTGCTCCAATAACTCCTACACGTTCTTTCATCTTTTCTCCTTCTAACAAGTTTATTTAATATTTACCATATGTCAACTTTGTTGAACTGTCAAGATGAGTAGTATTTACTCAGAATTGCTTTACCAATCCCGAATGATTCACTGCCTACGCGCCAATTGCACCGATTGAAGATTAGTGTGATTACCGCTGGCTAAGTTCCACCCGGTGGTGATTACTTTCATAGACTGTACCACTGTTCAACTAAGCCAACCGATGATAAACTGCGTATACTATTGTATATTGATTACTGATCGGATGTTCAATCTATATCTATACTCCATCGCAAAGGGTTACAATGGACATGACAGAACAGACACTTCTTGGCAGCAGGATACGATCACTACGACATTATCAGGGTGTTACACTTCAGGAACTTGCAGATAAATGCGAATGCTCAAAAAGCCTGCTATCAAAAATTGAGACAGGTAAAATAGTTCCTTCTGTGGCTACTTTAATCAAGATTGCTGCAAACCTCGGAACATCTGTATCCTCCCTGCTGGAAGAAAAGAGTACAGTACGAGCTGCTATCACGACCTGGGAAGAATCACAAGCACGATATGTTGAAACCGAAAAAGGATATATGATTGCAGACCTAGCCCGACAATACCAGGAAAAAAAACTGCAGCCGTTTTTTTTTAAAGTAGAGAAGGGCAAAGTAAAAAAACATAGTCTCAGGCACAAGGGAGAAGAGTTTATTGTTGTGCTTGAGGGATCAATCTATTTCCAGGTAGGTCATGTAACATATACCCTTAACAGGGGAGATACAATTTACTTCAATGCCTCAGAGGAACATTCTGTTACTCCGAAGACCGATAGCGCAGTGTATCTGGATATGTTTATCTAGAATGACTTTTCTATTGTATCAATGATTAAACAGCTCTTCCGGTGCAGCTTTGACATGCTCGATTGTCTTGATAATATGCTCCTCCATGATTGCTTTGGCCGCCTCAGCATCCCGATTTAAGAGGGTCTCATATATTTTCCTGTGATACACCCTCCCCAGTCTGCTGCCGATGTTCTCTACGACTCGGGTCATGGAGTGCCGATAGAGCTCGTTGAGAATTTCGTTCACCTTCAGGACAAGTCTATTCTTAGCTATTGTACAGAGCATTCGATGAAACTCCAGATCTAGTGCAATGATCTCCTTGGTGCAAGAATCTGCCATCTGTTCAAGG
>SKJE01000039.1 GCA_007116075.1 Spirochaetia bacterium
CCCCGTCCTGTAGAGACCGGAGAGACCGTAACCCTCAACTGTTCAGCCCTGATCACCGCAGTCGGCGAGACGGTGGATGCCCGGATGCTTGGCTCCTACGGACTTCCTATGGATGACCAGATGCAGATATCCGTTGACCCCAAAACCCAGCGCTCAAAGCTGGATGGAGTCTATGTGATTGGAGATGCTGAAAGCGGACCCTCAACGGTGGTCCGCTGTGCAGCTTCGGCCAGAAGAGCCTACGAAGATATTCTGGACCACCTGCTTGGCCCCGACGAAGAGCATCATCACGACCATGAAGAGCCAAAGCCTGACAGCGAAGAACTGGAGGACCTGCGGGAGGGTGAAGAGCAGTTTTTTGCAGAGCTTCGGGAGAAGGGGTATACCCCGGTGGCACCCGCTGAACGGGGTGATATGGATGACGATCATCTTGCGGCGCATGAAGCCTCCAGGTGTCTTGAGTGTTCATATTTGTGCAACAGGTGTGTTGATGTCTGTCCAAACCGGGCAAATATTGCACTGGATGTCCGGTCCCTGGGTTTTTTTGAAGATCCCTTCCAGATTATCCATCTTGACGCCTTCTGCAATGAGTGCGGGAACTGTGCTGTATTCTGTCCCTGGGAGGGGGAGCCCTACCGGGATAAACTGACCCTGTTCTCCCTGCGAAGGGACTATGAATCATCAGATCATGACGGATTTCTTCTTGAAGGGGATGAACTGACCCTTCGGGTAGACCGAAAGGAGTACCGCTGCCGGACGGATGAACTTATACAGAGCAGCCTGCCTGAGTCCGAACGGCTGATAATCAGTCAGGTGATACATGCATATCCGTATCTCCTGGTTCCGGTGGAAGATTAGGGAAATAAAGGAGCTTACATGCTGATATTGAAATCTGCCCGGGCTGTTGACTGGAATCCTCCCCGGGTGCAGGAACATGCAGATATTGTTATTGAGAAGGATACCATTCTAGCGGTCGGCCCCAATGCTGCCCTCAGCTATTATGACCGGGCCGACCACGTGATTGACTGCGGAGGAAAGATTGTTCATCCAGGTCTCGTGTGCTCCCATCATCACTACTATTCGGGGCTTTCCCGGGGAGTGCTTGCAGAAATCGGTCCCACACCGGATTTCATTTCGATACTGAAACAGCTCTGGTGGCGCCTTGACCGGAGCCTTACAGATGAGGATATCTACTGGTCCTCAATGATCTGCAGCATCGATGCACTGAAATGCGGGACTACTGCGGTGATTGACCACCACGCCAGTCCTGGATGCATACCAGGTTCACTCGATCACATTCGTCGTGGTTTTGAAGAGACCGGTCTGCGGGGCATGACCTGTTATGAGGTGACCGACCGCAACAACGGAGCTGAGGAAGCACAGATGGGCATTGAGGAGAATATCCGTTTTGCCCGAACCATAGACCGGGAGCGCAAGGAGGGTACCTGGTCCGGACTCTGTGAAGCTGCTGTCGGAGCCCACGCTCCCTTCACCGTAACTGATGAAGCCCTGGAGGGTATTGCAGATGCGATTGCCCAGACCGGCCGGGGAATCCATATCCATGTGGCTGAGGACCGGTATGATGTGAGCCATTCCCATCATTACTACGGGAAGGACCTGATCCGGCGGCTGGATGATGCGGGAGTCATCAATGAAAAGGCGCTATTAGTCCATGGGGTGCATCTCAGTGAAGCCGAGATTGAACTGATCAATGAGCGGGATGCGTTTCTGATTCACAATGCCCGTTCAAATATGAATAACGGCATCGGCTACAATGGGCATCTTCCGGGAGTAAAGCATGCTGTACTCGGGACAGACGGTATCGGTGCAAATATGTTTGAGGAATTCAAGATAGCCTTTTTCAAGCATAAGGATGCCTCGGGATCACTCTGGCCGGATGATTTCACCAGGATGCTCTCAGGGGGGAACAGGATCCTGGAACGCTATTTCAACCGTCCCTTCGGTGTGATTGAACCGGGATATGCGGCTGACCTGGTGATCAGCGATTATCTCAGTCCCACCCCCCTGGAGGCTGAGAATATTGCCGGCCATATGGCCTTTGGTATGGGAGCCCAGGATGTAAGGACAGTGATAGTCAATGGGAAGATTGTCATGGAGGATAGGTCCTTTTCCTTGGATGTAGAACAGGTATACCGCAAGGCTGCTGAGGCGGCGAAGCGGTTGTGGAAATACATGGACACCTTGAGTGCCAGATGATAGAGGAGCAAGTGATGAAGGAAGTAACACAGAATATTCTGGATAAGGCAAAGGAATACCGCATGGAGACTGCGGAGATCCTGTCACGGATGGTGAAGATCAAGTCATACAGTGGTCAGGAGGAGGATGTATGCCGACTGATCGCAGGAATGTGCGAAGATGCAGGATTTGATGAAGTTCGGATAGACGAGCTCGGCAGCGTCATAGCCCGCATCGGCAATGGTCCCAGGAAACTGGCCATCGATGCCCATATTGATACGGTGGAAGTGGGAGATCCCTCCCAATGGTTAAGCGATCCCTTCAGCGGAACCATTGAAGAAGGACTGGTCAAGGGCAGAGGCTCTTCGGACCAGAAGGGCGGTGCAGCTTCCATGATCACTGCAGGCAAAATCCTGAAGGACCTCGGCTACGATGGCGCATATACAGTCTATTTCACCTTCACCGTCATGGAGGAGGACTGCGACGGCATGTGCTGGAAATACCTCATAGAGGAGGAGGGGCTGCGTCCCGATGTGGTGGTCTCTACAGAGCCCACCAGCTGCAGGCTCTACCGGGGACACCGGGGCAGGATGGAGATGGTGGTCCGGCTCAAGGGGGTATCCTCCCACGGATCAGCCCCTGAGCGGGGTGTGAGTGCGGCCTACAAGGCTGCCCGGGCTGCCTTGGCTATGGAACAACTGAACAAAGATCTGCAGCCCGATGAGGATAATTTCCTCGGCAAGGGCACCATTGTGGTTTCCCAGATAGATGTCCACGGACCGAGCCAGTGCGCTGTACCGGACCAGGCTATGCTCTACCTCGACCGCAGGCTCACCTGGGGTGAGGATGCTGAACTAGCTATTAGCCAGGTGAAACAGTATATCTCCGAAGCCACAGGAGATGCTCTCGATGCTGTAGAGGTAACCATGCCCCAGTACGATAAGCGGGGATGGAAGCAATTCGATTATTCCCAGGAGCTCTACTTTCCCACCTGGAAGGTTGATGAGGATCACCCGGTCATACAGGCTGGCGTGGAAGCCTATGAACAGCTCTTCGGAACCAGACCTGTTGTGGATAAATGGACCTTCTCGACAAATCTGGTGGCCACCACCGGTCGTCATGAGATACCCGCCATCGGCTTCGGACCCGGTGATGAGGACCAGGCCCATGCTCCCAATGAAGTGAACCGGATCGATGACTTGGAGGTATGTGCAGCTTTTTATGCCATGCTGCCCTATACGCTTGAAAAGAAAGTTTAGTATATTTTGTGCGGAGGGTGATAATGAAGGAACGAATCAGCAGCCCTGTCCGCAGAGTTGATGCATACGAGAAAGCCGGGGGATATGCCCGCTATATTGCGGATATCCCCTTCGATCATCTGCTTTACGGAAAACTGGTGCGCACTTCGATACAGCGGGGGCGGATTACCGGGATAGCCCTGCCGGACCTGCCTGAGGGGTACCGGTTTATCAGCGAAGGTGATATCCCTCCGGGAGGAGTGAACCAGATCAACATGATCACCTCCGACTGGCCGGTATTTACCACAGGAGAGGTGCGGTTCTGCGGCCAGACCATAGGTCTGCTTGTCGGTCCCGACCGGCAGGTACTCCATGAACTCCACAAAGCTGTTGCAGTCACCTATGACATAGAGGAGGGCTCCTCCACTATTGAGGAGGGCCTGGCCTGCAGGGGAGGAGCATTTGTCGGTGAAGACAATATCTATGTCGAACACCGGCTGAAAAAGGGAGATCCCGATGCTGCTTTCTCCCAGGCTGACAGAATTATTGAAGACGTGATTGAGACAGGCTTTCAGGAACATGTCTATATGGAGCCCCAGGGTATTACCGTTGAATACAGTAATGGACAGCTGGTATTCCACGCATCCTGCCAATGCCCGTTTTATATCAGGAAGGCAGTAGCGCCTTCCGTGGCCATGAACCTTGAGGACATCATTGTCCATCAGGTAACCACCGGGGGCGCCTTCGGCGGTAAGGAGCACTTCCCGGATATTATCGCATCAGCCCTGGCTGTAGCGGCTGTGGCCATACAGCAGCCCATCCAGGTGGTCTTTGAACGACGGGAGGATATCAGTTACACACCGAAGCGTCATCCCAGCCAGATCATCTTCCGGACGGCCCTGGACAGGAACAACCGAATTATTGCTATGGACGTTGATGCCAGGATCAATGCAGGAGCATACCAGAGCTGTTCTGCTGTCGTGCTGCAGCGTACCATGTTCTCCGCAAACAGCGTCTATGACCTACCCAATGTGAGTATCCGCGGCCGGGCTGTGGCAACCAATACGGTGCCCTCGGACGCCTTCAGGGGATTCGGGGCACCCCAGGGGATCTTTGCAGCTGAGATGCATATGAGCCATGTAGCACGGCTGGTTGGAGAAGAGGAGAGTGAATTCAAGCGTCGCTGTTTCCTCAAGCAGGGGGGCAGAACCGTTACCAACGGAACCATCCACGAGCAAGTACTGCTGGAGCAGATGTGGCAGGATATATCCCTGGAGAGCGGGTATTATGAGAAACTGAAAAGTAACCCTTCCGGTTCTTTCCGGGGTATCGGTGTATCCTACTACCTTCACGGAGGAGGCTTCACCGGGAACGGGGAACAGGCATTGATTGACAGTCACGTCCGGCTCAAGGGAATGAAGGACGGCAGGGTAGAGCTTCTGCTGTCGACTGTTGAAATGGGCCAGGGACTGGCCACCACCTACAGAAAGATTGTCGCCTCTGCCCTCGGTATCGATATCTCCAGGACCATATTTCTTGATCCATCAACAAATCGGGTGCCTGATTCCGGCCCGACGGTAGCCTCCCGGTCAATCATGGTAGTGGGAAGACTTCTCCAGCGGGCAGCCCTGCAGCTCAAGACCTGCTGGGACGGCACCCGGGAAGAGACGGTAGAGATCGGGTATGAACACCCCCCCTGGGTAGAGTGGAATCAGGAGACCCTCCAGGGGGATGCCTATCCTGCCTACAGCTGGGGAATCTGTGTAACCGAGGTTGAGGTAGACCGGGCAAGCTTTGAGGTGGAGACAAAAGGAGTGTGGACGATCCATGAAGTGGGCAGGGCTATCGATGAGCAGATCGTCCATGGTCAGGTGAACGGAGGGGTGATCCAGGCGCTCGGCTATGCGAGTTTGGAGAAGCTGGAGCTCAAGGAGGGTCGATTCTACCAGAACACCCTGGCGGACTACATGATACCCACCAGCCTTGATTTTCCTCCAGTGTACAGCAAGCTGGTGGAGAACCCCTATGAATACGGACCCTTCGGAGCGAAGGGATTGGGAGAACTGGTATTTGACGGTGCTGCAGCGTCCTTCGCTGCTGCGGTGCAGCATGCAATAGGACGCCCGGTTGGGCGTATACCGGTAACACCTGAATATATAATGGAGCTGATGAGTGATGAATGAGATTCACTGCAGAATAAATGGAACTGACTATACCTTTAGCTTCCCCGGTGAGAGGCGTCTGCTTGATGTGCTGCGGGAGGACCTGCAGCTGACCGCTGCAAAGGAAGGATGCGGAGAAGGGGAGTGCGGTGCCTGCTCGGTGCTCAAGGACCGGCGGGTAGTGAATTCCTGCATGATCCCTGTTGCAGCCGTTGAGGGATGTGAGATCATGACGTTGGAGGGGTTCCGCCAGACCCCGGAGGGACGATGCATTGTTGAGGCCTTTTCTGACAGCGGTGCCGTGCAGTGCGGTTTCTGCACTCCCGGCATGGTAATGGCCGCGGCATCCCTTTTGTTCGAAAACCCAGATCCCTCCGAAGTACAGATCCGCACGGCTCTGTCGGGTAATCTCTGCCGCTGTACCGGGTATGACATGATTGTCCAGGGTGTACGGCTCGCTGCTGAACGCGGGAGGGGCCTATGGTAGATGTATATCATCCGAAAACCCTGGAGGAGGCTCTGCAGTTCAGGAGTAGTACAGGTGCCGTTCCATTTTCCGGCGGTACGGATATCATGGTGCGCTACCGTACAAGTCATGGAGTTCTGCCGGATCTTCCCTGGCCGATTGTGCTGCTGGGACATCTCAAGGAGCTTCAGTATCTGAGGCTCAGGAAAGGGAGTCTCTGTATAGGAGCAGAGACCACCCTGACCGATGTGATGGATCATGAACTCACCCCGCCGCTGCTGAAACAAGCGATTGGTTTGATGGCTGCCCCGGCCCTTCGGAATCTGGGTACCCTGGCCGGGAATATCGGCAATGCCTCCCCTGCAGGAGATGCGGTGTGTGCACTTATCGCTCTTGATGCTTCTATTGAACTGGCATCACCTAGGGGCAGACGAGTGGTGAGCTTGGATCTTTTTATTGTAGGTCCGGGCAGGACCATACTGGCTGAGGATGAACTGATTACCGAGATTATCGTCCCCATTGGGGAGGGACACATCAGCTGGTACAAAAAAGTGGGAACCCGCAGGGCTAATGCGTTAAGCAAGCTCTCTGTTTCTGCCGATTGGGCTGTTGATGACAATGTCCTTACCCATGTCAGGATCGCCCTGGGTGCAGTTGCCCCTGTGGTGCTTCGATGTCGGGATATAGAAGATGATATGACGGGTATGAAGCTCCCTGAAATTGCGCTCCAGAGGGAGGATCTGATGAACCGGTATAAGTGCTCTATTACACCGATTGATGATCAGCGCTCCAGTGCAGCTTACCGGAAACAGGCCGCAAGCAACCTTGTGGGAGCTGTTCTTGATGAAATGACTGGAGGAAGGTGATAAGCTATGTCGAAGATATTGCTGAAAAACATATTGAGACTCTACCGGGGTCATGGCCTGGAAGAGACCAGCGGAGAGGACCTGCTCATTGAGCATCATCTGGTTAAGGAAATCGGGAAGGATCTGGTCTGTGATGATGCCAAGGTTATTGACTGTTCCAAGCATGTTGTTATTCCGGGTCTGGTGAATACCCATCACCATTTCTACCAGACCCTGACGAGGAATATCCCGGCGGTCCAGGATGCCAAGCTCTTTGACTGGCTGGTGCACCTCTATGAAATATGGAAGGGTGTAGACCGGGATGCTGTCTACACTTCATCGCTCCTTGCCATGGGGGAACTGCTGAAGACCGGATGTACAACTACCACTGATCATCACTATCTCTATCCAAAAGGGTTTGCCGGTGACATCATGGCTCTGCAGTTTGAGGCTGCGGACACCCTGGGTATGCGTTTTTCTCCCACCCGGGGCTCCATGTCCCTGAGTAAAAAGGATGGAGGACTTCCCCCGGACAGCGTGGTCCAGACAGAGAAGGAGATCCTCACAGATTCCCAGCGGGTGATCGAGCAGTTTCATGATCCAGGTGATTTTTCTATGCGCAAGGTTGTCCTTGCCCCCTGCAGTCCCTTCAGCGTCACCAAAGATCTTATGAGAGAGTCCGCCAGGCTCGCACGAAGTTTTGGGGTGCGGCTCCATACCCACCTTGCAGAGACCGAGGATGAGAGTGACTATTGTCAGCAGGTATACGGGAAACGGCCGTTGGATCTGATGGAGGAGTGTGAGTTTATCGGACCCGATGTGTTCTATGCCCACGGTATTCACTTCAATGATGATGAACTTGCTGTGCTGAACCAGACTGGTGCTCACATAGCCCACTGCCCGTCATCAAATATGCGGCTGGGATCAGGGATCTGCAGGGTTCGCGAGATGTATGACATGGGGATTAATGTGGCCCTGGCGGTGGATGGTTCTGCCTCAAATGATGCCTCAGATATGCTCGGTGAGGTCCGCCAGGCTATGCTGCTCCAGCGTGTTCGTTACGGGAGCGCCGGACTTACCGCCCGGGAGGCCTTCGGGCTGGCAACCCTCAATGGTGCAAAGCTGCTGGATTTTTCGCGGATCGGCTGTCTTGAGCCGGACTGGGCCGCTGATATTGCCGTGTTCGATGTTGACCGTCTTGAATACGCCGGATCCCTTTCGGATCCGCTGGCTGCGCTGATCTTTTCAGGCTATAATCACGGAGCAGCATACACGATTGTAAACGGAAACATTGTTGTAGAAGATAACCGCCTGCTCGGATATGACGAGGAACTGCTCACCCGGCAGGCACATGCCGTATCAAAGGCATTACTGGAGGCCGCACCATGATGAATGTGTTGATACCGGGTTCCCTGGATGAAGCTGTTATGCACTATCGAAAGGATCCTCAGCATACCCGCTACCTTGCGGGTGGTACCCAGGTGAATCGCCTTGGTCGTTCACAATCCCTCTATCAGGGTGTGCTGATCAGCTCGCTGGTTGATGCAGATATCATCAGGGAGGATAAACGCCTTACCATTGGTGCAGGAGCAACCCTGCAGGATCTGGTGGACCATGCCCAGGTGCCCGAATCCCTGAAGCGTGCTTGTCTATTCGCCCAATCCAGGACCCTGCGCTGCATGGCTACGGTGGGAGGCAATATCGCTTCGGTAAGGGATGACAGTTACCTGCTGCCCCTGCTTGGAGCCCTCAACGGAGAGGTACAGTTCCATGACGGAGAATCCATGGCCCTGGATATCTATCTCGGAGAGCGCAGAGAACCCAGCGGGAGTATTATTACCAGGGTAGTCATTCCTGACTGCACTATCCCGGTGTTCCTGGAGCGCGCCTCCCGGTCTTCACAGACAAAACCTGCCCTTACCGTCGCCTGCTCACTCGGTGACCAATTCCGGGTATACTGCAGTGCTGCGGGGCAGTTTATGAGGCGTCTTCAGGAGGTCGAACAGTTGGCTGAACAGTCGGCAGATGATCAGCGGATCATATCCCTGGTGCAGCGAACCATTCATCCCGCTGATGACATCACTGGAACCGGGAGGTACAAACAGTATCTTGCCGGGGTGCTCATTGCCCAGGGGCTTCAGGAGCTCAAAGGCAAGCGTAAAGAGGTGTAGTATGGCAGTTGGTCTACGAATAAACGGAATATATAAACGTCTTCACGCAGATCCCGGAGAAAACCTTCAGCGGGTCCTGCAGCGTGAGGGATACCGGTCTGTACGCAACAGCGATGACGGTGAGGGATTTGCCGGAAGTGACACCATCCTGGTGGACGGCAGACCGGCTTATGCCTCTCTGATGGTTTTGGCACAGGCGGCCGACAGGGATGTGGTAACACCTGAGGCGCTCCTGGAGGGTCGGCGACTCTCTGTAGTCCAGCAGTCCATGATTGATGCCGGTGTGGTGCAGTCAGGATATAACATTCCTGCTGCGGCGCTGCTGCTGACTGAATTATTTGATCGGAACCCTGAGGCCACCGATGAGGATGTCATCGATGCACTGTCGGGAATTTTCATCCGGGATATCGGATATGTTCAGTTTTTCACTGCTGCCGAGCTGATCAGGCAGCGGCTGAAGGATCCATCATATACCACTGAGGTAGCACCGGAGTTCAGGGATGACCTCAGGCAGGTGGGTAAGGTTCGGGAGAAGGTGGATGCTCGAAAACTGGTCACCGGCATGAAGGCCTATGTTGAAGATATGAAGGATGCCGATGCCTGTGTGCTCAAGATGCTGCGCAGTCCCCATGCCCATGCATATATTACCAGCATAGATGTCTCCCAAGCTGAAGCGCTTCCCGGCGTAGTTATGGTGATCACCCATGAGAACTGTCCCGACAGGTATTATGGACAGGCGGGGCAGGGTTTTCCCGAACCCTCCCCCTATGACAGGAGGATGTTTAATCAGAAGGTGCGCCATGCAGGCGATCGTGTTGCCGCGGTGGTAGCTGAAGATGAGGATATTGCCGATGAGGCGATCAGCCTTATCCGGGTTGCATATGAAGTGCTCAAGCCGGTGCTTACCATAGCAGAAGCATCGGATGAAGCGGCACCGATACTCCACAACAGTGTGGTTGAGTACGTCTCAGGAGCCCCGGATGACCTGGAATCATATAACCGTCATGCCGATCCCCGGGACGGCAAGGTGATCTACCAGTTCCCTATTGGAGCAGATCCACACCGCAACCTTGCCGCTTCAGTCAGCGGGGGTATCGGTTCCATTGAGAAGGGATTCTCCGAGTCCGATGTGGTTATTGAGAGAACCTATGCATCCAGCCAGGTGCAGTGCACTCCCCTGGAAACCCACACGGTCTATACCCGCATGGAAGACAACCGATTGGTGATACATGCATCCACCCAGGTGCCCTGGCACTTGAGACGTATTGTTGCCTCAGCCCTCGGTATCAGTGAAAACAGGGTGAGGGTTATTAAGGAGCGGGTAGGGGGCGGTTACGGATCGAAGCAGGATATCCTTCTTGAGGATGTTGCCGCCTATGCAACCTACTGCACCGGCCGCAGTGTATTCTTCCGGTTTACCCGGGAGGAGGAGTTCATTGCCAACAGTACCCGTCATGTGATGGATATCACGGTAAAACTTGGAGCAGCCAAGGACGGGAAACTGAAGGCCATGAACATGCATGTCCAGGCGCTGACTGGACCCTACGGAAATCACTGTCTTACCGTACCTATGAATGCCTGCTCAAAATCTCTCCCCCTACTGCTGTGCGAGCATGTGCACTTCGATGTGGAAACCTACTATGCCACGATTCCTCCCACCGGTGCATATCAGGGCTACGGAGCTCCTAAGGGCTCCTTTGCCCTAATGAGCGCTATGGCTGAACTTGCCGACGAGCTTGGCATGGACTACCTTGAGCTGATTGAGAAGAACCATGTCAGAACCGGGGATATGCTTGATATCCTCAAATGTCTTGGAGAGGGCCGGGAGGGCGCTGCAGTTCCAGTTGAAAGCTGCGGCCTCGAACAGGCACTCCAGCGGGGCAAGGAGCTTATCAGGTGGGATGAGCACGTGACTAGCGATGACCCTGACATAAAGATTGGCAAGGGATTTGCGATCATCCAGCAGGGTTCCGGCCTTCCAGGACTGGATCACTCCTGTGCTGACATCCGGATGCTTGCGGATGGAAGCTTTATGCTCCATTCAGGCGGAGCAGATCTCGGTACAGGACTGGATACGGTTTCGGTGAAGTTCGCCTCGGAGGTGCTCTGTGTTGAGATGGACCAGGTGGCTATTCTTTCTGGGGATACTGACAATACCCCCTTTGATACCGGGGCATATGCTTCCAGCGGGACCTACTTCTCCGGAAGCGCATCTATGCTTGCAGCGAAGGACATCAGGACCAAGATTATCTCTGCTGCATCCGAGATGCTCCAGGAGCCAGAGGATCATCTTGAACTGGTATATCCCGGAATGGTAAAGGGCGGAAAAAACTCGGTAAGCTATCTCGATATCGCCCGGTATACCCAGTCCGGGACCGGGCGGGGAGAGCTCATGGGATATGCCTCCTTCACAACAGAGAAGTTTTCATTCCCCTACGGGGCTCACTTCTGTCAGGTGGCAGTGAATACCCGGACCGGAAAAGTGAAGATCCAGAAATACTATGCCCTCCAGGACTGCGGGACACCGGTAAATCCCGATCTTGCCCTGGGTCAGATCTATGGAGGGGTGCTCAAGACGATCGGGCACAGCCTCTATGAACAGCTGCAGCTTGACAAGCAGGGGATATGTCTCAATGCAAACCTGAGGGATTACGGTGTCCCTATGGTCACGGACCTACCGGACGTGTTTGCAGCAGAGCTGATGTATACCGATGATCCCCACGGACCCTATGGGGCTAAATCGATTTCCGAGGTGAGCTGCAATGGAGCTTCCCCAGCCCTCTTTGCTGCCATTCATGATGCTGCGGGCATCTGGATACGAAGCTGGCCCTTTACCCCTGAGAAGATACTCAGGGAATTGAAGAGATTTTCATAGTTCATGACAATAACCAAAGGAGATATGTAAACGGTGAAACAGAAGGAAGAGATACTGAAGATGATTGCAGAGCTGGGATCCCTGGATACCAGCGGCATGTATCTGGATGATTTTCTCCACACCTGGATGAAGTCAGACCAGGAATTGGACGGGGTGTTCAAGACTGCAGAGATCCTGCGATCCCTGCGGGAGATGAATATCTCTCCCAGGCTGTTTGACAGCGGACTGGGGATATCTATATTCAGGGACAACTCCACCAGGACCCGGTTCAGTTTTGCCAGCGCCTGCAATATGCTTGGTCTGGAGGTGCAGGACCTGGACGAGAAGACCAGCCAGATTGCCCACGGCGAGACGGTCCGGGAGACCGCCAATATGGTCTCGTTCATGGCTGACGTGATCGGAATCCGTGATGATATGTATATCGGCAAGGGGCATACCTATATGAAAGAGGTTGCCCAGGCAGTGCAGGACGGATATGAGGAGGGGGTACTGGAACAGCGGCCCACTCTGGTGAACCTGCAGTGCGATGTAGACCATCCGACACAGTCCATGGCGGATATGCTGCATGTGATAAATCACTTCGGAGGAGTTGAAAAGCTGAAGGGTAAGAAGATCGCCATGACCTGGGCATATTCTCCTTCCTACGGTAAGCCCCTTTCTGTGCCCCAGGGAATCATCGGGTTGTTTACCCGGTTCGGTATGGATGTGGTGCTTGCCCATCCCGAGGGGTACAATGTCATGGGTGATATCGAAGAGATTGCCCAGCGCAATGCAGCCTCCGGTGGAGGGAGTTATCAACGGGTTGAGAGCATGGAGGAAGCCTTTAGGGATGCGGATATCGTCTATCCGAAAAGCTGGGCACCCTTTGCGGTCATGGAGGAGCGCACTCAGCTGGTGGAACAGGGCAGATGGGATGATCTCTCGGGGCTCGAGACCCGGTGTCTTGAGCAAAACGCGCAGTTCAAGCACTGGGAGTGCACCGAAGAGCGTATGGCCACAACAAAAGATGGCTCAGCCCTCTATATGCATTGCCTCCCAGCTGACATCACAGGAGTGAGCTGCAAGCAGGGAGAGGTGTCCGCTTCCGTATTTGACAGGTATCGGGTGCCCCTCTACAAGGAGGCAAGCTATAAGCCCTATATTATTGCGGCAATGATGCTGCTTAGCAGATGTGAGTATCCTGCTGAAAAAATCAGGATGCTTCTGGAGCGGCAGCTCCCCAGGATAGTATGAATAATGCTGCAGGGTCCGGTTTTACAGAAGAAACCGGACCCGCTGTGCATACTCGCCGTAGTCACTGAACAGTCTGGGAAATATCCAACGGTCCTCAATACTAATTACCACCAGATTCCACAATATGCACATGACCATAAGCAGTATCACCTCCCCATGGAGGTACCTGATACCCAGCAGAATGTGCATGGCGCTGAACCAGAGCCACCCCGGATGCCGGGAAAGGGAATAGGTTCCCCTCTGATAACTTCGTCCGTCTTTAGGCGCGAAAAGCATGAGTTCTATCCAGACTGAATAGATCAGCAGGAGAAACAGGATCGTTATCGCTATGGGAATCACTGGTGTTGTAATCACTGGATTGTAGGTCAAGGGCACTGCAACAAAGGGGAGCAATGTCATGGGATATCCAGCCAGACTGGTCACCCGCAGCCAACGCTGCCTTGGATACAGCTGAGTTAAATCATGCAAAACAACGAGTGAGTAGGCAATAATTACATAAACATGCAGAAATGAATTGCTAATATGCAGAATTCCTTATAGTATAATTGCATCCATTTTTAATATTAGGTAAACAATAGAACAATGCAAGTAAGCCTGTCAACATTGAGTTCAGTTATTCCCGCAGCTGCGAGTGTACTGTATATCAGTTTTGCTGTATTCGGTCTGCAGCAGCGGAAGAAAGTTGGATTCAACTGGTCTTTCCAGTTCTATGTGCTGATGCTTGCCCTCTGGAGTTTCGGTTCCTTCATGATGCGTATGCCTATTGGAATCGGTACTCCTTTGATGTGGAACAGGATCATGCTCGTGGGCATGCTCACGGGACCCTTTGTCCTGGTGAGGGCGGTTATCGATACCCTCGGACTATCCAGTGACGTCATTAAACGAATATCCCGCATATCATTTGTCCTGGTGATATCCCTTATGTATGTAAACTTCGCCGGCATGGTGGTCAAACAAGCCGGTATTACCGATGAGGGTGTCTTTTTCTACCAGCTCGGATCAGGTGCCATGAAGGCCTACCTGACCAGTTATGCATATCTTGCCCTCATGGTGTTGCTGATCATTATCGAACTCAGAAAACCCCACTACGATGATCGGACCAGGATACTGTTCTATGTGTATCTCCTGGGTATGGTGATCATGCTTGTGGGGATTCTCTTGAACTTGGTCGAGGAAGTCGGCCGCTATCCCGTCGATATCCTTGCCTCCATGATCAATGCCCTCATCCTGTTTTACGGTATCTACCGCTACAAACTAGTCAATTACACCCGCTACGGACTCTATACCCTTTCCATGGCGCTGCTGCTGGTACTCACCAGTTTTCTCTACTATATTCTTATGCTCATGTTCAGCAATATAGTGCCCACTTTCCAGCCGAGCAGCAAACTGCTGCTTGCATTCATCATGGGTTTTGTAACGGTGATTGTAGTCTATCCCATGCGTCTCGTGGCTGCTCTCGTCATAGACCGGATCATTATTCCCCGGAGGCATCCCTATCAGCAGCGTATCAGGACCCTCAGTCAGAAACTTACTACGATTATCGATCTTGATACCCTTGGATCTGAGCTGATCACAGCCCTAACCACGGGTACTCCCCTTAGCTGGGCTATCTGTCTGGTTCGCAATCCCCATGGGGAGGATGAAGATCAATGCCGCTGTATGCTTCTGAGCCAGAGTGGTTATGACGGTCCCCGGAACGTGGGTGATCATATCAATCTGAATCCTGATGAAAACCTTCTCCAGAGGTTGGAGGAGCTCAAACAGGGACAAGGGGGAAGTGCCGTCATCATCACTGAACATGATGAGGACTCACTTCATATATCCGATGAACTGCCCGATGCGAACATTATCATGCCCCTGGTATTCCATGGAAGGATAAACGGGTATATCTGCATGCATGCACCAAGGGACAGCAGACTCTTTTCACAGTATGAACTAGAGGCTTTGGAGATTTTATCAGGACAATGCGCCCTTTCGGTCAATAACGCCCTTTCCTTTGAACGGATGAGACAACAGAAAGAGGAACTCGCCGTGTCCCACACAAAACTTGAGGCAATCTTCAACGGTATTGGTTCTCCCCTGGCCTTGACAGATATCGATTTCACTATTTTGGAGGTGAATGCTGCAGCGGTAACCTTTATTGGCAGGCGCAGGGAGGAGATCATCGGGGAAAAGTGTTATCGCCTCTTCTTCCATTGTGCCAAGGCGTGCTCCTTCTGCAGGGCTCCCGAGGCCTTGAGAAGCTCCCATATCATTGAGGGGAATGCTGAGATTGAGGACCGGATTTACTCGCTTCAGTTTCACCCCGTGAAAATTGTTCATAACTCCCGCCAGGTGTTTTTGGAGATTATCCAGGACGAGACCGAGGAACTGAAGATGCAGGAGGAACTGCAGGTATCTGCCAAGATGGCGGAGATCGGATCACTGGCAGCAGGAATTGCCCATGATCTGAACAATCCCCTGGCGGGTATTATGGGCACCGCAGAGCTGCTTCTTGAACAGACCGATAAGGATACTCAGCAGTTTGAATTTCTTGAGGATATCTTGCAGTATTCCAGAAACGCTACAGACGTAATCAGGGAGATTTCCCTCTATGCCCGGAGAAATGAACGGGAGCCGGAAGAGACTTCAGTTACTGATGAGCTTGAATTTTCTCTGAAGCTTGCTGCCCGGGGCATGGATATGACACAAGTTGCTGTTGAGCGAGACTATCATAAAGTGCCCTCAGTGATGATTCCGAAGAGCGAACTCCAGCAGGTGTATCTCAATATTATCATGAACGCCATCCAGGCACTGGACGGGAAGGGAACACTCAAACTTTGTGTTGATGAGTCATATGGTGTAATACATGTATCCATAACCGATTCAGGTAAGGGGATACCAAAGGACCAGCTGTCCCAGGTATTCACCCCGTTTTTTACTACAAAGGAGCCAGGTGAGGGCACCGGCCTGGGGCTGTCAAACTGTTTCCGCATCGTCACAAAGAACAAGGGACGCATCAGCTTGGATAGTACCATCGGCAAGGGAACCACCCTTTCTCTGTTCTTTCCAGCCATTGGAACCTCCTCCGAGCAGATCCGCTTTGTCCTGGCTGAGATGCAGCACCATTTCAACGACGTATTCTATATACAGAGAAAGGTGCTCATCGGAGAAAAGGGATATATTGAGGAGACAATCCACAGGGAGGAGGATGACCGGGCTTATCACCTGCTGGCCTACCGCGGAGTAGAGCCGGTTGGAACAGTATCTCTTTTGATTGGGAAAAAGGGAGAGTCACTGCCGATCAAACGCTACTTCGATATTGATCAGTATATCAAGCATCCCGACTACTGTGCGGAAATCATCCGCCTGGCGGTAATCCCCGAAATGCGCAATACCCTGGTGGCCCTTGGACTGGTTTCGCTCATTTTTCTCTACGGCAGGTCTATGGGCATGAAGGAAGTTGTCATCGACGTGTTTTCTCAGGATGTAAAGAATATAGAGATGTACCGGAAATTCGGGTTTGAGGAGATCGGAACATATCGCTCTCCTTCATCTGTGACAGTTATGATTCAGCGTGATGCAACTCCCCACGAACAGGATGCCACAAAACGATCCCGGTTTGTGGCACCTCTATTCCGCAGGCTCTACAATATGTTTGACTTTGGGCTCCAGCATCAGGCTGTGACCAATGAGATGAGAAAGATTATCCCGAAGATCGGCATTGAATCCTATGACAAGGAAGCCTAACCGCTTCAATTAAACCCCTGATATCTCTTAGACCACATAAAACAGCCGGCTGGGTAACCAGCCGGCTGCAGTATCTGGAAGTGAAATCTATTATCCGATGAGCAGTTTCAGCAGGAACAGAATTCCCACGATGATAGTCATCAGGTTGATATCCTTAGAGCGCTTGGTGAACAGTTTCAGAAAGAGCCAGGAGAGCATACCGATCATGATACCGTCGGCGATGCTGTAGGCTAAGGGCATCACAATCAGGGTGAGGAAAGCAGGAATGGCCTCTGTGTAGTCATCAAAGTTGATGTCAACCACAGGAGTCATCATAAAAAGACCTACCAGAATCAAAGCAGGGGCTGTAGCAGCACCGGGAATGGTGAGAAACAGCGGTGAAAGAAAGAGTGCCAGCAGGAAGAGTATAGCGGTGGTGAAACTGGTAAGACCGGTTCTTCCGCCTTCAGCAACACCAGCAGAACTCTCTACATAGGTGGTTACCGTACTGGTTCCAAGCATTGCACCAACGGTAGTACCAATTGCGTCTGACATGAGGGCCATCTTACAATGGGGGATTTGCCCGTCCTTCGTCATGATACCTGCCTTGGTGGATACACCAATGAGTGTTCCAACAGTATCGAACATATCAACGAAGAGGAAGGTGAATAGTACGATCAGCATATCGAAGGTGAATATCTGGCTGAAATCAAATTGGAAGAAGATGGGAGCCAGGGAAGGGGGAGCCCAGTTACCGCCGGACCACTGGCTGATTCCGAAGGGGAATCCGATAAGGGTCGTAACGATAATACCAATCAGAAGCGCACCGCGGACCTTGAAGGCCAGCAGGATTCCGGTAATGATCAAGCCGATTACTGCAAGCAGGGGAGCTCCGGTGGTGAGGTCTCCGAGTTCTACCATGGTAGCCGGGCTTTCGACGATGATACCTGCATTCTGAAATCCAATGAATGCAATAAACAGACCAATACCTACGGAAATCGCCTTCTTCACATCGGATGGGATGCTATTGACGATTGCTTCTCGAACATTGAAAATCGTCAGAATAATGAAGATAATACCTTCAAGGAATACCGCAGTCAGTGCAAACTGCCAGGAGTATCCCATCCCAAGTACCACCGTGTAGGCGAAAAAGGCATTCAGTCCCATACCCGGGGCCAGGGCAAAGGGGAGATTTGTGGTAAAGGCCATAACCAGCGTAGCTATGGCAGATGCAAGTGCCGTAGCTGTAAATAGAGCACCGAAATCCATTCCTGCTTCGCTTAGAATAAGCGGGTTTACAATGAGGATGTAAGCCATAGTCAGGAATGTTGTCAGTCCAGCAAGAACCTCAATTTTAACCGTGGTTTTGTGTTCCTGCAATTTAAACAACTTTTCCATCTGAACACTCCTTTTCGAGAGAGATTAGTGTGATATACATGCATTCTATCTTGTTCAGTTCCAAATGTACAGAAAAATATTTATCTGTTGCGCTCTGTTGCGCCTTCACAAGCCCCATGCTATGATCGTGAAAAGGAGATGTCTATGGACAGGAGCATCTTGGAGTCTCTCACTGCAGCAGCATCCGGACGGAACCTTGCTGATGTGGTTTTGAAACATGCACGGATCGTTGATGTGTTTTCCCACAGAATCATCACCGGAGATATCGCCCTCTGCCAGGGATATATTGCAGGTATCGGATCGTATCGAGGAGTCAAGGAGCGGGATCTCCAGGGCGCCTACGTCATACCAGGACTTATTGATGCCCATGTGCATATTGAATCATCCCTAGCATCTCCACAGCAGTTTTCCAACGCTGTCATTCCCCATGGTACTGTTTCAGTGATCGCTGATCCTCATGAGATAACCAATGTTCTGGGTGAGGCGGGTATTGCCTATATGATACAATCCAGTGCACAGACACCACTGAAGATTCATATGATGCTGCCCTCCTGTGTACCCGCAACTGCCTATGAGACCTCCGGCGCGGTACTTGATGCTTCTGATACTGCAAGGCTTATCAAACAGGAGTATCTGTTAGGACTCGGAGAGATGATGGCCTATCCCCAGGTAGTCTCAGGTGACCCGGAGGTACTGGACAAGATCCATGCAGCTCTTGCTGCAGGGAAACCGGTGGACGGACATAGCCCCGGTCTTTTAGGAAAAGAGCTTTCGGCCTATGCAGCTGCTGGAATACGTACCGATCATGAATGCTC
>SKJE01000067.1 GCA_007116075.1 Spirochaetia bacterium
AGGCAAAAGAGTCCTATATCCGGGGGTTTGCCCCCTGGGGTTGGATAATCGGCACGGGTCTCTATGTTGATGATGTCAATCGGGAGATTTCAGCTGTAACCAGTCGAGTTGTTGATATTTCTTTTATTATCACTGTTATTACATCCGGCCTTCTGGTAATGATTTCCTGGCAGGCCCTGAAAGTTGAACAGAAGAGAAGTAAAGCAGAAACAGAAATTCGTATTTCTCATGAAAGATATCAGACTCTTGTCGAATCCTCCTCAAGCGGGACTCTGCTGCTTGCAGGGAAGCGTTGTTCCTATGCAAACAGGAAATTCCTTGAAATGCTCAAGTATACTGCCGCTGAACTGGCATTTCTTGATATCAGTGATGTCCTGGCAGGGGAACAGGAGGAGCCCGGCAGGTATTGCCTTGACCACATTTCACAGGGGAAAGAAATTCATGAGCCTGTAGAGGTGAAGCTGAAGAGAAAGGACGGTATGACCTTGCCGGTCCTCCTGTCGGCGACAAAAGTATTCTTTTCGAAAATGAGCGGACTGATGCTTAGTGTACAGGAGACTACCAGGCAGAGGAGGCTGCAGGTCTGGGCTGAGCGTGAGCGGTTGATTGAACAGCTTCAGTCCTCCCAGCTGTTCCTGACTGAACCGGTACGAACCTCCATGGCCGCCCCAGTCTCATGTGCCCTGGATACTTCAATAGCACATGCAGTTCGGCTTATGGGGAGAAGAGGCACGGATGCGCTGACGGTACTAGACAGCTCAGGAAATCTGGTGGGAATAATAACCGACCGTGATATCAGGGAACGGGTGGTTGCCATTGAGATGGATACCCGGATGCCCGTCTCCAGGATTATGAGTTCCCCGGTTGCATCAATCAGTGAAAATGCCCCTATTTTCGAGGCGTTTCTCCTTGAGCACGGGAAAAACATAGAACATCTGGCTGTGACTGATGAGACGGGGGACCTGGTCGGCATCATACGGAGCAGCAGGACAGTAAGGCCTGACAGGTATTCACTTGTGGTGCTTATTAGACAGGTGCAGCTTGCAGAGTCAGTTGATGCCCTGGATGAATATCGAGAGCAGATTCCGTCCCTGGTCTCTTCCCTTGTCGACTCTGGGGCACAGCCGCAGCATGCCTGCCATGTACTGACTTCAGTATCAGATGCCGTGGTACAGCGGGTAACGAAACTCATGCTTCAGGAAATGGGACCTGCCCCGGCAAGGTTTGCGTTTATAGCTTTAGGCAGCGAGGCAAGAAGGGAACAGACTCTTGCAACTGACCAGGATAACGCCCTTATATATGAAGATATGCCGGGTGAGTCAACCGATACAGAGCAGTATTTCCTGCAGCTGGGAACAATGATCTGTGATGCACTGGACCGATTGGGGTTTACCTTCTGCGCAGGCGGCACCATGGCAAAGAATCCACGTTGGAACCAGACAGCGAAACAATGGGAGGACTGCTTCACAAACTGGATTACTGAACCTGATGATGAGGCCCTGGCGGGCTGCAATGTATTTTTTGACCTTCGTCATATCTGCGGGGACAGGTCCCTGGTGCATACTTTGAAACAGCATATTCACAAGGAGGTCTCTCACAACCCTGCTTTTTTCTCCTACTTGGCGCTCAACACCATTCGCTATAAACCGCCATTGGGATTGTTCGGCCAGATATTGACAAGTTCAGAAGGGCAGTCCCTCAATTCATTTAATATAAAGGAAGCTATGCTTCCGATTGTGAATTATGCCCGTCTTTATGCGGTAAAGCATCAGCTAGAAGAGACACATACACTTGATCGATTGCGTAAACTGCGGGATATTGGTGTGATTCAGGAAGAAGTCCTGCGCGGATTATCCCAGGCATATATCCACCTGATGCAGCTGCGTCTTCGTCACCAGGTTGAACTGCTGAAGTCTTCCCTTCCTGCGGATAATGCAGTTGATCCGGCTTCCCTAACCCGGATAGATGAAGGAATTATCAAGCATTCATTTTCACAGATATCCCTGATCCAGAAAAAGCTGAGCCTTGACATCAAGGGGATGCTATAGCTTCCTCCTGCCTGTTGCAAGCGACACCAGAATAAGGACGGCAAAGCTCAAAGGAATGGAAATAATCCCCGGCTGGTTGATCGGCATGGGAGCGCTTGCCGGGTCCAGGCCGTAACGGGCCCACATGTCAGGACTGAGCATGATGAGCCCTACAGAGGCAGCTAAGCCGGTTAGGATTGAAGCTATAATGCCCTGTGCAGTAGTTCTTTTCCAGAACAGCATGAACAGGAGGGATGGCAGGTTTGCTGAAGCAGCAACGGCGAAGGCCCATCCCACAAGAAAGGATACGTTCATATCACGAAAGGCTATGCCAAGTATAATCCCGATAATGCCTACTACGATCGCAACTATCCTGCCTGCAAGAACTTTTGCTTTGTCCGAGACTTCACGGTGCATGATATTGCCCATGAGGTCATGGGCTACTGCCCCTGAAGCCGCCATAATCAGACCGGACACAGTGGCAAGGACAGTGGTGAAAGCTATCCCTGATATCATGGCAAAAAGTATTTCCCCAAAACTTCGGGCGAGCAGCGGAGCGCTCATATTGCTGGTTTCAGGATTCAACGCACCGGAGGCAACTGAGCCGAGTCCAAGGTACATAGTGAGTATATAGAAGAGGCCGATTCCTGCAATTGCGACAATTGTTGATTTTCTTGCTGCTTCAGCGCTTGGAACGGTGTAGTAACGGATAAGTATATGGGGAAGGGCGGAGGTTCCCAAAAACAGTGCCAGCATCAGTGATATAAAATTCAGCCGGTTAAGAAGTGTTGTGAAAGCCGGTTCACTAGGCCGCGGTTCTACCGGGAACATCAGCCCAGGGCGCATGAATACTGAACCGCTGGTCGGGTTCTCATAGTGCACCGTAACCTGCTCACCGGCATCTGCGGTGAATGCCGTACTCATCGGCCGCTGTACCACAGTGGACTCGTCCGAAAAGATACTGAGAAGCTCTATGGGCCCTACTGCTCCCGTACTCCTTCCGTATGATTCAGGTATTTCTGATACGTACCCCATCTGTCTCAGCCGGTTTGCCAGGGTTTCAGGACCGCCGTTAACCAGCACGGTACCATCAGGCAGGACAGAACGATGCTGGGTTTCCACCAGGGAATTTGTTCCCGGTTCATGCATCCACCATTCTTCAATTCTGATGCTGGACCTTCCCTGGAATTCCTCAATGGTCCAGCCGTGGAAATCTTCAAACCTGACCGTGCGTCCTTTTATATTTGCTGTATATGACCCTGTATCTGCAATGGCAACGGAAACAGGTCTGGACACCTTGTAGAATACAAGCTTCTGCTCACCGGTGTATCTGTCTAAAACTTCGTGTCTATCTGTCACCCGGGCACCGGGAATATGTATCAGGGGCATTTCCCCGTTGAAACTAGCTGGTATTCGTTCAAACCGGTAGCTCTCAAGACCCTCAGTTCCTTCTTCTGTAGGCAATACCCGGGTGTCCACTCCCCTGGCAAGTACGGCAATAGTAAGAATCGTCGCGAAAGTCAGCAGCAGACCTCCGTTAAAGAACTGCACGTAGGTGGTGGAGGTCATTCCTCCTCCAGCGACAATAAGGATAACAACAGTTCCAACAATAATTACGCCCCAGTAATGCGGGATGCCCAGCAGGGGTTCAACCAGAACGCCTGCCCCCACCATCTGGGGAACGAGGTAGAACAGCGATACCACCAGAACGCTCAGTCCAGCGGAGAGCTGTATCCCCGGACGGCTGAATTTACGGTTTAATGCATCCGAAAAGGTAAAAGTTCCCATGCGCTTCATCGGTTCAGCTATTACGAAGAGGGCTACAATCCAGCCTGCGAGGAATCCGATGGAATAGAGAAATCCGTCAAACCCGTAAAAAGCAATAAGACCGCATATACCCAGAAAACTGGCTACTGAAAGGTAACCGCCGGCAAAGGCAATTCCATTTACTCCCCAGCGAATGGAACTGTTTGCAACGAAGTATCCTCCGACACTGCTTGCCCTGCGGCTGGTGTGCGTTGATACCGCAAGCACCAGAGCTACAAATACTACGAAAACAGCAATTGCCATGTGCTTCTCCTTCCTGAACTGGTTGGATCAGTGCTTTGTCAGGGTACTGGATTGCCTTCCTGAATGTGGAGTGCGGCAGAGGATGTTATAGACAAGAGCAAATGCAATTGCAGTAAGGATCAGTCCTAGGCCGTAGACTGCTGCAAGATTCAGCCCAAAGAGGGCTCGTGCTCCCATCCAGGCAGGTCGAAAGACGCTGAGCGCGACAAAGCCCGCATAAACTACCGAGTAGATGAGGGTCATTCTAATACCTAAGATTATCTTTCTCTTTTCAAACGCCGTTTGTGAGGCCGACGGATATTGTTTCATCACAGCCTCCTGTTTCCCCATGTATAGGGGTTTGCTTATGTATTATGCTATCATGGTTTTTAACGGAAATAAACATTGTACCTTAGCGGAATTAAAAGGATTATTCACTTAAATTACTGAAGCGGTTAGGAAGTGATGCACAAAGGACCAGGATATATCATCCCGAGCCCTTGGAAAAATCATTCATCAGGTGAACGAAACGTTACCGATCCGTAATGCTGGTAAAATTTGCTTACTGCGGAGCTGTCCTCGTCACCATGTGAGTCCTTGCAGATGCGAAAAACTTGTTCAACAGCACTGCCGACAATAGCAGGGGTTCCCAGTCTCTTTGCCGCAGAGGTTATAATATCGAGGTCTTTGCACATAAGGGACAGCTTGAACCTCGGATTGTAATCATCTGAGAGATACAAGGGGATCTTTGCCCTGAGTATTCTACTGTCTGCTGTAGAGTTACTCAATATTTCGAAAAGAACCTCAGGGTTAACTCCCGCCTTGACAGCCAATGTTACTGCTTCACTGATTACGGCCATTTGAGTTGCCGCGATCAGGTTGTTTGCCATTTTTGCAGCCAGCCCCATGCCGTTCTTACCGCAATGCACTACAGTCTTTCCCAATGTCTTAAGAATTGCTTGTGATGCGAGGAAAGCCTCTTTATCCCCTCCTACCATGATACTTAACGATGCATCTTTGGCACCTTGCGGACCCCCGCTGATGGGAGCATCCAGATATGTAATCCCCAATGAAGCAGCCCGTAATGCGAATTCCTGGCTTTTTACCAGATCGATAGTACTCATATCAATAACGGTGATGTTTTTTGGCTGAACGGCAGCTATTCCCTGGTCAGAAAAAAGAACTTCTTCCACCTGGGGTGAATCGGGAAGTACCAGCAGTATTATTTCGCAGAACCCAGCTATTTCCTTAGGGGAACTGCAAAGAACTGCACCCTTTGAGACCAGCGATTGAGCAGGGTTTTTATCGGCATGAAAAGTTACATATAACTCATTTTCACCTTCCAGTATATGTTCTGCAATAGGATATCCCATTGATCCCAGTCCGATAACTCCGATCTTTGCCATACATATCCTCCTATCATTGCGTAATTGCCTGTACTCATCAACTATAGTGTCTAAAAATTCACTCTCTATACAATTTACATAATCTCTCATTACTTTTTCTG
>SKJE01000072.1 GCA_007116075.1 Spirochaetia bacterium
CAAGGTGAGTCAACGATCGTTGTCGGTATTATCACTGGGGGATTCGCCGTGGTGTTTCTCCTCTATGCGGTGGCGTTTCTCCTCACCGAATACCTGCCGATCAGCATTGGTCTGTTCTTGGTTACTATTCTTGCTGTTGTCATACCCACGATGACTCCGTTACTGTTGTTCGCCGGGGGCATGGGAGGTGTGTTTATCGTCTGTGGCTTGATGCTGCGACTTACCTCCATAGGAGACCGGTGATGCCGACTGCAGTAAGAACGGAAGATCTGCTGCATGACAGAACACGGCTTTCCATTGTAGCACTGCTGGCCGGCGAACAAAGTGCATACATGGCGTTTACGGACGTGCAGCAGAAACTTGACCTGACTGCGGGCAATCTCTCCTCACACCTGAGACTGCTTGAGCAGCACGGACTGGTCATCGTTGACAAGCGGTTCAGGGGAAGGCGTCCACAGACGACCCTGCAGCTCAGTGATACGGGGAGGACGGCGCTGCAGCAGTTCATCCAAGAACTCGAGCACATCATCCATAAACTCAAGGATCAGGGGCAATAACTGAAATAGCGTGATGTCTCCGAAGAAACATGTTCCATCTCCGAGTTTACAACTGCTCTCTCAGCCTGCCGAGACGGTTGATCTCCTTCAAATCTGACTATGGGTACATCATCCGACAAGGCAGCGGTAGAAGCACGTGCTCTTTAAGGAATCCCAATTATTAAAAATCTCCCACGGGTGTGATCATATGGAAGATTACGGAGATAACCTTACTGCATGATCGTGAATAAATATTGACTGATACAGGCCAAGTCCATCCAGTCTGCTGCTGGTTTTCAAACTCTGCTCTTTGGTTTGCAGTGCATGAGATTTCATTCGGGCATAAAAAAACTCAGGGTGTTTCTGCCTGAGTTCAGTAATTAATCATCTCTGATGAAACAGTCATGGAAAAGACAGACTGTTTGCAGATGTTATTTTCTGATAATTTAACGTCATGAAAAATTGTATAAATATTTAAGTTTCAAAAATTTGATAATTAAATATTAAAAGTTTCCAAAAATATGTAAACTATTTGACTTGTTAAAATTTCTTATGTATCATAGTGATATGAATGAAACGCTACGTCTTATAATTGCGCAGCAACAGCACAACCTGAAAAGTCATTTCCCGATTATTTCTAGAGATACTGAGATAATCCCTGTTCCAAGAAAAGCAACAGTAATCATAGGTATCAGAAGAAGCGGAAAATCTACATGGCAGCATGAAAAGATGGAAAATCTCCTGAGTTCTGGAGTGCCATCAGAAAGCATCTGTTATATTGATTTTTCAGATGACCGATTGGATTTTCTTAGAACCGAAGAATCTGATCCGGCTGTTATAGCTGATACATACTATGGGATGTATCCTGAAAAGCACGGGCAACGGATCTACTTCTTATTTGATGAGCTTCAATATGTAAACCGGTGGGCGCAATTCATCAACAGGATACAGACTACGGAAAATTGCGAGGTATATATTACCGGTTCATCTGCAAAACTGCTCTCGAAAGAAATAGCGACTGAACTTGGCGGCAGAACGTACACCTGGGAAATGTTTCCGTTCTCCTTCCGCGAATTCCTCAGAGCCAACAACAGATCTGAATCCATAACTGATATTTCCAGCAGAGATGAGATTATCGGTTCTTTTGGAGAATATGTCACCAAGGGAGGAATGCCTGAACGCCTTCTTTTACCAAGGGAGGCAATGGCTGCATTATACTTCCAAAATCTGGTACATGATGTTCTGACCAGAGACATCATGCTTAGGTATAATATTCAGCATCCGGTTCAACTGAAAAGACTTGTACAGATGCTGATGACCAACTTCTCACGACTTTTCTCAGTGAATAAACTGAAACAGCGTCTTGCAGGAGAAAGAAATAAGCTGTCACATGAATTGATACGTGATTATATCGATAAGATGATAGATTGTTATCTGCTGTTTACTGTTCCGATTCGCTCGTACAACACGGCTGTTCAAGCGGTAAACCCGAAGAAGGTCTACTGTGCTGACCATGCTATGGCACAGGCATTTTCTCGAGCTACCTCTGAAAATAATGGGTTTGCTTTGGAAAATATGATCTTTGTGGAGCTCAGACGTACCATGGAGCATGTGTACTACTATAAAACCGCTCATGGTGATGAAATCGATTTTGCAGTTGGCCCGGATGCTGACTTACGTTTGATTCAGGTTTGTTGGGAACTGAGAGGGCAGGGAAAGACGAGAGATCGTGAAATGAAAGCTCTTCTTGATGGAATGAAGGAATTAGAACTTCAAGAATCTTGGCTGATAACAGCATACGAAGAGGAAGAAGTCAAAGATGAGGAAACAAGCAGAACGATTCATGTAGTTCCTGCGTATAAGTGGTTATTGCAACCATGGGTTCCAATGTGACGCAATCTTGATTTCAATTAATCTCCCACGAGAATGTCTCAGATGGGAGATGATAGGTTTCTCATGGGAGTAAACTTATCAAATATTTGGAATGTTTTAGCAAAAAGCTTACAAATATTTGGAAACTATGCAGATTTGTCAAACTTCTTCCCAGTCCCCATGGGAAAAATAGAAAACTCTCTGAAGAATAAAAAAGAGATCTCATGGTGAAGCGGCCCTGAAGAGACTCAAGGAAGAAGACTCCATAATCATGAAAGGTGGGGGGGGGTTCATGCTGCGTGCGGAATCTCAACCACTTTTAAGTATCGGGCATGCACTGCTCAATTGCCCGGCTGACCTGGTCATACCAGTCAGGCCCTGAGGCGATTGCCCGGGTGATGTGGGAGCCGATCACCGCGGCGTAGGCATATCCCTTGAGATCTGATACCTGTTCGGCACTGGAAATACCAAATCCGGCATAGATCTTCGGTCCCGCTAGGGATGTGAGGAACTGTTTTGCATCATCCGTGATACCGGTACTTCTTCCCGTAACTCCCTCCCTCAGTGCCGCATAGATCCGGTTGGGATTCATTCCTTGCATCAGCTTGATACGGGATGCTCCCATATTCGGGACTGCAACCGGAAGGGCATCAATACCGATGATCCCGGCTGAAGCATAGAATCCCTCGTCATCCTCTATGGGCAGATCAGGAACGATCACACCGGTGACCCCAAGGTCCTTCATAGTCCTGAGGTACCGGTCAAAGCCGAACCGGAAGGGGATATTTGCATAGGTCATTACATGCACCTCGGTAAAGCCCATCTCCTGTACTGATCGGATATACTCCCCGGCATGGGCTACCCGGAAGCCCTCCCGGAGGGAGGTCTCGCAGGCGCGGGTATTTACAGGGCCGTCGGCGGTAGGATCGGAGAAGGGTATCTGAAGTTCCAGTATCCTCACCCCCCTGTCCGCAAGGGCCCGGGCGGACTCAGTGGTTGCCTCTTTTCGGGGAAAGCCCATCACCAGGTGGGCCATGATTTCAATAGTACTCATCCCTTGGCCTCCTGGAGAAGAAACTGCTGCCACTGCTCCCAGTAGAGTTCCCTGGCGGTAATAAAGAGATCCTTTTCACCCCGTCCTGACATATTCATGATGATGATCTCCTTTTTATCCATATCGGAGGCCAGAGTGAGGGTCACCGCCGCAGCATGGGCTGATTCAAGGGCGCATAACAGTCCCTCCTTCCGGGCCAGCAGCTGGTAGGCATCCAGGGCCTGCCGGTCATCCGCCCGGGTGAACTTCACCCGCCCGGTCTCTCCAAGGTAGGCAAGCTGGGGGCCGATCCCGGGGTAATCCAGCCCTGCGGAGATGGAATGGGTGTGGAGTACCTGACCCTCCTCGTCCTGGAGGAAGAATGACTTGTATCCCTCAATAATACCCATCTCCCCCTGACCGCTCATCCGCTGGGCATGCTCACCCCTGCCGGTGCCCCGGCCTCCGGCCTCTACAGCCGTCAGGGAGACCGGATCATCAAGGAATGCGCTGAAGATGCCCACAGCATTTGATCCGCCTCCGCAGCAGGCAACCACCTGTTGGGGAAGGGTCCCTTCCGCTTCGAGGATCTGGCTGCGGGTTTCCCGCCCAATGACCTCCTGGAAGGTACGTACCAGGTCGGGGTAGGGGTAGGGGCCCAACGCGGAACCGAGGACATAACTGGTGCGGGAGGAATCCTCCACCCACTGCTTCAGGGCAGCATTGACCGCATCCTTGAGGGTTCTCGATCCCTCCTGGACGGTGGATACCTCCGCCCCGAACTGCTTCATGAGAAATACATTGGGCTGCTGGCGTTTCACGTCCACCGCACCCATGAAAACAGTGCACTCCAGTCCGAGCTTCGCAGCTGCAGCGGCGGTGGCTACTCCATGCTGGCCCGCACCGGTCTCGGCTATCACGTGGGTCTTGCCCATGTACTTAGCCAGCAGCACCTGGCCGAGGGCGTTGTTTATCTTATGGGCTCCTGTCTGGGCCATCCCTTCCAGCTTGATGTAGATCTTTGCTCCCCCCATCATTTTGGTGAGGTTTTCGGCAAAGCACAGCGGGGTAGGTCTCCCTGCAAAATGCTTGAGCAGGTACTGATACTCCCGCTGGAACTCACCAGAGGGGATGATATCAGTCATGGCCTGCTCCAATTCTCCCAGGGCAGGTTTCAGCACCTCCCCAACGTACTGCCCTCCGTAGGAACCGAAATATTTACCCATTCTTTGCCTCCAGTACGGTGAACACCGCTTTCATAGCACCGGGATCCTTGATGCCCGGAGTGCTCTCGATGCCGGAGGCGAGGTCTATCAGCAGGGGATCAAACCTGCTGAGTACCTGCTCCAGGTTATCCGGTGTGATTCCTCCGGCAATGAACTGCCTCCTGAGTGGTAGTGTATCCTCTGTGTCATTGATGCTCCGGCTTGAGCCCTTCGGTATATCAAAGAGGGTAAAAGGACCCCATAACCGGTCTGATTCGTCGGTAAGTGCTTGAGGGGCAAGGGCCCTGCAGGCATGCCCTGAAAATCGCTCCATCAGCTGCGGGGATTCACTACCGTGGAGCTGGACTCCCTGGATGATGCCTTGATCCAGCTGCTCAAGGAGAAACCGGACCAGCTGCTCCTCTGGATCCTGGATAACCGCAATTTTCGGGATGCTTAGATCCGCATATGTCTTGAGCATATCGGGAGAGATGCTTCTCGGTGATGACGCAAGGATCAGTCCGATCGCATCGGCACCCAGGGCCTCGGCCGTCCGGGCGTCCTCCAGGGTGGTGATCCCGCAGACCTTCACAAGAGGGTGCTTTCTCACCCGGCTGAACAGCCGGGTGAATAAAAGCGGTGGGGCAGCAGCTCCCTTTCTAAAGGATGTGATAAAGGATGAAATCGATCTTTCGGGTTCAACCGGGGACATGCACGCCTCACCGATAAGCACACCGTGAAAGCCGGCATTGGCCGCATGGAATACCGTCATAGAAGCACTGACCCCTGATTCAAATATCACCGGGATATCATGGGGGATGCGGGAACGCAGTGCAAAGGGATTCTTGATATTCACACTGAAGGTGGTGAGGTCCCGGGAGTTGATGCCCAGGGCATCCGGGAGCTCCGGTAATGAGAGCACCCGCTGCAGCTC
>SKJE01000082.1 GCA_007116075.1 Spirochaetia bacterium
GCATTGGTCTGTACAAGGAGCAAATGCCATCATCGCACTGCGTTGCTGTAAGCTTAGTGGAAGGTTTGAGGACTTCTGGGAGCGCAGGTCAGGATAGCTCTAACTTATTTGACCTGCACCCATTTGATAGAGTGTACTAAATAGATAGTTCTATGATACACTTCACGATCTATGAAAAAAATGAAAAACAAGACATGTTTTATCCTCGACATGGATGGAACTTTTTATCTGGGGGAGAAGCTGCTGGAAGGGGCGCTTGAGGCATTCAATTACCTGCGCAGTAAGGGGATCCGGGTGGTATTCTTTACCAACAATTCATCAAAGACAAGCCGGGAGTATGTGGAAAAACTTTCCCGTATGGGCTGCCGAGTCACTGAGGATGAAGTGATCACCTCCGGAGAGGTGACCCTCGGGCACCTGCGTGAGCACCACCCCAATAAGCGGGTCTTTCTGCTGGGGACGCCCAAGCTTGAAGCGTATCTCCGGGAGGAGGGAATCAATCTTGTTTCTCATACCCCTGACATTGTCCTGGCGGCATTCGACACCACCCTGGTCTACGACCGGCTTTCTGATGCATGCAGGTATATCAGGGAGGGATCACTGTTTCTTGCTACCCATCCTGATATCAACTGTCCAGTGGAGGGGGGATTCATCCCTGACTGCGGATCTATTTGTGCATGTATTACTGCATCGACCGGAGTTGAACCAAAGTATCTGGGAAAACCCCATAGAGAGACTGTGGAGTACCTGGAGAAGAAGCTGGGAACCTCCCGGGAACATATGGTACTGGCGGGGGACCGGCTCTACACAGAGATCGCCATGGGGTATCACCACGGTATCACAACTATCCTTGTCCTTTCCGGGGAGACTCATCGGAAGGACTTGGAAGTATCATCAGTTCAGCCTGATATTGTGCTCCCTAGCCTCAGGGATGTACTGGAACTGCTGTAATATTACGGATAGAACAGGCCATAATTTTTTGAATTATGTGCTCTAGGCCCAATGTATTCTTGACTTTTTTTCAATATCTGACGATTATAGATAGTGCAACGAGCTCCATGGTGCCCATCAAGGAGAGCCTGTATCGGTATCCCGGGCGTAACTGCATGGGGCGTTGTCCTTTTTTTTATCAATGGCTATGACGGAGACGAGTAGGGAGTCAAGCTGACCATGAGAGAGCGGGATTCGCGGCTGAGAGATCCTGCGGAAGACTCCTCCTGAAAACCCCTCCTGAGCTGCTGGTGTGAAGGGCTGCTGAAATAATCCTGCAGTCTGGTAATCCCGGCCGTATTCCGGCGTAAACGGATATATAAGGTGTCGCGGCATGGGCCGCGGAAGTAAGGTGGAACCGCGGAATATTCCGATGGGAGGTCCCCCGGATGTTTCGTCCTTACCGGCAGGCTGGTAACAGCCTGGTTACGGTATGGATGGAGTATCCGGGGGATTTTTTGTTGTAAGAAGAGAATGTAAATGAGAGGAGCAAAGATTATGTCACAAGATGATGCACTGCATGCAGTGAGGCACTCCATGTCCCATGTGATGGCCGAGGCGGTACTGGAGATGTTTCCAGATGCCCAGATAGCAATCGGGCCTGCTATAGACAACGGCTTTTACTACGATTTTGACCTTCCCAGGCAGCTGAAAACAGAAGACCTTGAGGAGATAACCCGGCGTATGCAGGATATCATCAAGGACGATAAGCCCTTTGAGCGGTCCGTGGTAGCAAGGAAGGAGGCAGAAGAGCAGTTTGCCGACCAGAAATACAAGCTGGAGCTGATAAAGGCAATTCCTGAGGACCAGGAGGTATCCCTCTATAAACAGGGCGGGTTTACCGATCTCTGCAAGGGACCCCATGTAGCATCAACCAAGCAGCTTAATCCCCAGGCCTTTAAACTCCTCTCCATAGCAGGGGCCTATTGGCGGGGTAAGGAAACAAATCCTATGCTGACAAGAATATACGGAACTGCATGGGAGCACCCAAAACAGCTGCGGCAGTATCTTAAACAGCTTGAGGATATCGAAAAACGGGATCACCGGAAGCTCGGAAAGGAACTTGACCTGTTCTCACTCCATGAAGAAGCCGGTGCCGGCCTGGTCTACTGGCACCCCAAGGGTGCGCGGATTCGGCAGGCCATCGAGGATTTTTGGAGGAAGGAGCACTACCGTAACGGGTATGAGATGGTCTATACCCCTCATGTGGGCAAGTCATGGCTATGGGAGACGTCAGGGCATCTCGATTTCTACAAAGAGGGAATGTACCCTCCCATGGAGATGGACAAGGCTCACTATTTTGTCAAACCGATGAACTGCCCCTTCCACATCATGATCTACAATAATGGGATGCATTCCTATCGGGACCTGCCTGTCCGATGGGCGGAGCTGGGAACAGTATACCGCTATGAGAAGGCCGGGGCTCTCCACGGCCTGCTGCGGGTCCGGGGATTTACCCAGGACGATGCACATATCATCTGCACACCGGACCAGATGGAAGATGAGATTCTTGAAGTGCTGAGGTTCTCACTGTATATGCTGCGCTCCTTCGGCTTCCAGGACATCAAGGCGTATCTCTCCACCCGGCCTGAGGACTCGGTAGGGGAGCAGCATCAGTGGGAGTCAGCAACAGAATCCCTTAGGAAAGCGATTGACCGTGAAGGACTTGCCTATGAGCTGGATGAGGGAGGCGGAGCATTCTACGGGCCGAAGATCGACTTGAAAATTAAGGATGCCCTCGGGCGGGAGTGGCAGCTGTCCACAATCCAGTTTGACTTTAACGAACCCCAGCGGTTCAATATGGAATTTGTCGACAAGGACGGAAAGGAAAAGCGCCCCTTTATGGTGCACCGTGCCCTGCTGGGGTCCATTGAGCGATTTTTCGGGGTACTGCTGGAGCACTATGCCGGTGCGTTTCCTCCCTGGCTTGCCTATGAGCAGATCCGAATTATCCCTGTAGCAGCCCCGTTTGAAGACTATGCGAAAAAACTCCAGCAGCTCTTTCGTGAGCAGGATTTCCGGGCCTCCGCAGATCTCAGTGATGACCGGATGAATGCGAAAATCCGGAAAGCCCAGAAGGAGAAGATTCCCTATATGGTGATTGTCGGAGAGCGGGAAGAGCAGGATCAGGCGGTATCGGTGAGGTATCGCAGTGGAAAGCAGGAAAACGGTATTCCCCTGGAGGATTTTGTCCAGATGGTTGCATCTCGAGTCAGTGAAAAAACACAATTGTAGGTGAACTATGATGGAGCGTCTGCACAGATATGATGAGGAACTGCTGCTTCTAGAACATACTGCTGCGGTACTGCAGTGGGACCAGGAGACCTTCATGCCCGAAAGAGCAGTGGAGGAGCGTTCCCGGCAGTTGAGTCTGTTAAGCGAGATGATGCACCGAAGAATTACTGATCCTGAAATTGCCGCCATACTGCATGATCTCGGGGCAGATGATGCGCATCCAAGCGGAGATCCCCAGCTGGATCCCGCAGACCGGGCACTGGTTCGGCGGTGGTGGCGGCAGGTATCCCGGATGCGCAAGCTTCCTGCTTCTTGGGTAAAGGAATTCAGTGAACTTACCAGCCAAGCCCAGGTAGTATGGGCTCAGTCCCGCAGGAATCGTGATTTCTCAAGGTTTCAGACTGTCCTGGAGCGGATCATCACTATGGTCCGCAAAAAATCTGAGCTCTACGGATATGAAGCCCATCCATACGATCCGCTGCTCGATGAATATGAACCGGATCTGACCACCGAACGGGTGGAATCACTGTTTACTCCCCTGAAACAGGATCTCGTAGAGCTTCTCCGCCGTCTGGAGGATACTCCTGCTGTGGAGGATCGCTTTCTCTACCAGGAGTATCCTGCTGATCTCCAGAAGCACATAAACACAATGGTTCTCGAGCACATGGGATTTGATTGGCGACGGGGCAGGCTCGATGAGTCTGCCCATCCCTTTACGACTGCCCTGGGTGCTGATGATGTGCGGATCACCACCAGATATCATGAACCCTCAGGGGTAAGTGCTCTCTTCTCAGCTGTTCATGAGGGGGGACATGCCCTCTATGAGCAGGGAGCCCGAAGTGGTCCGCTGCGGGGGACAAGTCTTGGTTCAGGGGTTTCCCTCGCTCTTCATGAAAGTCAGTCGAGACTCTGGGAGCAGATGGTCGGCCGCAGCCGGGAATTCTGGATCTTCTGGTTTCCCCAATTTCAGCAGCTCTTTGAAAGGCAGCTGCAGGGAGTCGGGCTGGAGCAATTCCTTCTGGCGGTTAATCGAGTCCGTCCCTCCTGCATACGGGTTGATGCGGATGAGGTGACCTACAGCCTGCACATTATGCTGCGCTTTGAGCTTGAGAAAGCCCTGGTCTCTGGAGGCCTTCATGCAGCGGATCTGCCCCATGCATGGAATGAGCAGATGCAGTCCCTGGTTGGATCTGTTCCTTCCCACGACGGGGAGGGTGTCCTTCAGGATGTGCATTGGTCTGCTGGAATGTTTGGATACTTTCCTACCTATGCCCTGGGAAATCTCTATGCGGCACAGCTTTATGAGCAGATGAACCGGGAAATCCCTGATATGCGCGGGCAGATAGTCCAAGGATCCTACGGGGAGATCCACCGATGGCTGAAAGAGCAGGTTCACCAGTGGGGAGGTATGTACAGCAGTGAAGAACTGATTCACAGGGTGACCGGAAAACCACTGGATCCCGGCTGTTTTACCGGCTATCTCAGGAGGAAGTACGGAGTACTCTACGGTGTGTAAGCAGTTTACACCTTTTATTCGTCGTGGTAAGCTTTCCCCTGTATACCAGTAGGAGACAAAATAAGTGAATCTTCCGAATACCTTGACTGTTGCCAGACTGTTTCTGGCACCGGTGTTTTTTATTCTCTACTTTCTTCCTGAGTGGATTGGTACGGGCACCGTTACTGCCACGTGGCTGCTTCTGATTGTTTATGTACTTATTGAAGCAAGCGATATGCTGGACGGCTACTTTGCCCGATCCATGAATTTGGTGACTGACCTCGGGAAGGTGATGGATCCCTTCGCGGATGTATTCAGCAGGATTACCTATTTTGTCTGTTTCACCGTGGCAGGAATCATGCCTGCCTGGGTGTTCCTGCTGATTCTCTATCGGGAGCTGGGGGCCACCTTTCTCAGGATGATTATGATCAGTAAGGGTGTGGCCATGGCTGCCTCGATTTTCGGAAAGATCAAGGCAGTCATTTATGCTGTATCATCCATATTCGGTATTCTCTATACTGCTATGATTCGTTTCTACGTTGATGTGTCCTGGATAGATTATTTCTATATTATTATGCAAGCGACATTTATTCTTGGTGCATTGACAGCTTTACTCTCTCTTGGGGTCTACCTCAAGGCAGTATTTCGATCTAAATGAGATTTTTTCAAAAATAATCTCTGCGCTTGTTGACATTGCATCACCGTTTTGGTATAACACACAAGCGTGCTGAGGGAAACACCGAAGCATTGCAGTTACTAAGTTTTTTGACAAAGACAATAGAGAAGGGAAGGAACTACGGAAAGTGTAAGGGCTTCCGAGTCAAAAC
>SKJE01000109.1 GCA_007116075.1 Spirochaetia bacterium
GCCGGTTCTCAGGGAGGCTGGATCAGAGGATAGGTTAGTTCTTGAGCAGATGCTCTATGAGGCGATCTATGTACCGACGGGCAGCGCGCCGGTCGACCCCTCCCTGATCCGCACACCTGAGCTGAGAAGATACTATGAAGGATGGATGGGGCCGGGAGATGCGGGTATTATTGCACAGTCAAGTAATAATGCCATCGGTGCTGCCTGGGTGCGCCTTTTCCCTTTAGATGCTCCCGGTTACGGATATATCGGCCCTGATGTGCCTGAACTCAGTATGGCGGTGCTGCGGGGCTGCCGGGGATGTGGTATCGGGTCAATGATGCTGGAAAAACTGCTTGGACTGCTTTCAGACAGGGGATTGAAGCGGGTTTCCCTCAGTGTAGACTCCCGCAACCCTGCCCTGAGGCTCTACCGGCGCTTCGGATTTCAGGAGTTCACTGTTTCAGGTGAGAGCATGGTGATGATCAGGGACCTGGATATCAGCTGACCCTTCCCTCATGAAACTTCTATGCAAGTCTGCTTGATTTTATCGGGTTCCAGGCCGTCGGAGATGCGGGAGTAGCCGCTGAACCACATTTCCGTTGCGAGCCTGATAAACCGCTTATCGGTTATGGGATATCCGGAGGCATCCCCGAGGATGCAGTCGATGCCGCACTTCGGGCAGGTAAGGGTTCTTCCTTTGGGACTTTCCTCATCCCACCAGACCAGGTCCTGCTCCCTTTGGGGATCAAACTGGTAACCGCAGTAAAAACAGGTGCAGCGGCTGCTGCGAAGAATGTGTTCTTCATGAAATATGGTCAGCCTGTGGGCTTCATCAATATATCTTGGGCTGTAGTACATCCTATGACTCCTTGCCGGCCACGTTTAGGCCAACTGGACAGGATACAGCAGATATGCATAGATGTCCAGATCCTCTGAAGAACTGAACCGGATGCGTGACAATTTTATCTTAATGATAGATATCTCCTTTATAAAACTGTCTTTTGTGCTGAACGAATATATAACGTACAGACGTCAGACAGGATCAACAGAGGGGAGCGTAAGTGGATGGGTCAAACAAAATTGTCGTGCACCAGCATACATGCCGAGTATTGTCAAAGTGACTGTATACTATATGATAAGCATAAATCCCAGCAGCAGACCTGCAATAAACCCTATGTTGGCAGTGTGGCTGTCCATTCTGTTTGATTGGGGTATAAGCTCATCATGTACAATGTAGATCATGGCACCGGCAGCAAACGCCAAGGCTCCCCCAATAAGCACTTCGGATATGCCGAAAAGAATCAGGCCGATTGCAGTTCCTACGGGAGTCATTAAGCCGGCTCCGACGGTGAAGAGCAGCACCTTCAGGTTGGAGAGCCCCCCGGCCTTGAGAGGACCCGCTACCGCCAGCCCTTCGGGGATATTGTGCAGTCCAATTGCTACAGCTATGGCCAGTCCAAGTTCCGGGCTCGACTCTACCCCTGCTCCGATAGCCAACCCCTCCGGCACATTATGGAGGGCAATCCCAAAGAAAATAAGATACCCGGTCCGTAAGACGGTCTTCTGGTTCAATTGATAGGTATCAGCATTTTCCAGCATGAGATTGTCGCTTTCCGACATGTGGGCATGGGGCACTAACCGATCGAGCACATACATAAGTCCACAACCCAAGACAAAACCGATAATCAGCACCATCATAGAACCTAATTCAAGAGACTCAGGCATCAATTCGAACACCGACACCGCTATCATAATACCACCGGCAAAACCAAGCAGCATGGCCATGGTTTTCTTTCCCGGTGAGCCGAAAAGCATAAGGATCATGGCTCCCAATGCGGTGGATGTACCGGCTAAAAAACTGTAAAGTAGACTTTCCATATGCTCGCTCCTGATATAGGCTAATGTTTTATTTTTGTAGGAACAAAGTCTATTCAACTCAAACCCAGTCTGTCAAGGTGTGCAGCACGAACATTCTTCTTAAAGCCCTTTATAATAATGATGTCGTTACATATATGTTATGGGGCTAGAGATGCAGCAGCATCCAGCCGGCCAGGAGTGCTGTACCGATTGAGAAGGAGATATAGAGTCCCCGGAAATCACCGGGCTGTTCCCTGATGACTTTAAGCACCCTGGCTATGATGCCGGTGGTGGTAAGCAGGTATACCCCGGTCCCAAGAGCGATAACCGCTCCTGTCTTGAGCAGTGCTCCGGCGGAGTACCACTGTATAAGATACTCTGCCCGGGTTCCTGAGAGCAGCAGCATTACCAGTGAATGGATCCTTGAAGCGAGTATGCCTCCACCCAGGCACAGCAGAGCGAGTCCTCCCTGGGATATTTTGGATGTGAGGGGTACCGGGACAGCCGGCACGGGGATCTCTTTTCTGCTCCGGTCAGGCCAGTAGATCCGTGACAGCTTAATAAATGAAGCCACGGTCCCGATGCCTGCAGCGAAGAGAAGATAATAGAGCGGGGTTCCCTCCAGGGCATAGGAGATGGCGTTCTTGCTGATGAACCCGTTGAAGGGTGGTACTGCGCTGATGGCAAGCGCGCCTGCAAGGTAGGTCAAAAGGGTTACCGGTATCCGCTCGCCGCAGGAGCGGAGGATTGCCGCAGCCCCGCGGAGCCGGTATACGTTCCGCTCTCCCGCACGATCCACGGTGGTCCCTACGCTGAGGAAGAGCAGTCCCTTGAACAGGGCATGATAGAATGCATGGAGAAATGCTGCAGTCATCAGGGCAGCTCCCTTCGATGTTGTGATTCCCACATAGAGTGCGATCCCCCAGGCGCAGACTACGTAACCGATTTGGCTGACGGAGTGGTAGGCCAGCAGCCGTTTAGCATCTGCCTGGGACAGGGCGAGAATTACTCCGATGAGTGCAGTGAGGGCACCGGCCCATCCCAGCAGCTGCCCCGCCTGGGCACCTACGGGCATGATCAGCAGGATCCTGGACAGGGCAAAGAGGGGGACTTTTATCAGGACTCCCGAGAGCACTGCTGATACTGCATGGGGGGCAAGAGCGTGTGCATCGGGCAGCCAGCCGGAGAAAGGCATCACAGCCACCCTGATTACAGTGGATGAGATGATCAGGGCCAGGGAAATGACGGCGGTCATTCCTCCTCCGTCGGGAAGCGCCTTGAGTCCCTGGGCGATACCCTGGTAGGAGAGTGATCCGGTTACCCGGTAGAGCCCGTAGACTCCGAGCAGGAAGAAGACCATGGCCGAGGCGCTGATCATCAGGTAGGTGAATGAAGCCAGGGATGCCCCGGGTTTGTCCGTACTGGCCACGAGAATATAGGAGGAGATACCCACTACCTCAAGACAGACAAACAGGTTGAAGATGTCCGAGGTCATGATCGTGGCGGAGAGGGATGCGGTGAGGATAAGGAATACTGAGGTAAAGGCTGGTCCCCGGGGTCCTGATCCGAGGGAATAGAGCCAGGCTGCACTGCAGACTGAGTAGGTCAAAACATTTACCAGCCAAGCGAGACCGTCAAATTGGTAGGTGATGCCCACCGATGCGTGCCAGTTTCCGATGACCCCCTGGAACACCCGGCCCGATGTGACTGCGGGCAGGGTGAGGGCAAAGGACAGCCAGGGCAGACCGAGTCCGACAAATGCCCCGATATACTCAAGTATCTTCATCGGCCTGCCCTGGAGAAAAGCCTTTGCGGTAATAACCAATGCGGCGCCGAGCAGCGGAAGGAGTATCGGCGCAAAGACAATGTCTTCAAAAACCATTGTGCACCTTCCGTTTTATTTCCTGGATATTGTAGGTTCCCGTTGCCTTATAGAGACGGAAGGCCAGGGCGAGGGCCAGGGCGCTGATGCACACCCCGATGACAATAGCAGTGAGCATAAGTGCCTGGGGGACCGGATCCACGATATTGGAAATTCCCTGTTCCATGATGGGAGCACTGCTTCCCGCCCGGCTGCCCTCAAGGACAAAGAGAATCACCACGGAATTGTTGATAATGTTGAGTCCGAAGATTTTCTTGATGAGGTTTTTCCTGCTGACGATGCCCCAGAAACCGATGAGGAACATGCCCAGCAGCAGTATCCGTTCAATCATGAAATTTCCCTCCCCACCATGGCGATGCAGAGAAACCCGATTCCCGCACCCACTTTCAGGCCAATGATTCCGTTGAGCAGGATGATATATCCGGCGGGTATGGCGGTTACATCCTGGAGCGGATTACCGAAAAACCCCCGTCCCATGAGTATGCCGCTGAGGGAGGCAAGGATCAGCAGGAGGAAGGCGGCCGCCTCAATCCGGTCGAGCACCGATGCTCGAATGAGGGGGTTCTTGGCGCCGATTCTGTTACCGAGGGCCAGGAAAATGATACCCGATGCAGTTACCACTCCCCCCTGGAAGCCGCCTCCGGGAGAAAGATGTCCGTAGAGCATCAGGTAAAACCCGAAGAGCAGCACCACCGGACCAAGGACCCCGGTGACTACCTCAAGGAGGTGGGTCCTCAGGGCATGGGAACGGCGCTTCTCCCCGGCGAGGGTGAAGGTGTGATCATCCATGATGACTTTTTTTTCCTGCTCGGTCAGTGCAGGGGTGCCTGAGGTATCATACCCCTCTGCAAGCACTGCCCCTGCACGGGTCAGCACACCGATAGTCCCGCTTACCGCAGTAAGCAGCACGATGGTCTCCCCGAGGGTGTCGAATACACGAAATCCGAGGTAGATGGCGCTGACCAGGTTGATTGCACCGGAGTCTCCGACACCGTGGAGCTCAAGATAGTTCCGTGCCGACAACGGCCAGGGGGAGTTCTCCAGAAAGAGCGGCAGCAGTACAAGTGTTACAGAGGCGAGACTTATGATAGTGAGTACGTTGATTGCTTTCTGTTTCACGGATCCCTGTCCTTTCGTTCCGTGTATCGAATGATCCCGATGAATACCACCGTGGATACCCCGGCGCCGACAGCCGCTTCTGTGATGGCAACATCTGGTGCCTGCTGGAGATAGAACAGCAGGGCCGACAGGAGGCTTACCGCCGAGAGGGCTATGATGCCGAAAAGCAGGTCCCTGGAGACCAGCATGAATATAGAGAGTCCCAGCATGAGCACCAGCAGCATAATCGTCATGACCGCTGCTCCCTGCCCTTCGGGCGTTTTTTCCTGGATGGTTTCTGCGATATATGTCCGGCATTCCAGGCAAACCGTGCCACAATATGAGATCCCGTAGGAGCTGATATAAGAAAGAATACCGCGATAATAATGATCCGGGCTGTGACGGCGGTATTGGGAGAGAGCAGCAGGGCACCGATAAAGACCGAGAACACTGAAGTTGTCCCGCAGAGTGCTCCCGCCTGGAGACGTGAATAGGGGTCGGAAAACCTGAACATGCCCGCCAATCCAGCAATACCGAATATGCATGAAATCAGGAAGCATGCCGCTGCGGCTATTTCCTGCAGGCTCATGAGTCACCTCCCTCATCGGCCATACGGTCCTTCAGGAATCTCGCAATGGCAAGAAAGCCCAGGAAACCAAAGATATCATAGACGAGGGCGACATCGAGATAGATCGACCGTCCCTGGCTGACGC
>SKJE01000106.1 GCA_007116075.1 Spirochaetia bacterium
AGGGTCACCATCCTCTATCATACGAGCAGGGACGAAGCAGCATTGACCGCCGAAGAACTTACCCGTGAAGGTGCTTTCGTTGATACGGTTGAGGCAGATATTCAGGATGAAGATCACCTACGTGCAGCCTTCAGGGAGGCAGGGCGGCGCTATGGTGAGATCGATATCCTGGTGAATAATGCGGGGATCTTTCACCTGGGACTCCAGGATGAACTTGATCGGTATGACTGGGATCGGGTATTTGAAATCACCACCCGATCGGTGTTTCTCTGCTCCAGGGAGGTACTTCCATCCATGAAAAACAATCGCAAGGGAAGTATCGTGAACATTGCGAGCATTAATGCCCTGCAGCCCGGGTTCGGGAAAACCGCCCACTATGATGCGGCAAAGGCAGCAGTTGCAGGATATACTCGATCCCTGGCAGCTGAGGTCGGGCCTTTCGGTATACGGGTGAATGCGGTTGCACCTGGTCTGACCGATTCAGCACGGCTTCGCCGGGATGCTCCTGATCTGATCCGGCACTATGAACAGCGATCGCCCCTTGGGAGACTTGTCCAGGACAGGGATATCGCTTCGGCGGTACTGTTTTTTGCTTCATCCGAGTCCTCAGCTGTTACGGGAACGATTCTGCCAGTAGACTGTGGTTACATGCTGACATAACAGCTATGATTTCGTTATAGTAGGAACTGGTTAAGGAGCGGTTAAGCATGAAGGAATCGGACCAACAGCGGAAGGTCACACTGTTATGTGTATCCGACGAGCGTGATCCGCTGATTTATTCACAGAACCTGAAAGAGCGCTATGGGCATGTTGATGCGGTCATCGGAGCGGGTGATCTTCCCATGGAGTATTACGGATTCATCGTCTCCATGATAAACAAGCCGCTGTTGTTTGTATTCGGGAACCACCAGCTTCGTTATTACCAAAGATTCAAGGAAATAAAAAACTTCCTTCTCGAATATGACCATCAGCAGGGGCCGGGAGGCGTACAGCGCTCTCCTGTAGACTATTTCGGGTCCACCCATATTGGGGGAAAGGTGGTGTACCGCCGGAATATGAAGCTCATCATTGCAGGCATGGGTGGAAGCAGACGCTATAACGACGGAGAGAACCAATATACGGAGTTCCAGATGCTGCTCAAGCTCTTACAGCTCATTCCTGCTATGCTGTTTCAGCGAATCCGTCGGGGACGATGGCTTGATATCCTTGTGACCCATGCTCCCCCGAAGGATATCCATGACAAGTCTGATCCATGCCATCGGGGATTTTCAGTCTTTTTATGGTTTATGAGGGTGTTCAAGCCGAGATATCTGCTGCACGGACATACACATCTGCATGACATCAATGAAAACAGGATTACCCGATATCAGGAGACAGAGGTGATAAATGTATTTCAGCGGTATGTGCTGGAGGTAACGAAAAGTGAGTGATTTTTCTTTCCAGGCAAAGGAAGATTTTAGTAAAGCCAAGCAGCGGGCTATGTTTGAGTCAATTATGAAGCTTCTCAAGGTTGAGCGCAGCGAGCTGCTGGCATTCTATGACGTGAAGGAGCTGCTCAAGCCGAAGCGTGAAAGCTATCTCGGTATGCGCACCATACCGGTAGATAAAATTGTGGGCAGCGAGGGACGCTACTACGACTTCACTCACTCCTTCCTCCCGAAGAAGGAACTGCTGCGCAACAGGTGGGTCAACATCGACAAGGCTCATCTGGCTAGTATAAATCTGCCGCCGATCAGAGTCTTTAAGCTTGGTGGATGCTATTTTGTCAGGGACGGAAATCATAGGGTTTCTGTTGCCCGCACCCAGGGGGTAGAGTTCATCGATGCAGAGGTAGTTGAGCTTGATACCGAAATCAGTATCGACCCCTCCATGACCCGGGAAGAGCTATGGATGAAGGTGGTAGCATATGAACGTGAACAGTTTATCAAATACATTCAGCAGCACGATATTGGAAATGTACTCAACCTGAATATGATACGGTTTTCTGCTCCGGGCAGATACCAGGAGGTTATCAGCCACATTCTGGTCCATAAATACTATCTGAACGAAGGGAAGGAAGAAGAGATTTCAATGAAGGAGGCTGCCCGTTCCTGGTTTAATTTTGTTTTTTCTCCCATTATCGGAATTATAAAGCGGGAGCGGATACTTCGCCGATTTCCCAGAAGGACTCCCGGAGATCTATATATGTGGGTAGTTAAACACTGGGATGAATTAAAAGGTAAATTTGGCCAGGATTTTTCCCTGGAGGAGGCAGCCATGGACTACTCCTCCAGGTTCGGGAAAAATCTCTGGGCAAGATTTTGGAGATACTTTAAAAGAATTGACTAATGCTCCCTTGGTTCCTCCTGAAGTTCCTTAGCCAGCAGTTTTGCATAAAACACAATAGCCTTCTCGAGTCGATCCGAGGGTCGTACCTCGCTTTCCGGTCCTGAATGGTGCATGATGCCGCTGTCCGGCTGCTGGGGATCAATATGGTGCACCTGCTTGCCCACCGGAATATGTATCATACCCATGTGCTGGGCATAGTGAATCATCGCCTGTATGGCGAGTACTCCTCCTCCCTCCACATAGGAACCGCTGGTAAAACAGGCAAAATACTTCCCACTCAAGCTTCCATCGTTAAAATATATTGAAGAGGAGTCCATTAACTGCTTCATCTCCGCAGACACATTTCCAAAGTAGGTGGGACTCCCAAGGATGATCATATCACTTTTCAGCATCTTTTCCGCATTTGCTACGGGAAGGTTTGTGATTTCTTCATAGTAATCATTGGCTACTTCAAATTTATTTGCCCAGATATGTAAGTCATCATCATCCACATGATACAGCCGGGCATCTACACCCTCTGCTCTCAGGGCGTCGTGGAAAGCCGTTGCAATCAGGTAACAGTTACCGCATACACTATGAAAAACAATTGAACAACGTTTCATGTCAAGCCTCCGTAGGGGGAGTATATCATGTTCCCATCATTGGGGCAGTATGACAGAAGCATTTTTTTAGCAACAAAACCGATAAAAAAAAAGCTTTAATTATGTGAGATGTGGTGTATAATTGTTGTTGCGGGTTGTACCCGTTTTTACCTGTTTGTGTATGTTATATGAAGACTGTGGTTACCGGAACTGCGGTCCGTGTTGTTTGCCTGCGAGATGCATATCGCAGGATGCAAAAGGGGGTTGCCGCCTCTCCATCTTGGGGGGCGGTTTTTTCTTGTCCGGTTGCCTTTTACCAGCTTCTATGAGTATGTTTAATACGGAGAATACCTAACAACCATTGATTACCATTCACAAGGAGAGAACAAGAACTATGTCAAAAAAGAAGTTCAAGACTGAAGTGTCGCAGCTGCTGCACCTGATCATCCATTCGCTCTATTCCCATCGGGAGATTTTTCTTCGGGAACTGATTTCCAATGCTTCAGATGCAATCGACAAGTTGAGATACCTGACCCTTACTGATGACCAGATGAAGCACCTGGCGGTTGAACCGAAGATCACCATTACCTTCGACGATAAGAACCAGAAGACGCTTACCGTCATGGATAACGGCATCGGGATGAATGAGAAGGATCTGGAAGAGCAGCTCGGTACCATAGCCCGGTCAGGGACCAGGAAGTTCCTGGAGCAGATGGAGCAGGAAAAGAAGCGGGATGCCCAGCTGATTGGTCAGTTCGGGGTCGGATTCTATTCATCCTTCATGATCGCCGACCGCGTTGAGGTGCTTACCCGCAAGGCAGGAGAAGACACTGCCTGGCTCTGGAGCAGCACCGGCAAGAATTCCTATTCTGTTGAACCTTCCCAACGGGAGGAACAGGGCACAACCATTACGCTCCATTTGAATGATGAGGGCAAGGAATTTGCGAACAGATGGCAGATTGAACAGCTCGTAAAAAAATATTCAGACCACATTGCGTTTCCCATATTCCTTGAGTATGACAAAGTCACCTGGGAAGGAGAGGGGGAGAAGCGTAAGGAAAAAGTCGAGCATACCAGTGAACAGATCAATGTTGCCGCAGCCCTGTGGAAGCGACCCAAGGGAGAGCTCTCGGAAGAAGATTACCATGAATTCTATAAGTCACTCTCCCATGACATGGATGACCCGCTTTTTTATCTGCATACCGCCGCAGAGGGAACCCTGGAGTATACGACTCTGTTCTATGTTCCGAAAAAGGCTCCCTTCGATATGTATTATGCGGATTATAAACCGGGGGTGAAACTCTATGTGAAGCGGGTGTTTATAACAGATGACGAGAAGGAGCTGCTTCCGACCTATCTCCGCTTTGTCCGGGGCATCATCGACAGTGAAGACCTGCCCCTGAACGTGAGCAGGGAAATTCTGCAGAAGAACCGGATTTTGAAGAATATCCAGAATGCTTCGGTTAAGAAACTGCTCAGTGAGTTTAAGAAAATTTCAGAGTCAAACGGGGCACTCTACCAGGAATTTATATCCCAGTACAATCGGCCCTTGAAGGAGGGACTCTATTCAGATTTTACCAATAGGGAGACCCTGCTGGAACTAGTGAGGTTTAAATCTACCGAGAGGGAAGAATTCGTCAGTCTGGAGAGCTATGTGGAACGTATGAAGGATGACCAGAAGGCCATCTACTACATAGCCGGAGGCAAAGAAGATACGCTAAGAAAATCACCGCTTCTCGAAGCATACAAGAAGCGGGGTATCGAAGTGCTTATTATGGATGATGAGATTGATGAGATCGTCATCCCCTCCATCGGCCCGTTCAAGGATAAGGAACTTAAGGCCATCAATAGAAGCGGCGCAGCGGAGGACCTCAAGGATGCCGGGGATGAGAAGAAGGAGCAGGAGGCCAAGCCTGTCGTAGATAAGATCAAGGAAGCCCTCAAGGATAAGGTGAAGGATGTGAAAGTCTCTTCAAGACTTACCACCGCTCCTGCCTGTATTATGGTGGATGAGCATGACCCGACGGTACAGATGCAGCAGATGCTCAAGGCTATGGGCCAAAGTGATGACACGCCCATGATTCCTATCCTCGAGATTAATCCGGAGCATCCCATCGTGCAGAGCATTGCCCGGACCGATGACAAGCAGTATGCAGCTGACCTCAGTGCGATTTTACTTGACCAGGCCTACCTGGTGGAGGGAGTTATGATTAAGGAGCCCGCAGACTTCGTCCGGCGGCTCAATGAAGCTCTTTCAAAAACCTTTACTTCCTGACAATACATCAGGCCGCCGAATGAACCGGCGGCCTGATAGCATTACTGCTTGAGGGGACGAACCTCAGGAGGATGCTCAATGATATAGGTTATTCCCTCCACGGCCGCCTCAGCTGCACTGGTGGTTGTGGTATAGGGAATCTTCATCCTCATCGCTTCGGTACGGATTTCATCATCTCCCTGCTGGGCAAACCGTCCCATTGGTGTATTGATGACCAATGCGA
>SKJE01000057.1 GCA_007116075.1 Spirochaetia bacterium
ATCTCCCTGGTACAGTAAGCATTCGCTGTCCCGTTGAGCATCTCCATGAGCAGTTCTGCTGAACGATGGTAGATCTCCCGGGGGCGGGGATCCACCGAGGGAAATCCCTTTGACACCAGAGATCTGATGGGCATGGCATCGTAGCCGACAAGCGGCCGGTCGGCAGCTTCACCAGGGGCGAACTGGAGCAGCTTCAGCAGGGTCAGGTCATTGACTGCAGCTACCGCATCCCAGGAGTCCTGCCATCCCTGACCATCCTCCATGGCATGGGGATATACGTCCAGATCCATGCCGAGTTCGCGGCACCGGGTACTGAACCCCTCCAGCCGTTCACGATGCACATAGACCGAATCAAGGTATCCCGTCAGGTAAGCTGCTCTCCGGCACCCCTGGTCATAGAGATACTGCGCCTGGAGCACTCCCCCCAGACGGTTGTCGGTGCTGCACCGGTGAAACCCTTCAAAGCCGTCGGTATGATGGCACAGGATATAGGGGATTCCCAGGGACTGAAGCTCCCGGGCTTCCTCCAGACGGTCGATGTCAAATCCGATAATCCCGTCAGCTTCCTTCATGTACGGACCTGCATCGTCCAGATGCCTGATGCGCTTCAGTTTCAGGCCGTACATGGAGGTATCGATGACCTCCTGCAGTCCGTGGATCACATCAGCATAGAACCAGTTAAAGACCTTAAGCCGCTTCCAGTAGTAACTGCGCTGAGGTTTCTCCCATTCCAGGAGCATGATGGTACCTGAGGTGTTTCTTCGCAGTGCTGCGGCAGCTTTGTTGGGGCGATATCCCAGTTCAGCGGCAGCGGCCAGTACCCGGTCACGTTTTTCCGGGGCAACCCGCTGGGGATAATTGTATACCCGGGACACCGTAGCTGAGCTGACACCGGCCAGTTCAGCTACCCGGTTTCTGTTGACTTCTTGGCTTCTACCCATAATCCGTCCTTGACAGGTCCTGTGGTATGGTCTATTGTACACGTGTACAAACGTTCATTCAAGGACTATTTGGAGGTTTTTATGGATATTCCGGACTATCCCCACCGCAGGCACAATCCCCTCACCGATGAATGGGTGAAGGTATCACCCCATAGGACAAAGCGACCATGGCAGGGCCAGCAGGAGCGCCGGGATGAAGAGGAGATTCCCTCCCATGATCCCAAGTGCTACCTCTGTCCCGGCAGCAGCAGATCCGGCGGGGTCAAGAACCCTGATTATACATCCACCTTTGCCTTTGACAACGACTTTCCGGCCCTCCTGCCGGACACCCCGGCAGGCGAACAGGACGCATCCGGGCCGCAGGGGCTGCTGAAGATGCGCAGCGAACGGGGCCGCTGCCGGGTAATCTGTTTTTCCCCCCGTCACAACCTCACCATGGCCCGCATGAATTCACAGGAGATTCTGAAGGTGGTGCAGCTCTGGAGGGAGGAGTACCTCACCCTGGGATCTGAGTCCTATATTTCTCATGTCCAGATCTTTGAGAACCGGGGCGAGGTGATGGGGTGTTCCAACCGCCATCCCCATGGCCAGATCTGGGCCGAAGAGCTCATCCCTGACATCCCCCTGAAGGAGCTGACACAACAGGAGCACTACTATCTCCAGCATGGTTCCGGGATGCTTGAGGATTACCTGTCCTATGAAACTGAGCAGGGCAGCCGTATGGTCTATGCAAACAGCAGCTGGGCTGTGGTAGTACCCTACTGGGCTACCTGGCCCTTTGAAGTGATGGTGCTGCCCTATAGAAGGGCTGCATCACTTGCTGAGCTTACCGACCGGGAACAAACGGAACTGGCTGAAGCACTTCGGGTGCTCTGCATCAAGTACGACAATCTCTTTCTCACCTCATTTCCCTACTCCATGGGAATCCACCAGGCGGCGACAGGGGACAGGCAGTTTCAGGGAACCCATATGCACCTGCACTACTACCCGCCGCTGCTGCGCAGCGCTGAGATTAAGAAGTTTATGGTGGGCTACGAAATGATGGCCATGGCCCAGCGGGACATTACTCCTGAACAGAGTGCCCGACGGCTGGCTGAACTACCAGAGATCCATTATACCCAGGAGGGTTTTCATGCTGATTGACAGGGAAATGATCCAACAACTCTACGGCGCCCATGCTGACCAGCAGGATGTGCAGTCCCGGTACGAAGGGCTCATAGCGTCCTACAGTGAGTATTTTTCTCCCCCTGAGGGAGAGCGGCTGCTGCTCTTCTCAACCCCCGGTCGCACTGAGCTGGGAGGAAACCATACCGACCATAACCACGGCAGAGTGCTCGCAGCATCGATCAATCTGGATACGATAGGAGCTGTCAGTGCGAGGGCTGACAACCAGGTGCTGCTTATCTCTGAGGGGTATCCCGAAGTCCATGTGGACATCAGTTCTACCGAGTACCGGAGTGAAGAGGAGGGAACCACCGAGGCGCTGGTTCGCGGTATTGCAGACTATTTCCGATCTTCAGGTGTTGAACTCAGGGGGTTCCAAGCCTTTACTACGTCCCGGGTGCTCAAAGGATCAGGTCTAAGTTCCTCCGCTGCGGTGGAGGTGATTATCGGAACGATATTCAATACCCTCTACGCTGACAGCCGGTTCAGTCCTGTTGAAATTGCCAAGGCCGGGCAGTACAGTGAAAACCGATATTTCGGCAAACCCTCCGGGTTAATGGACCAGGTTGCCTGTTCATGCGGAGGAGTGGCGGCCATTGACTTCCAGGATCCCTCAGAGCCGCAGATTGACCGGCTGGATATTGATTTTGCCCACTTCGGCTACAGCCTCTGTGTCACCGATACCGGGGGCAACCATGCACATCTTACCCCCTGCTATGCGGCAATTCCTGAGGAGATGAAAGCCGCGGCAAAGCTGCTGGGCAGGGATCACCTGCGGGGGGTTACCCTTGAGGAACTCCTGGACAATATCCAGCGCATCCGGAGTGCTGCAGGCGACCGGGCATGGCTGCGGTCACTCCATTTCGTCCTGGACAACCAGCGGGTCACAGAGCAGGTGCAAGCCCTCAAGGATGAAGATATTATGGGGTATCTTGATCTCGTAAACCAATCCGGAGCCTCATCAATCCAGCTGCTCCAGAATTCTTATCCCACTACCCTGCCGGAAGAGCAGGGAATTTCAACTGCTCTTGCCCTGACGGAGCTCTTTTTCCAGCATACTGGGACTTCAGGGGCATGCAGGGTTCACGGGGGAGGCTTCGCGGGGACTATCCAGGCCTATATACCCCTGGAGCATTTGGAATCCTACAGATCCTGGATGGAAAGGGTTTTTGGAGAGGGAAGTGTTACCCGCCTGACAATACGTAATCGCCAGGCGGGGTGTATAGCAGAAACAACTGTCTAGAAACGGGCTCCCAGGTAGGAAGCCAGCCGCAGGAGGTCCGCAAAGACACCTCCTGCGGTGACGTCAGGCCCTGCTCCGGGTCCCTGGATCACCAGGGGCTGGTCATGGTACCGCTTGGTGGTAAAGGCAACTATGTTGTCAGTGCCCGTAATTCGCGCGAAGGAGTGGTCCTTGGGGTACCCCCGCAGTTCCACCCTGCAGGATCCGTCGGTATCGATGACTCCAACATACTTGAGCATCTCCCCACGCTTATCGGCAGCGTGGTACATTTCCAGCATCTGTTCATCGACCATGGAGAACCGTTCCAGGAATTCCTCCATGGGCACATCCTCCAGTTCTGATGGTACAAGGCTTTTTACCGGGACATCCTCGACATTGATATCCAGTCCGATTTCACGGGCAAGAATGACGGTTTTACGTACGATATCCATACCGGACAGGTCGTCCCTGGGATCCGGTTCGGTGTACCCCAGCTGTTTTGCATCCTTCACAAGTTCACTGAAGGGCACGGTACCGTTGTATTTCCAGAAGAGATACGCCAGAGTTCCCGAGAACACCCCTTCAATTTTATTGATCCGGTCTCCAGTCTGGATGAGGTCCTTGAGGGTGCCGATGATCGGCAGTCCTGCGCCGACGGTAGTCTCATAGAGAAAGTGCTTTCCATAGGCCCGGCCCGCCCTCATAAGGCTGTCATAGTATGATTTCTCGGCAGTACCGGCTTTCTTATTGGGAGTTATGATATGAATGCCCCGTTCAATCCATTCAACATACCGCTTGGGCAGTTCATCAGAGGTGGAGCAGTCGATAACCACCCAGTGGGGAAAGTAATCCGCAGCTACCACCTTGGCAAACCGATCAAGATCCACCGGTACAGAGGACTCTTCAAAGTGCGCTTCCCACTGATCAAGATCAATACCGGAATCCTCCAGAAGCATCTTTCTCGAGTTGGCAATCGCCCTGACGCGAAGGTCCACCCCGAAGTCCTGCTTCAGTCGTTCTGTCTCCAGATTGATCTGCTTCAGCAAGGTTTTTCCAATAAGCCCCGGACCAAGCAGTCCGATACTGATGGTCTGGTTGGAAAGGAAGAACCCCGCATGGAGGGTACGCAGGGCACGCTTGGTGTCCCCCGACTGGATGACCGCACTGATATTCCGCTCACTTGATCCCTGGGCGATTGCCATAACATTGATCTTCGCCTTTCCCAATGCCCCAAAGAAAGCCGCGGCGATACCGGGGGTTCCCGGCATGCTCTCCCCTACTGCGGCAATAACTGCACAGTCCAGGATCGCCTCAATGGAGTGGATTTTGTCCTGTTCAAGCTCTTCTGCAAAAACAGCCCTGGCTGTCCCGGCAGCAAGTCCTGCCTGGGGTTCGGGTACGGCCAAACAGATTGAGTGTTCACTTGATGCCTGGCTGATAAGAATCACCGATATCCCCCGCTCCCTGAGGGCACTGAACAGGCGGGAGGAGATCCCGGGGACTCCAATCATACCTGCCCCCTCTACGTTGATCAGGGCAACATCATGGATAACCGAGAATCCCTTTACAGGAAGATTATCTGGTGAACCGCAGTCCCTGCTTACACAGGTGCCGGGATCCTTGGGATGCAGGAGATTGCGGTAATAGATCGGTATTGATGTAGCGATCACCGGTACCATCACATGGGGATGGAGTACCCGGGCACCGAAGTACGCTAACTCCGTAGCCTCTGCATAGCTCAATGTTGATATCACCTGGGCGCTGGGCACTTCCTGGGCATCGGCTGTCATTACGAAGGAATCCGGATGCCAGATGGTAACACTTGATGCATCCAGCAGACTGGCCAGGGTTGTTGCGGCAAGTTCTCCACCATGGTGGGCACTCTGTCTCGGCTGTCCCTGGGGATCGGTTCCGTAGCCTCCGGCTACGATGACTGTGGATTTTTTCCCCATCGCAAGGCGTTTTTCCTCGACCCGCTTTCTGGTCAGCTCCGGGGAGACGGAGTATCCCGGACCGCTCTCATCAAGTGCAGCCAGCTCAGTTGAGCTGAATACGGTGACCGGCTTACCCTGCC
>SKJE01000176.1 GCA_007116075.1 Spirochaetia bacterium
CGTGATCTTGACGAACCGATTTCGATGGGCCAGCGGTGTGTGGTCGGCTTGATTCGCCGACTCTTGCCGCCTCACCTAGACAACGAGAAGGCCGCGGATTATCTGCGAACCAACGGCAGCTTGAATGATAACGTCATTGAGTGGACCGTTGTCAGGCCGGATACGCTCGTCAATGAAAAGAGCGTCACCGAGTATGAAATATATCCATCACCCACTCGAAGTGCTGTTTTCAATGCGGGCAAGACCAGCCGGATTCATGTTGCCCATTTTATGGCTGATCTGATTACAGACGACGAAACATGGAAAAAGTGGAAGAGACAGATGCCCGTAATCTACAATAGAGGATTTTCCTAACCACTGCGATGTACATGTGAGACAGGATCAGAACCAGTAATTACACTACTGATATCAGGTACAAGAGCCAAAAGTGGGAATTGAACCCACGACCTACGCATTACGAGTGCGTTGCTCTACCGCTGAGCTATTTTGGCTGAAACTAGGCAAAATATAGTGAAAAGTGGTAAAAAATGCAATACGCTCCTCATTGACGCTGTACTTGACCAGAACAGTTTTAGCACGTATGTTGTAGTGGCAAAACACTTACGACGAGGGGTAGAGATCTGGAACGAACAAAGCAGGCGGTTATTGATGCAATACAGACGCGGGAAACCCCTGCAAAGAAAACGTCCACCAGACCTCCCTATGTATCTGGTACTGTCTGGGTCGATGGTGTGGCTGATTATTTGCTGGAACTGTTTCCTGACATGATGGGCTCCGGAATAAGTGATGAGGAGCTCTATTACTTTCTTATGGGACAAGTGAATGAAGATTCTTGGTATTGAAACATCCTGTGATGAATGCTCCGCAGCAGTAGTGGAGAACGGACGAACCATATTAAGCAATGAAGTAGCAACTCAGATTGAACTTCACCGTCCCTACGACGGTGTCGTTCCTGAAATAGCCTCAAGACTTCATACAGAGTGGATCTCCTCGGTGGTGCAGCGTTCCCTGGACCAGGCAGGGGTGAGCCTTGATGAGATCGACGGTATAGCGGTGACCAATCGACCCGGTCTGGTTGGATCCCTGCTTGTGGGGCTTAACTTTGCTAAATCCCTGGCTTATGCACGAAATATCCCCTTTGTCGGGGTTGATCATATCAGGGCGCATCTCTACGCACCCCATCTGGAACAGGAAATAGCATATCCCTTCCTGGGACTGCTGGTATCCGGAGGCCATACGGTGATATCCCGGGTAACCGGATTTGACGAGATTGAGGTGCTGGGAACAACTATTGATGATGCGATTGGAGAAGCCTTCGACAAGGTGGCCAAGCATTATAATATGGGCTTTCCCGGCGGAGTTATAGTTGACCGTCTTTCCCAAAAGGGCGATATGCACACCTATAACTTTCCCGATCCCTCCCTGCACAAGGGTAATCACGAATTTGATGTCTCCTATTCTGGACTGAAGACTGCTGTTATAAATCAGTCAGATCAGTTCTATACGGGGAAAGGGGAGAAGAGCCTTGAGAACATAGCCGCCAGCTTCCAGCGGGCAGCTGTGGAGATCCTGATGAAGCGCATCAGGAAGGCCCTCACCTTTACCGGATTGAAGCGGGTAGTGGCAGGCGGCGGTGTTGCTGCAAATTCTCTGTTGCGAAGTGAGCTGAAAACCCTTGAGGGAGAGGTTATCTTCCCATCTTTGAAACTCTGCACCGATAACGGCGCCATGATTGCCGGGATCGGATATCAATACCTACAGCGTGGAGATCGGGATGCCTATTCCCTGCAGGCCTTTCCTCGGGTACAGGCATTTAAACGCTCCTATCCGATGCTGTAAGAAAGTGAGGAAACCTATGAATAAACACTTTGATCTGGACGGAGCAATCAGGAAGATTCCCAACTTTCCCAAGGAAGGGATCCTTTTCTATGATATTACCAGTATTCTGACAAATCCTGAGGCATTCAAGTACTGTATTGACTGGATGGTTGACCAGTACCGTGATTCCGGGATAGATGCCATAGCCTGCATTGAGGCACGGGGGTTTCTCTTTGCCGCACCCGTTGCGGAGAAGCTTGGGCTTCCTATCATTCTGGTGCGTAAGAAGGGGAAACTGCCAGGGAAAACCCTGGAGAAAACCTTCTCACTTGAATACGGTATTGATACCATCCAGGTCCATGAAGAGGACGTGAAGAAGGGGACAAACTTCCTGGTTGTCGATGACCTGATTGCCACAGGAGGAACTGTCCGTGCTGCAGTGGACCTGATTACCGAGGCTGGAGCCAAGGTGCATGAGGTGTTCTGTATTATAGGACTGCCCTTTCTTCCCTACAAGCAGCTGCTCAAGGGGTATACCGTACGCACATTGATAGACTATGAGAGTGAATAGAACGTATTGACAATTTTTTACTGTTTTACTATATTACACCTTGTTCAAGCATTGGCCGATAGTGTAATGGTAGCACGACAGATTCTGGTTCTGTTTGTGAGGGTTCAAATCCTTCTCGGCCAGCTTATTACATGGTCCCTTCGTCTATCGGCTAGGACGGAAGATTCTCAGTCTTCAGAGAGGGGTTCGATTCCCCTAGGGACTAGTTGTTGTAATTGCCAGCCTGCTGTTCATAGGGCTGGCTTTCTTTTTGATATATCCTATCAGTCGAGGTAACGCATGATCAATGTACTTAATCTGAAACTCTCCTTCGGGGAACGGGTTCTCTTTAGAGATGTCAACCTGAAGTTCACCCATGGAAACTGCTACGGCGTCATCGGCGCCAACGGATCGGGTAAATCCACCTTCCTGAATATTTTATCCGGTGAACTTGAGGCAGATACCGGTGATATCATCATCACCCCCGGTGAACGGCTTGCGGTGCTGAAACAGGATCATTTCGCCTACGACAAGTATACAGTGCTGCATACGGTGATCATGGGTTACCGGAAGCTCTATGATGTGATGATGCAGCGGGAGGCAATCTACGACAAGGAGTCCTTCACCGAGGAGGACGGCATTGCTGCCGCTACACTGGAGATAGATTTCGCTGAACTGGGAGGCTGGGAGGCAGAGGCAGAGGCCGCTACGATGCTCTCAGGCCTTGGTATCAGTGAGCACCTTCATAATAAGCGCCTTGAGGAGATTGAAGACAACCTGAAGGTACGGGTGCTTCTTGCCCAGGCGCTCTTCGGTAACCCTGATATCCTGCTGCTGGATGAGCCCACCAACCACCTGGACCTTGAGTCAATCAACTGGCTGGAGGATTTCCTCTACCGCTTTGACAATACCGTAATCGTGGTTTCCCATGACCGGCACTTTCTCAACCGGGTATGTACCCATATTGTCGATATTGATTTTACCAAGATCAGGCTCTATGTAGGCAACTATGACTTCTGGTATCAGGCAAGCCAGCTCGCCCGCAAGCAGATGCGGGATGACAAACGGAAGAGGGAAGATAAAATTGCTGAACTGAAGAGCTTTATCCAGCGGTTCAGCTCCAATGCATCCAAGGCGCGTCAGGCCACCAGCAGGAAGAAACTCATTGAAAAACTAACCATCGATGATATCAAACCCACCAGCAGGCGGTTTCCCTATGTGAGTTTTAAACCTGAGAGGGAGCCGGGGAAGAATATCCTGAACATCAGGAATCTGTCCAAGACAGTCGACGGCGAAGCAGTGATTCAGGACTTGAACCTGCTGGTAAACAACGGAGATAAGATCGCCTTTGTAGGACCCCATCACCTGGCGAAAACCACACTTTTTGAGATGATCACCGGCCATGATAAACCTGACAGCGGATCCTTTGACTGGGGTGTCACCACGTCGGTAAGCTACTTCCCGAAGGATAACAGTTCCCATTTTCAGGAGGATATCTCCATAACCGACTGGCTGCGGCAGTTCTCAGTGGAGAAGGATGATACCTATATCAGGAGTTTTCTGGGGAGGATGCTCTTCTCCGGGGATGAAGCGCTGAAGAGTATCCTGGTCCTTTCCGGGGGAGAGCGGGTACGCTGCATGCTTTCTAAGATGATGCTCTCCAGTGCAAATGTCCTTGTGCTGGATGAACCGACAAACCATCTTGATCTTGAAGCGATCACGGCACTGAACAACGGATTGATTGAGTTTCCCGGGGTTATCCTTTTCAACAGTCATGACCACCAGTTCGTTGATACTGTGGCTAACCGGATTGTTGAGTTTACTCCCCACGGACTCATTGATAAAATGATGAGCCTGGATGAATACCTAAATAGTGAGGAGATTCGCATTCTGCGGGATGAGATGTACGAATCACATCTCTCGTTGACCATTTAATCAAGGAGGCCGACCTATGGTACTGGTTGCAGATGTTGGGAATACCAATGCAGTAGTGGGAATTTCACAGGGAGAAGACTGGGTAGCCCATTGGCGAGTCTCCACAAACTATAAACGCACCGTAGATGAATACACCGTGATACTCCACCAGCTATTGTCCATGGAGCACATTTCAGCTGATGCAATTGACAAGATTGTGCTTTCCAGTGTAGTGCCGAACCTGACCGGTGTGTTTGAGGAAGTGCTTCAGAGACTCTTTCATGCACCGATTCTTCTGGTAAGCCACAAGATCAAGACTGGACTGGATCCTGCCAGTATTCCGGCTGAACTTGGAAGTGATTTGCTTGCCAATGCAGCTGCAGCCCACCATCTGGCAAAGAAGCCGACCATGGTTATCGATTTCGGCACTGCCCTGACCTTTATTACCATATCCGGAGAGGGTGTCCTGCTGGGAGCCTCTATTGCACCGGGACTGAACTCTGCTATTAAGGCCCTGTCCACCGGGACAGCACAGCTTCCCCAGGTGGAGCTCCGTGAACCCCCTTCGGTACTTGGTACCGATACCGTGACAGCTATTCAGTCAGGGGTGATCTATGGGTATGCAGGATTGGTGAACTCCATTATTGAACGTACAGAAGCTGAAATCGGGGAGAAGCTTTATGTCATAGCCACCGGAGGGCTCTCTAAAATAGCCCTCCCGGTGATCAACCGGATCGATCATGTTGATCCCTGGCATACCCTGATTGGACTCAGGCTCTTTGCAGAACTAAACTAGCAGTTTTCCCTTCTCCATGATGAGGTGAGTCCTGCCGTCATACCCCTCCGCGGTAATCTTTGTGGCGGCTGAACCGAGCATTACATCCGAGTGTTCCATGGATATATTGCAGTTATACTGCCGCTTCAGCTCATCGGTAACAGCCGGAGGATCCACATTCAAACAGCCCGAATATCCCTGACCGAGGGCAACATGGCAGGAGGCATTCTCATCATAGAGCACCGA
>SKJE01000008.1 GCA_007116075.1 Spirochaetia bacterium
CAGGTTGTACTGAATGGATGGGTACATCGAAGCAGAAACCACGGCGGTATCCAGTTTATCAATATGCGGGACCGCTACGGTATTACCCAGACCGTTATTGGTGAGGATGCACCTGAAGAGCTGAAGCAGCTGGCTGAAGCGGTGAAGATGGAGTACTGCATAGCCGTTGAGGGAGTTGTGCAGCTGCGCCCGGAGGGGATGATCAATCCCGATATGGGAACAGGCGAGATAGAACTTGCGGTGCAGAAGATGCAGGTGCTCTCCCGCTGTGCCACCCTGCCGTTCATGATAGAAGAGGAGAGTGATGCGAAGGAGGACCTCAGGCTTGCCTATCGCTATCTTGATCTCCGTTCAGAGGGGATGCAGGCCCGGATGCGGCTCCGCCATGAGGTGACCTATGCAGTGCGTGAGTTCTTTTCAAGCCGCGGATTTTATGAGGTTGAGACACCTACATTGATCAAGTCCACCCCGGAGGGGGCAAGGGACTTTCTGGTACCCTCCAGGATACAGCCGGGCAAGTTCTATGCACTTCCCCAGTCTCCCCAGCTTTTTAAGCAGATCTGCATGATTTCCGGACTTGATAAGTATTTCCAGATTGCCCGGTGCTACCGGGATGAGGATGCCCGGGGGGACCGGCAGCTTGAGTTCACCCAGATTGATGTCGAAATGAGTTTTGTGTCCCGGGATGATGTGCTCAAGATTACCGAGCAGATGTTTCAGCACATCTTTCAGGAGACTATGGGGATAACCCTGCCGGAGTCCTTTCCCCGGTTCTCCTATCATGAGGCGATGAATATCTACGGCAGCGACAAACCAGATATCAGGTTTGATATGAAACTTCACGATGCCGATGAGTTTGCCCGGAACAGCGGCTTCAAGGCATTCCAGAGTGTGCTGGACTCAGGGGGTCATGTAAAGGCTCTTACTGCCAAGGGATGCGGCGGCTATTCACGTAAACAGATTTCCCAGCTGGAAGATACTGCGAAAATCTATCAGGCAAAGGGGCTTGCATGGATCAAGGTCACCGATGATGGGTTTGACGGCGGGGTAGCTAAATTTTTTGCAGACCAGCAGGCGGATATGATGAGTGCCTTCGGGGCAGAACCTGGAGACCTGATCCTGATGGTTGCCGATATGTGGGAAACCGCATGTACCTCCCTGGGAGCTGTCCGGAGCCGGCTGGGCAAGGACCTTAGCCTTGCAGACAGCAGCCGATTTGCCTTCTGCTGGATTGTGGACTTCCCGCTCTTCGCATGGGATGATGATCAGCATAAGTGGGAAGCGGCACACCACATGTTCTCTATGCCCCAGCAGCAGTTCCTTGATACCATGGAAGAGGATCCGGGATCGGTGAAGGGGGATCTCTATGACTTGGTGCTCAACGGATATGAGCTTGCATCAGGTTCAATAAGAATTCATGACCCGGAAATCCAGAAACGGGTATTCAGGATAGTAGGGTTCAGTGAGGATGAGGCGGAAGAGCGGTTTGGTTTCCTCCTTAAGGCCTTTCAGTTTGGTCCTCCTCCCCATGGAGGAATTGCTCCCGGGCTGGATCGACTACTGATGATTATGGCGGGGAAAACTTCAATTAAGGAAGTCATTGCCTTTCCAAAAAATTCTGCGGGAATATCACCTATGGACGGTTCACCCTCCGTGGTGGATTCCGAACAGCTTAAGGATCTGCATCTCACCTTGGACCTTCCTGAAGAAGACGAGGCTGAATGACCATATGTGTGATCGGGGCAGGTCCCGCTGGCCTGTTCGCCGCCATAGAAGCGGCGAACAGGGGGGCGGAAGTTTATATTCTTGAAAAGAACAGCCTGCCGGGCAGGAAACTGCTTATCACCGGTTCGGGACAGTGCAACCTGACCCACCAGGGCAGTCCAGTCCAGCTGCTTTCCCATATGGGACCGGCCGGGACATTTCTTAAACCAGCCTTCTACTCCTGGACAAGCGATGATACCAGAGCGTTTTTTGCTGATCGGGGGGTTGCAACCTATGCTGAAGAACAGGGGAAGGTGTTTCCCAAGTCACGCAAAGCCTCTGATGTGCTTGAGGCTTTGGTGAACCAGTGCCGTACATCAAAGGTACGCATCATCTGCGGTGCAGCGGTAAGTCGTATAGAAGAGGGATTTTGTATAACCTGCCGGGATCACAGCAGATATCGGGCAGAACGTGTAATTCTTGCCTCCGGCGGGGCGAGTTACCCCGCCACCGGATCCGCTGGTGACGGATATTCTCTTGCCCGATCCTTAGGCCATGAGATTGTTGAACCAAAGCCGGCGCTCTGCGCAGTTGAGGTGTCCGACCATATCCTTTCCAACCTGTCCGGTCTATCATTCAGGAAAGCCCGTATGTCCCTCTACCGAAACAATAAAAAGATACTGTCCCACCAGGATGATCTTCTGATAACTCCCAGAGGGTATTCAGGACCAGCGATTCTCAACCGTTCCCGGTATATGGAGGCAGGAGATGTGCTGGAGTTTGACTTCACCTCTGACGGAAGGTTGAGTTCATCCTTGTCAGGGGGCATCACTGTGCAGACCCTGGTGCAGCGCAGCGGGATTCCCCGGCGGATGGCGGAAACCCTGCTGGAAGCTGCAGGAATACCCGGGAAGGGGAAGGCAGCGGAGACTTCGAAGGAGAAACTCCGCAGGATCGAGCAGATGGCCTGTTCCTTCCGCTGCACCATCTCATCTCCCGGAACCTTTCCCTCCGCTATGGTGAGTGCAGGAGGTGTCTCCCGTAGGGAAATCAACCGGAAGACGATGGAATCGACCCTGGTCCCGGGGCTTTTCTTTGCCGGAGAGGTGATTGATATTGACGGTGAGACCGGCGGGTACAACCTCCAGGCGGCGTGGTCCACTGGTATGGCTGCCGGCATACACAGTGCACAGTTGTCTCTCCGGTGAGAATTTGATACTCTGATTCCCATCACAACACTGCATACAGGAGATGTGCCATGAGGATGTCCCGGCTCTTTTCACGAACATTACGACAGGCTCCCACCGGTGCGGACAGCAAGGGATATGAATACTTGCTGCGCGCGGGGTTTATTAAACAGCTCGGAGCGGGGATTTTTTCTGCCCTGCCCTTGGGATTCCGATCCCTGAAGAAGATTGAGCAGATCATCCGTGAAGAGATGGACCGCATCGGCGGCCAGGAGATCTCCATGCCCGTGGTGAACCCGGCGGATATCTGGAAGCAGACCGGGCGATTTTACTCCATCGACAAGGAGCTGAGTCGTTTTAAGGATCGGGTAGGCCGGGATATGGTGCTTGCCATGACCCATGAAGAGGCAGTAACCGCCCTGGCTGCACAGGAGATTGACTCATATCGACAGCTGCCCTCCCTGGTTTACCAAGTCCAGACAAAGTGGAGGGATGACCCGAGACCCCGGGCCGGGCTTATCCGAGTTCGGGAATTTACCATGAAGGACAGCTACAGCTTTGATGCAGACCATGAAGGCCTGGTTAAACAGTATGAGCGCCATTATGAGGCGTACTTCAAGATCTTCGGCCGCTGCGGTCTCTCTGTAATAGCTGTAGGATCCGATTCAGGCATGATGGGTGGAAGCGTTGCCCATGAATACATGTACCTCAGCCCGATCGGAGAGGATACCATTATCATCTGTGATAAGTGCGGCTATACTGCAAACCGGCAGATCGCTGCTTTCGAAAAGGAACTCTTTCCCGAAGAGATGCTTCCCCTTGAAAAGGTTGAAACTCCCAATACACCCACCATCAAGGCCCTGGCTGAATATCTCTCGATCCCCGAGCGCAAGACTGCTAAGGCAGTCTTTCTCATGGGAACCTTTACCGGGGAAGACCAGCAGGAGTACCAGAAGCTGATCATCGCAGTGATTCGGGGTGACCTGGAGGTGGAAGAGGCGAAACTGCAGAAGGCAGTAAGAGCCAAGGAACTCAGGGGAGCTGCAGATGATGAGATCAGGGCCTGCTCCATGGAGCCCGGGTACGGATCACCCATCGGCGCCAGGGACTGCATTGTCGTAGCGGATGACAGCGTGGTCGGTTCCCAGAATCTCACTGCCGGTGCGAATGAACCGGGATACCATCTCATGAATACCAATTATGGACGGGATTATGAGGGGATTACAGCAGATATTGCAGCCGCCCAGGAGGGATCAGCTTGTTCTGTCTGCGGTATGCCCATGCGCTCCAGCAGGGGTGTTGAGGTGGGGAATATCTTCCAGCTCGGGACACGGTACTCCGAGTCACTGGACTGTTATTTCCAGGATGTAGAGGGTAAACGAAAACCTGTAGTCATGGGATCCTACGGTATTGGTGTCGGCCGGCTGCTGGCCTGTCTTACCGAGGAGTACCACGACGGGAAGGGGCTGAAACTGCCGATCACGGTAGCTCCGTATCAGGTGCACCTGGTGAGCCTAGTGAAACAGGGAGATGAACCCGAGGAGATCTACAAACAGCTCTGTGATGCAGGGATTGAGGTGCTCTATGATGACCGGAAGGATTCTCCGGGGGTGAAGTTTACCGATGCGGAATTAATCGGTTTGCCGATCCAGATAGTAATCGGGAAACGGACCCTCCAGGAGGACGCGGTGGAGTTATCCCTGCGAGGAGACGGGGAGAAAAAGCTTGTTCCTCTTTCTGAAATCACATCTGTGGTTCAGGAACATATCCGGAAACTTACCGAAGAGATTACCGACTCGATGGTGGTTGAGTCTCTTCCTCCTTCCTCCCCGTAAGACGCTCCTTAAGATTGGTTATACAGAGCAGCCAGGAGGGAAGCACCAATACGGTTCCCAGACAGGCGCCGGTAAGGGCGAGGGATATGAGCAGACCGAAGAAAACTACCGGCCTGAAGGATGCGAATACCAGCATCATCAGGCCGCCCACAATAGCCATGGAGGTCAGCAGGATCGGTCTTCCGGTTACGGTGATAGTTTCCAGGACAGCTTCCCGCACAGGTACAGAGCGCTTCCTGGTTCTTCGGTAATGGATCAGGAAGTGAATTGCGTCGTCTATACCGACTCCAATAGCTATACTTGCGGTCATAGCCGAAGACATATCCATGGGGATCTTCAGCAGCGCCATGCAGGTATAGGTGATAAACAGCCCTGTTGCCAGGGGAACCAATGCCAGCAGGCCGAGGAATGCGGAGCGAAAGAATACCATGGCGATAAGCGCAACTCCAATTGCTGATATCAGCAGGGAGTTATTCTGGTCATGCTTCAGGATATCCGCCAGGTCGGCGAATATCAGGTGCCAGCCCCAGAAGGTGGTTTCAACCCC
>SKJE01000002.1 GCA_007116075.1 Spirochaetia bacterium
GGAGTCCGGGTAAATGCCTGCAGGGCGGGATACAGTCTGCGTATCCCGGAAAACTTGATAAAAGAGACCAGCCAGTCGGCTCTGTCACAGGAAGCAAGCTCCTTTTCCATCTGGCTGTACAGGGTAGGTGACTTGGATGCACCCGTGAGCAGGGCTGATTCAGAAAGCGGGGTATCGGGACGTTTTATGATTTCCGGCTCAGGCGGAATCGGAGTGATCTGTGTGAGAATCTTTGGCTCCAAGGGCATGCAGGAGTGCAGCAGGTGTTCAAGGAGATGCTGACTCCTGATAGAGTCATGAATCCTGTCATAAAGGGTTCCCCGGCCGGAAGCAATTTCTCTTTGCAGCCATCTGGCCAGTTCCTTGGCCATAGGGAGTGTTATTGCATGAAAAAGCCGCTGCTCGTCTACCGGTTCCCATCGTGTCCGCTCGGAGAGCTGCAGGTCCTTAATGAGTTCCTCAAGAGCCTCTGTATCAAGAAGTTCGTACAGCCCCTGGGGCAGATCCTTCATAGGCCGTCCTTACCACAATATCACTCAGTATAACCCAAATTCCAGAAGGAATAAACAGGGATTACGAATCCTTCAGCCGACCCTTTCCGATTTCCCGGTACACAGCTCTCTTATGGGCATCTTCACATCCCCTCCAGTCCTTTCCTGCATGCTCTGCCTTGTAGCGCTGGGTCTGCCAGTCAACATCATCAATGGTGGTTTTGAGCCACTGCTGCATAAGGGAAGAGAAGGCAGTACAGAACTCCTGGAGATCCCTGCGGGACAGCACCTCCGGCGCCATGCGCAGGAGCTTGGGATAGTGGTACAGGCAGATACCTCTTGAAGCTGAGACTGTCTCGCGAAAGGATTCATCGGTGTGCCAGAGATGAATATAGGTATAGAGGTACCTGTTAAGGCTTCTTTCCATACTCTCGCAGATCAGGCATCCCTGCTCACGTGCATCCATCACCGCATTTATACGGTCAGCAGACTTTTTTACCCCCCGGGGGGAGTGTGCTTTGTTCTGTTCCTCTAAGCTGTTCTGCAGAAGTTTTGCGGTCTCCTGGAGCCTGGTATGTGCCATAAGGCTGACCCCATGGGGTTTTCCTGCTTCTGCCAGCATGGCATAGTGGTCCGGGCAAAACCCCATGCTGTTCACCTTAACCCGGGTTTCGGGGTTCATGACAGAATTGCCGAGGTAAAAGGATACTTTTCGTTTTTCAGTCTCAGCTGAAAGAAAACAGAACAGGCAGGGTTCCTCCTGCTGTTCGATCGCGTCCCATACCGGTATTGTTTCCAGTTTATATTTCATATACTCAACATCTCTTATCAGGATTCGTGCTCAGGCGAGAGCAGGTCATAGATATCTTCAGTAGCCATGATAGTAAGATTTCCTACCACTCCCCGCTGGGAAATCACTTTCCTTGCCCAGCCCGTAACATCCCGGGCTGCACCTTGCAGGGTTATCACTTTCTGGCAGATATGATGGTGCAGATGCACCTGTAGATTTGCGGTAATACGGAGGGTAGGGAACCCCTCCATGGGTACCTCCTTGCGGGTGTGGCCGTACTGGTATATCAAGGTGACGATACCTGCGATCTCCCGGTTATCGTCCTCCTGCACCGTGCGCACCAGCTCCTTTCTTACAAGAGCCCGAAGAGTCTCCGAGCGGTTAGCATACCCTTCACTCTGGGTGATCTCGTCGAGCATCTCCACCAGATCCTCTTCCATGGAAACGCCGAAGCGGGTCAGTGCCATAGGATAACCTCCAGTTACAAGCACATACTAACTAATAGGTGCCGCCGGCGCAAGGGGAATTATAAACCTGAAGTCACTTACTTTTCTCAATAATATCAATGGTTTGCTTAGCTATATGTTCTGAAGTGATACCAGCATATGAAAATAATTCTTGTGAAGTTCCTGCCGGCAGGAATTCATCCTGAAAACCAATGATCCTCATAGGTGTTGGTCTATGGCTAGCGAGTAATTCAGAGACCGCACCACCAAGACCGCCATATATACTATGTTCTTCTACAGTGATCATACATTTTGTCTTTTCCGCATATGCAAGAATTGTTTCTTTGTCTAATGGCTTGATTGTATGTACATCGAGTACGGCTGTATTGAACCCTTTCTCTGTCAGCAGCTCTGCTGCTTGAACGGCATATGCAACAGTCTCCCCGGTTGCAACAATAGTGCAGTCAGAACCGTCTTTCAGGATGTTTGCTTTCCCAAAAATAAATTGCCTTGTGTTTCCATCGTACACATCTGGTACAGGGCTTCTTCCCAAACGCATATAGACAGGACCATCCATTTGTACTAAATACCTTGTTGCCAATACAGTTTCTTCAAAATCTGCAGGTAATATAATAGAAATATTTGGTATAGACCTGTAAAGTGCAATATCATGGAGTGAATGGTGTGTACTTCCGAGAGCCCCATAGCTGACACCTCCACTCACCCCAATGATTTTTACATTCGCATTAGAATAAGCAATATCATTTTTTATCTGCTCAACATTTCTTGCTGAATAAAAACATGCAGGTCCGCAAAGAAATGCATTTTTACCAGATAATCCCAAGCCAGCAGAGACACCAGCTGCATTTTGCTCTGCTATTCCAAGCTCAATAAATTGATCAGGAAGTTGATTAGCATAGTCATTCAATGTAACTGAACCTCGAGCATCGGTTGTGACTGCATATACCCTATTATCACGAACTGCTTCTTCAGTTAAAGTTTGTGTAAATGCATGTCGGCAGCTTAAATTTTTAGTAGGCTTCATATTCCCTTACTCCTATACTGATTCCAGCTCTGATATTGCCGTTTTCAATTCTTCTTCAGTTGGAACCTTATGGTGCCATGCGGGGTTATTCTCCATGAATGAGACTCCTTTCCCCTTTATTGTATGAGCAATTATTAGTGTTGGTTCTTCTTGATTACGTTGCAATTCCTCAAATGTCTTTATCAGTTCTTGAATATTGTTTCCATCAACTTCGATCACATTCCAGCCAAAGGCTGACCAACGCTTTTTCAGGCAGGATATCCTCATAACATCATCAACATTTCCGCTTATTTGGAGTTTATTGTTATCAATAATTGCCACAAGATTCGATACATGATAGTGGGACGCTGCCATAGCTGCTTCCCAAATACTTCCTTCAGCTTGTTCTCCATCACCCATAAGCACATAGACTCTGCTTTCACGATTGTCTCTCATCGCGGCTATGGCCATACCAAGGCCAATGGATAACCCATGACCAAGAGCTCCGGAAGCAGCTTCAATACCCGGAATTTTTATTGTCGGGTGTCCAAAAAGTCTAGTGTTAAAAACCCCATAAGAGTGTAGTTCTTCATCGGAGAGAAACCCTGCTTCAGCCAATGTTGCATAGTATGCTTCCACACTATGTCCTTTGCTGAGTATGAATCTATCACGATTCGGATCATCGGGATGAGCAGAATCATACCGTAGTATTCGAAAATACAGCGTAGCTAGAATATCTACACATGAAAGACTTCCTCCAGTATGTCCAGATTTTGCATTATATATCATGTGTAATAATTTGATACGAATGTCTTTTGATATATTGTGAATGGTATCTATTTGGATGTGTGAGCTCAAATCAAGTTCCTCCTAGTCGTAGATAAAAATAGAATATCGAAAGTAATTATTCATATCATAATTATAAACGAAAATAAAAGAAAAACAAGAGGAAATTAAAAAAATATTTTAGTGGGTCCGGTTACAGAATAATACCAAAATAAGGGATGATATACTTATTCAGCAATAATGACTTTTATTCCAAGATCTGTTAGACTGGCGAGGTTATCTTTCGTAATTCCAGAATCAGTAATGAAATAATCGATTTCTTTGATAGATCCAAGAGAAGCAAAAGACAATTTTCCGATTTTTGTTGAATCTGCTACTAAGTATACAATAGTTGCTGCTTTTATCATTGCTTTCTTTACGGATATATCGCTTAGGCTCGGATAAGTAAGCTCAAAATTTGGAGAAATCCCACCGGTTGCAAGAAAAAGTTTATCTACGTACATATCCTGGAAAAACGAGGCAGCTTTATCTCCGGTTAGTGATAATGTTGGCGGCTTGAACTCTCCCCCTGTTACCAGCAGATCACAGCTAATTTCAGCTCCAACAATGAGGGCAATATTAAGGGCATTGGTTATTACAGTAAGTCGCTCCTTACCCCCTAGTCTGTTTGCAATTGCTGTTACTGTTGATCCGGAATCAAGGATAATTCTATCGCCGTTTTTAATATATTCAATAGCTTTAGCTGCAATTTTATCTTTTTTTTCCATGTTCTCCAAATGCTGTAATGATAAAGACTTAACTTGTTGAGGAACTGATTTAAGCATAGCTCCACCATGTTCTCGGATAATGAGACCATCTTGTTCAAGCTTTTCCAAATCTTGACGGATAGTAGGCTCAGAAACTTTAAAAGCAATACTCAAATTACCTACACGTGCACTACCGTCTTCTTGAAGAAGTTCGTAAATTTTTTTTCTTCTCTCCTGCGCTAGCAATATATCATCCTCCAATACAAACAAATCAAAAATAAGAATAATTCATAAGGTGTTCATGTTGGAGAAAACTACTGATACACTCCAGCATGAACTCTTTAAAGAAACAAACTAACAAGTAAAAAAACATCAATATTTCGTATCATTATAGAATACAATAGTTTTCGATGTCCAGTAATTTTTCATTTATACAGTTTATCAGTGGTAATAAAAGAATTCAAATATGGCAACAAGATAAAACGTAAGTATAAAAAAGAAAAAAACAAACAAATATTGAAAAAAAATTTTTGACAACACAAAAATAACATGATAATATTTATATGAACGAAAGTTATCGAGTAATAAGAAAAAATATCGAAGCATACAAATGGTAAGACTTGGAGATTCTAAAAAGGAGAACTAGTAATTATGCCTAGAAAAGCGTTGCTGGAAATTAAAGGAATAGGTAAGCATTACGGAGGAATACAGGCAGTACAAGATGTCTCGTTTACTATTGCTGCTGGTGAAGCAGTGGCAGTTGTGGGGGATAATGGCGCTGGAAAATCAACATTAATAAAGATGGTGTCAGGAGCTGTTGTTCCAGATTTCGGAGAAATATGGTTTGACGGTAAAAAACAACACATAAAGACCCCCCATGATGCGTTAGATCTCGGAATTGAGACTATGTATCAGGATTTATCCCTCATTCCATCCTTGGGCGCTCCTGCAAATATTTTTCTTGGAAGAGAGCCACTCAGCAATAATCCAGTTTTTAAAATTATCAAACACAAAAAGATGTATGTACAGGCAAAGGAGCTTATGACCCGACTTGGTATAACGTTACCATCATATAGAGCTCAAGTAGAGCATATGTCCGGCGGGCAGAGACAAGCAGTAGCGCTTGCAAAAGCATTTGTCAAAGGAGACCCGAAACTGCTGATTATGGATGAACCAACAGCAGCTTTGGGAGTTGAAGAGCAGAAAAAGGTACTTAATCTTATTGAAAAACTAAAGGAGACAACTGGTGTAACAATAATTATTATTAGCCATAATCTTGATCATGTGCTCGCAGTATCAGAACGTATTCTCGTTATGAAAGGCGGGAAACTCGTTGCTGACTTGGAAAAAAAGAAGACAACAAAAGACAAAATTGCTCAGGCTATTATAACTGGCAGTCTTAGTCAAAAAGAAACAGTTTAAGGTTAGATGTTTAAATAACTAAATATGGAGTGAAATAATGTCTGAAACAACATTGTCAAATAATAAAGGCATAAAAGATAATATTTTTGGTTGGGCGGAAAAGAACCTGCATGTAGTCTTACCTCTTGGGTTACTCCTCATTCTTGTAGTTTTTATGGGGATAATTGCACCGAGATTTCTATCTCCAATAAACTTAATCCGTGTGGCTAGAGCTGCATCGGTTTATATCATATTGAGTGTAGGTATGACATTTGTAATCACCTCAGGTGGTATAGACTTGTCGATTGGATCAACTCTTGGTCTGACTTCAGTTGTTATGGGCGCCTTTGTCATGGATCAGATGTTGAATCCCTATATGGGTATGCTTTTTTCCGTTGTATTCGGAATGGTCTTGGGTCTGTTTATCGGTATTCTCATAGCCTATGTGAAGGTACCGCCGTTTATCGCAACAATAGCTATGATGGCATCTTATCGTGGTCTGGCTCTCGTTCACTCAGCTGGAGAAGTTAGATATGGATTTCCGGAACCGATTATTTGGCTTGGTCAAGGATCCCTTTTTGGTATACCGGCACCAATTATTGTTGCAATTCTTATAGCTGTGTTTGGACACATACTTTTTGTTCATACCAGGTTCGGTCGTTACTGCACTGCAATTGGTGGTAATGAAGAAGCGGCTCGAAGGGCTGGTATTCCTGTTGCCCGTTATAAGATGCTTGTCTATGTGTTTATGGCTGCCCTGGCTGGTTTTGGAGGAGTTGTACTGACAGGACGTCTTGATGGAACTCAGGCAGTTCTGGGAGACGCAATGGAGCTTCACGTAATAGCTTCAGTGATTATTGGTGGAACGAGCTTATTCGGTGGAAGAGGCAGCATAGTAGGTTCTGTCATAGGTGCGCTGATTCTTGGGCTTGTTGCAAATGCACTGGTTCTTCTTCGAGTTGAATGGTTCTGGCAAAGAGTCGCAGAAGGGGTCATTGTTATCCTGGCAGTCATGTTTAATATGTGGCGGGAAAAGAAGCTAAAAGAGATGATGTCAAATTAGCAGTACCAGAATAATTGATATACCGTGTTTATTAATGCTTGATCTTCGGACAAGCAAAAACAATAAAAGGAGTGTAAAGGATATGAAGATGAAAGGGAAAGTGTTAACGCTACTGATCATTGTGTTCATGATGTTACCGGTTGCAACTATATTCAGTCAGGGAGCTGCTGAACCAAAAGCTGATCTAACTGAGAGAACTATTGAAATTGGATATACGTCTCCAAGCTTTGATATTTCTGATGTCTATGAACAGTACATGATTGGTATGGAAGAAAGGCTCGAAGAGCTGGGTATTGATTACGACTTAAGAATTTCTTCACCTGCTAGGGAAACTCAGCATGATCAGCAGCTGCGAATTATTGAAGACTTTGTAGTTATGGGAGTTGATTTTATCGTTATTGGTCCGACAGATTTCAATATTTCACAAAGGGGAATAGCAGAGGCAGCCAAAGCCGGGATTCCAACCTTTGTTGTGAATTTTGCTTCACCGCACGAAAATGAACCCCGTGCAAAGCATTATGCTGGATATCTGCACCAGGATGGAGCGCGAGTTGCTGCAGATTGGGTGATGGATTATCTCGGCGGAACTGGAAAGGTTGCGCTTATTCATGGTATCCCCGGCGAAATAACAGAGCAGAGAGGCTATGTGTTTAGAGAGATCCTTCATGATGAGTCAGATATTGAAGTGGTCTATGAAGACTACGCAAATTTTGAGAGGCAGCAGGCTGCTATTCAGACCTCTGCAATCATTTCTGCATATCCAGATGTTGATTTGATTCATGCTATATCTACTTCCATGGCAATGGGATCCCTTGCGACTCTCCGTGAAGAAGGACTTGTAGAGCAAATTCCGGTTATTGGTTGGGGTGGAACGATTGAAGAGATGGACAGTATAGCTTCAGGACAATTAAGGGGAAGTGTTGGTAGACTTCCAAGAGACGTTGGTGCTTCAATAGCTGATGCAATTTGGGACGTGATGAATGATAGAGAACCGGGACTGTCTTTTGCAGGACCTCTGGTAATGCTTGATGGCGTAGATTCTATCAGGAAGCACATGCCAGCTGACTACTATGTAGTTCCTCAGGATCGCTAGAAACATTATCGTTGATGTTAAGGAGTAACCTCCTCCTATCGAATAGTTGAGTAGGCTCGACCTAGTTTATCTAGGTCGAGCCAGTATAATGAACTTAGTGTTATAATAAGATACACGTTAAGTTAATAAAGTAGAAATCAATAGGTTGTTAATTGGAGTTAAAAAAATGGGAAACAGCAATGTCACATTCGGCGTAATAATCGGGACAAGAGGGTTTTTTAATCCCTCCTTAGCCGCTGATGATCGAGAGAAGCTGCTGGGAGTGCTTGACCGTCTCGGTCACCGTGTTGTAATTCTGAATAAAGATGCAACACCCACCGGAGCAGTTGAGACCCGTAAGGATGCCCAGGTCTGTGCCAAATTATTTGCAGAACATCGTGAGGAGATTGATGGTATTATTGTCTCTCTTCCGAACTTCGGTGATGAAATTGGTATAGCCGAAAGTATTCGACTTTCCGGTTGCAGGGTTCCCGTTCTGGTTCAGGCTGCTAACGATGATCCAGATAAGGTAGATGTTGCATCCCGCCGGGATTCATTTTGCGGAAAGCTCTCAGTATGTAATAACCTCTACCAGTACGGAATTCCCTTTACCGATACAGCACTGCATACCTGTGACGTTGACGGTGAGGCTTTCATTGCAGATATCGATCGATTCGCACGAATCTGCAGCGTAGTAAGAGGTCTCAGCACAGCGCGTATTGGATTAATTGGGACTCGACCGGCAGCTTTCCAGACGGTTCGTTTCAGTGAAAAACTTCTGCAGGCTTCAGGCATCACAATTGTTCCAATTGATCTCTCGGTTATGCTCGATCGGGCGGAGAAGATGCTGAAACAATCTGAACTTTTAAAGAAAAAGATCAAGGAGTTCAGGGCATACGGAACAATACCTGAAGCAATTTCTGATGAGCAGGTTGGTAAACAGGCTGCTTTTACCCTGGCTGTTGATGAATGGGTAGAAGAGGAAGAGCTTGATGCTACTGCGATCCAGTGCTGGGATACCGTTGAGAAACTTTTCGGCTGTGCTACCTGCCTGACTATGAGCTTGATGGGTGAAAGGGGTAAGCCGAGTGCTTGTGAGGCGGATATTGCCGGTGCTGTGTCGATGCTTGCCCTGCGGCTCGCTTCAGGAGAGGCTCCAGGCTTACTTGACTGGAATAACAATTACGCTGATGATCCTGATAAGTGTGTTTCAACCCATTGCAGCAACTATCCGCGCAGCTTCATGGGTAATGACATTGAGATCTCCGAACTTGATATTCTCGGTGGTACCATTGGAAAGAGCATCTGCTTCGGAGCAATTAAAGGACGTGTCGCCTCTGGTGATATGACATTCTTCCGTATCTCAACAGACGACACACAGGGATATATCAAAGGATATGTAGGCGCGGGTGAATTTACCGATGATCCCTTCCCTATGGACGGCGGAATAGCGGTTTGCAAGGTTGATCGTCTCCAGTTTCTCATGAAAACCCTCTGTGCAAATGGGTTTGAACACCATGTAGCTATGGTGAGGGGAAAATGGGATGACGTGGTCCGTGAGGCGGTAAGTACCTATCTCGGCTGGGAGGTATATCACCATAACAGCGAACCGGAAGTACCGATGCTTTAATGGGGATAGACAATGAAACAATATTTTCTTGCGGTAGACCAGAGTACTTCCGGGACGAAGGCAATAGTCTTTTCCCGGGAGGGCAAGCTTGAGCACCGGGTTGATGTTCCACACAAACAGTATTATCCAAGACAGGGGTGGGTGGAACATGATCCTGAGGAGATTTATGAAAATACCCTCTCCGGAATAATGCAGGTCATGGAAGCAAAGCAGATCACTTCTGATGATGTGATCTGCCTCTCCTTGTCAAACCAGCGGGAGACGACCCTTGTATGGGACAAACATACTGGGAAGCCCGTGTATCCGGCAATCGTATGGCAATGTTCACGTGCGGAGCAGCTGTGCCTTGAGCTTCAGCGGTCAGGATATGCGAATACAGTACAGGAGAGAAGCGGACTTGTACTATCTCCCTATTTCTCAGCAGCGAAGGCGGCTTGGATACTGGATGAGGTTCCCGGTGTCCGTGAGCGGGCAGAACAGGGGAACCTGCTCTTCGGTACCATAGACTCATGGTTGATTTGGAATCTCACTGGTAAAGAGCATATCACGGACTTCTCAAATGCCGGACGTACTCAGCTGTTTAATATTACTGAGAAAGACTGGGATGACGAACTGCTGAACATCTTCAGCATTCCCCGTTCCATGATGCCCCGGGTAGTTTCCTGTGATCATAAAGCTGGGCGTACAGATGCTGTTGACTGGCTGGATGTTGAAATTGCAGGCATCTCGGGTGATTCCCATGGAGCTTTCTTTGCCCAGGGCTGCACCGAAATTGGGAGGGCAAAGGCAACCTACGGTACAGGTTCATCGGTGATGCTGAATGTCGGTAAAAAACCAGTAATGACTGACGGGAAGGTGGTAGCTTCAATTGGGTATGCTCTTGGGGATGAGGTAACTTATGTGCTTGAGGGAAACATCAATTGTACAGGGGCTACCATTTCCTGGCTGGTTGATGAACTCCAACTGATTCCAAATGCACAGTCTGCACCGAATATTGCTTCTGAAGTACAAGATACCCTTGGAGTATACCTTGTACCTGCTTTTGCAGGACTTGGTGCTCCCTACTGGGAAAGCGGTGCCAAGGCTGTTATTTCAGGACTTACGCGAGGAGCTGGGAAAGCCCATGTAGTACGTGCTGCTGAGGAATCAATAGCGTATCAGATTCGGGATGTTATCGATGCCATGGAGGCTCAGTCAGGGATATTCCTGAAGGAACTGAGGGTAGACGGTGGTCCGACAAGAGACCGGTTTCTTATGCAGTTTCAGGCTGACATGATTGATGCTCCAGTGGAACGTTCCTCCATGGAAGAGCTTTCTGCTGCCGGTGCCATGTATTTCGGTGGGTTGGCCATGGGTGTATGGAGTTCTCCTGAAGAACTTGCTTCTCTGAGAGAAGTTGAGATTACCTATAAACCAAATATGGAAAGCTCTGATCGTGAACGCAGATACGCCGGCTGGCAGAAGGCAGTCAGGATGGTGTTGGGCTCTTAGCCCTTCACTGATCCTGCCATGAGTCCTCTTACAAAATATTTTCCCAGGAGTATGAATACCGCCAAGGTTGGAAGGGCTGCAAGAAATGCCCCGGCCATTTGTACATTCCATTCAACAATTTGGCTGCCTGCAAGGTTTCTCAATGCAACGGTGATCGGCTGCAGCGACGGCCTATGGGTAAGGATGATGGCAAAAAGAAACTCATTCCAGATATTTGTAAACTGCCAGATGATAACCACCACAAAGGCTGGAGCGGAAATGGGAAATACGATCTTCATATATGCCTGGAACATACCGAGTCCGTCTATATATGATGCTTCCATAAGTGAATCGGGAACCTCCATATAGTAGTTCCGGAATATGAGGGTAGTGATGGGAATACCATATACTACATGGGTGAGGATCAGCCCGCCGAGGTTTCCATAGAGTCCAATAGCCCGAAGGAATTGTACCAGAGGTATTAAAATGCTTTGGTAGGGGATAAACATGCCGAAGAGAATTAGGACGAAAAGCACATCTGCTCCCTTGAATCGCCATTTTGAGAATACATACCCATTTATTGATCCGATCATGCAAGATATGATGGTGGCAGGAATTGTCAGATAAACACTGTTCATGAAGTTGGGTGCCAGCTGTCTCCAAGCCCTGACGAAGGGTTCTATTGTGGGCTGCATGGAGGGTACCCACAACTGTCTGAGGGTAGCTGCCTCAAAGCTTTTTAAACCCGTGTTCACTAAAATGTAGATTGGTACAAGGTACACCAGCGCGGCAAGTACCAGCACAGCGTAGAGGAGAATCCGTGTAGGAGAAATGTCTTTCCTGCCCATAGCCTACTCCTTGCGAAAGGTGGATACCAGATAGGGAATGATGACCACAGCTACGAAAGCAAGCATCACCATGGAGATAACCGCTCCCTCTCCGTAGTTGTTTCCCCTAAAGGTGGTTTCAAACATATATATAGCCGGCACGTCTGTTGCGAACGCAGGACCCCGACCGGTCATGGTGAAAACCAGATCGAATATTTTGAGTGAAAAATGTCCAAGAACAATCAGAGCGGATAGCGTAATTGGTTTCAGCATCGGCAGTGAGACCTTTCGGAGAATGAAGAATTCACTAGCCCCATCAATTCTTGCCTGTTCTATAAGTTCCACAGGAATAGAGCGAAATCCCGCAAGGAACATCGCCATGGTATATCCGGAGAGCTGCCAAGAGGCAGCAATGATTACGGGTATCAAGGCAACATGAAACCATCCGATCCGGGTGGGATCTGTATACCAGCCCCAGGTCAGATGTTCTAGGCCGATACGCTGCATCAATGCATTAATGCCTACCGTAGGGTTAAAGATCCATCGCCATACAACACCAGTTACGACAAAGGAAATTGACATGGGGAATAGGTAAATATTTCTGAAAAGTCCTTCCGCACGAACTCCCTTATCCAGCAGCCAGGCTAGGAAAATACCAAGAACCACGCACAGGATCAGAAAACTGACGGTAAATGACAGCGTATTCATCATGTCGATTTGAAACCGTTCCCGTGAGAACATTGAGATATAGTTCCTTAAACCCACAAAGGTATAATCAGCTATAAGTCCCCGCCAGGCAGACAGGGAGACCCGGAAGGACCAGGCGATAAAAAAGTACACAAATATCAGTAGAACCAGCAGCGAAGGCAAGACAAGCGCAAAGGCTTTCATCATCTCCTTTCTTGACCGAACCATAGCACCTCCTTTTGTACAATTTATGCCGGACCGGCTTTGCATGACCGGTCCGGCGATTGGTGCTTATCTGCTAAGATGATCCTTGGCCGCCCGGGCAAAAGAGCTTGCTGCACTGTCTACATTCTTGTTTGATACAAACATGGAAATCACATCATTGATATCGGTTGCCCATGCCTCGCTGGCTGCTGCACCGTGCGCGACGCTTGCAACGATGGTATCTTGGGCGAAATCGGTCATTGCCGACTGTAGATAGATATCATATTTGTCCCGGTCAGTATCGGTGCGGGCAGGAATAGAGCCCTTCCGTGGATTAAAAGCATCCTGGCCATCAACAGATCCGACAACCTTCAGCCAATTCACGGCATTGCTCCGGTGGGGAGCTCCCTTTGGCAGTCCAAAGGTGTCAGAGAGCATCATAAATGTTCCCTCGGTTCCAGGCGATGCTATCCAGTGATAGTCGGCACCTGGTTCCTGCTCCATGGCCATGAAGTATCCATGGGCCCAGTCTCCCATGACCGTCATAGCCGCCCGGCCGTCAATAACATACTGGGCTGCTTCATCCCAGGTTAGGGCAGCATGGTCGGTATTAACATATTCTAGGATGTCCACAAACACATCTAGCGCCTGTTTTGCTTCCGGACCGTCCCATGGTGTGGCGCCGTCCCAGAGACCGGCATACGCATCTGGTCCGAGACTAGCGAGCAGAACACTTTCCAGCAAATGGGTTGCCTCCCATGTGTTCACATCGCCCAGGGCAAGGGGAGTTACACCTGCATGTGCAAGTTCTTCAGCTACATCGAAGAATTCTTCAATGGTCACCGGAGCAGAAAGACCGTACTGGTCAAAAATCGGCTTGTTGTACCACAGCACATTAGAGCGATGGATATTGGCGGGGACACTGTAGATTTCCCCCTCATCGGAGACCATGTCGATTACTCCTTGAGGGAATGCATCAAGCCAGCCTTCCTCTTCGTAGATGAAGGTTATTGGTTCCATCATATTCGCTACTACCCAAGTGTCAACTAAACCCCTGCCTGCATGGACCTGGAAGCTGTCGGGGGGGTTTCCGCCCTGCATCCGAGTTGCCAGAACCGCCTTGGCCTGTGCCCCGGCACCTCCGGCAACGGTGGCGTTGATAACTTCCACATCAGGGTAGAGACTGCTGTAAATATCAAAAAGTGCATCTAATCCCTCGGCTTCTCCACCAGCGGTCCACCAGCTGAATATCTCCAGCTGGTTACGTACTTCAGTCTCCCGGGCACCCGCGGCGAATAGCAGTCCCGGTACTGCGAGTGTACACACAAGAAGAATAATCACTGTTTTCCTCATACAAACCTCCTGTTTTTCGATTGGTTGTAAATAGGGTGTGCATAGACCATGCCGATATATAATTATATGTATTATAACTACATATCGATTTGAGAACTACTGAACTGTTACCTTGGTGAAACAGTGCTGTTACATCTTACTCACAAATGATAGGTCCTCATCTTTTCATACAGGGTCTTTCTTGACACCCCAAGCTCTCGTGCAGCCCTGCTGATGTTTCCGCTGCAGGAGTTGAGAGTTCTTCGGATCAGGTCACGTTCGAGATTACCGGTATGTTTCTTGATTACAGTTTTCAGATCCCCTGAAAGAGAGAATTCAGATACCGGATTCAGTAGACTTAACAGCTGTTCATCATGGACATCCAGAATATCTTGGTCTGCTAGAATTACCAGTTTGGATATCACGTTTTTCAATTCCCTGATATTCCCAGGCCAGTGATATGAATTCAGATGATCCAGCAGTCGGGGGGTAACTCCAGAAATACTTCGATGGTAGGTACTGTTTGCTTCACTGATGAACTGCTTCACCAGGGAAGGAATGTCTCCAGGCCTACATCGAAGCGGGGGCAGGTGAATCCTGATGACGCTCATCCGGTAATAGAGATCAGCCCGGAATTCATCAGAAGCTTTCATGTGTTCAATATCCCTGTTCGTTGCGGCTATGATCCGACACTGACTTCGGATACTTTTTGTTCCTCCCACACGCTCATAGGTCTGTTCCTGGAGGACCCGAAGTAGTTTTGTCTGCATTGTGGGACTCATGTCGCCGATCTCATCAAGAAAGAGCGTTCCCTTTCCGGCAAGTTCGAACCGTCCGATCTTGCGCTCGACAGCTCCGGTAAAGGCTCCTTTTTCATGGCCAAAGAGTTCACTTTCCAGCAGGTTATCGTGAAGGGAGCCGCAGTTTACCCCGATAAAGGGCTGCTCCGCATAGCAGCCTGAATAGTGAATTCGCTTTGCGGCCACCTCCTTACCCGTTCCCGTCTCCCCAGATATAAGAACTGTTACCGGGGAGTCCTTCACTTTATTGATAATCTGTTCAATCTCCTGCATCTCCTGATGAATACTCGATCCTGCAGATATCGGTGAGAAGGATTTGAGCGTCTCTTTGAAAGCATAATTATTCTTTCGCAGTTGGAGTGCCTCACTCTCCTTGTCCAGAATAGACAACAGCAATTCATGGTCAATCGGTTTTGTCAGGTAGTTCATGGCCCCGGATTTCATACACTCCACAGCGCTCTTAATATCTCCATAGCCGGTAATGATGATGATTGACAGCAGCGGCTCAAGTTGTTTAAGGGAGAGGAGAATATGCCTCCCATCTTCCTTGCCAAGCCTCAGGTCCAGCAGGGCAATATGTATATCATGCTTTTTAATCATTTCAAGGGCAGAATGCTCTGAATCTGCCTCAAAGGATTGGTATCCGTGAATCGATAGAACCTTTCTGATGCCACTGCGCAGTCCTGGTTCATCATCAATAATAAGTATATTCATATATCGTTCCCCCTCTTGAGTGTTAATCGTATCTGGGTTCCCTTGTCTGGTGTGCTGTCAACGTGGATATCTCCTTCGTTTCTGCGGAGAATACTGTAGATGATGGTAAGTCCCAGCCCTGTTCCGCCGGATTCCTGGTGCTTTGTACTGTAAAAGGGATCAAATATATGGGGAAGGTGTTCCCGGGAAATTCCCTTTCCGGTATCGGATATTGTGCAGGAGATCCGGGCATGCCGCAGCTTGGTTGATATGGTTATTTGTCCACCATGTTCCATGGCTTGATAAGAATTGATCAGCAGGTTCAGGATGATCTGTTTCAGTTCATCCTCAGTGTTTTCTGCTGGAAGCTGAGTCTCTGCCAGCTGAGTGATGACAGAGATATTTCTCTTATCCAATTCAAATGAGATAAGCTCAAGGGTTTCCTTGATGACACAGTTGAGATCCGGGCATTGCTCGCTGCTGCTTGACGGCCGCGCATATCGGAGTATCCTACGGATATTTTTCTCAATTCTTTGGGATTCCCTTTCGATCCATTGAAGGGACTCCATTTTTTCAGGATCCTCCTCTGTTGAACGGAGGTAGTGAATATGTGAGAGAATAGAACCAAGGGGGTTGTTGATTTCATGGGCCATACCAGCCGACAGCAACCCAAGGGAGGATATTTTTTCCGCAATTAAAACCTTTTGCCACAACTGATCTGTTCTGGTAATATCCTCAAGTACGACCAGTGTTTTCTGCTCATCCGCAGCATGCTCAAGAGGTACGACCTTTGCCACAAATTTCATCATCTCCCCAGAGGTGGAATGGTATGACAGATTGTCTATGAACTGTGTGACAGGAGTACTGAGTTGTGAACGGTAAGAGAAAGCCGGAGCCTGAAAATTGTGCTTTATCATCCCAAGCCCGTCCATGCCGACAAGAGAGTCCTGACTTGTATTCAAGAGACTGTTTAGGTAGTGGTTGCTGTATTCAATACGTCCTTCATTGTCGAGAACCATGATGCCCGCCTGCAGCGTAGAAACAATTGCGTTGTTATAGTTGTGCAGAAAGGATATCTCTGAAAGCTGATTCCTGATGATTCGTTCTTCGTCTATGAGTCGTCGGATCATTGATTGAAACGTTCTGGCAAGAAAGCCGATTTCATCGGTTCCGGTGATATCAAGTTCTGATCCCTTGTCCCCAGCCTGGTAATCCTTTATCCATCGATAGAGTTTGCTGAAGGGCTGAACTGCATAGGAGGTCATCAATGCTGCAAGTAATACTGATAGGGTTAAGGTAAAAAGAAATGCCGTCAGGAATGTGGTGAGGGTTCTTCTAATGTACAGTTGGTCCGAAAGGTCCGATTTAAATGCCGCCATATACATCAAATCAGGTAAGTCAGTTGAGATCGGCCGAGAAAGTACAGAATAGGGGATGTCACCAATATGGATCCGCTGATACTGTGCAAAAGGGTTGAATCCGGATCCCCGGGGCAAATCTGATGCTGCCAAGACATCACCGTCAAAGAACGCAGCTCGAGTTCCGGTCTCGTCAATAATTGTCTGGATAAATGAGCGGTTTACATCATTGATGAGGAAGAGCCAGTGAACCCCCTCTTCTGTGCTGACCGGAGTTCCGGTTACCAGATAGAGCGATACTCCTTGGGTTCCGGGGACAGAAATATAGCGGTTCCGGGGGAACCGGAAGTCATCCAGGGAAATGTGCTGCATCTGCAGGCTAATATCCTGCTGGATCCCTTTGGTGAGATCAAGCAGGATATGGTTATCCTGGGTAACCAGTAATATACGGTCAGCGTCGCTGGTACCGATATACTGCTGCAGCTGCATAATGAGTGATTCTGTGGTATGCTCAGCATGTCCCTCCAGGGGGAGGGATCCCCTATAATGGGTAGCATCACGGTAGAGTCTATGGCGAAGCCGTTCAACTGAATACCGTGCCCGCTTCCATCCATCCTGCAGTTCCTGGCGGGATGCTTGGTCTGCATGGTCGGAGAAGGTTCTCAAGGTGAAGAATGCTGATATCCCTGCTTGCATAAGCAGTACAATGAGCACAAACAGAATAATCTTATTTCTCAACCCCATAAAAACCATTCCTTTACTCCATGATAGCCCCGGCTTATCATGCGGTCAACTCAGGGTATGGGGTGAAAAAAGTAATGAAAAGATATATACTTGAGAACTGTAACTATTGATGAAAAAGAGTTATATTGTTAATAGAGAGAAAAGTGAGAAGCGTATTGATCAATACGAGAGAGGAATAATTAATATGAAGAAACTGCTGTTTA
>SKJE01000113.1 GCA_007116075.1 Spirochaetia bacterium
TCCCGCTGACGCTCCAGAACCGCCATGAGCATGGTATTTGATATCCCGACAATGGCTATAAAGGCGAGTATCATCAAAATCATGCTCATCATGGACTCAGAGAGCTCCATGATATCCGCGAAATCCTGATTCATGAATGAAAAGCTCAGCACATCAACCCTGAAGTCTGACAGCAGCTGGTTCAGGGGTTGGGCATCCATGGTTCCGGGAATGCGTTCATCTCCCTTCACCATAATACTGGTTACCGCCCCGTCCATTTCCAGGTGGAAATCCACAGTATCCAGGGGCATATAGAGCATATTCCTGTTAATATAGGGATTCGGGGTGTTGAATATGCCCACAATCTCCAGATCCATAATCTGGTAGAATCCTCCCCTGGTCCGCGTCACCACCGTGACGGGATACCCCAATTCCGCGCCGATCCGATCGGCCAGGTAGCTGCCGATGATCAGTTCATCCTGGCCGGGTTCCACAAAGCGTCCCTGCTCCAGGGAATCCTTTAGCTTGAAGACCTCCGGATCCCGCAGAGGATCCACCCCGGTAAAGGTGACAGGGATACTGCCGTCCTCTGGGAAGGGATCGAAATAGACCACAAGATCACCCCGGAATTCCGTTCTCGGTGCGGCGGTATAGCCGTTATCCTCCATGACCGAAATTACCTCGCCGGCATCTTCTATGACGATATCAAGGGGAAACTGGGTTCGTTCATCCCAGTATCCTTCACCGGTGATACGGGCGCTGCCGAGCTCATAGTCTATATAGTTGCGGTCGCTCTCGGCCATGAACCCCTCCAGCACGCTGGCAGTAGCAGCAAAGATGCCGACTCCGAAGGCAATTGCCAGTGCTGTTATAATGGTTCGCCGTTTATACCGGGCAAGGTTCTTCACGGCCATCACCATAAAAAACTTCAGAGGAGTACGTCCCCTACCCTTACTGCGTGCCATGGCTATGCACTCCTCACTTCGTCACTCTCAACAAGTCCGTCATGGAGTCGGCACAATCTGTCGGCGTAATCCATTACCATCTGGTCATGAGTTGAGAATATGAAGGTGGTACCCCTTGTGTTGTTCATCTCCTTCATGAGCTTCAGGATGGACTCACCTGTTGCCGAATCGAGGTTTGCTGTGGGTTCATCAGCCAGCACGATCAGTGGTTCCTTGATAAGCGCCCGGGCGACCGCTACCCGCTGCTGCTGCCCGCCGGAGAGTTTTGCTGGACGGCGATGCTCCATTCCCTCCAGGCCGACAACCTTAAGCAGTTCCATGGTCCGCTTCTTCACTTCACGATCGCTTAGTCCCAGGAGAGCAAGGACGAGGGATACGTTCTCATAGGCGGTAAGTACCGGTATGAGGTTGAAGTCCTGGAAGACAAAACCGATTTTCTCCCTCCTGATATTCACCAGTTCCTTCTTGCTCCTGCTGGTTACCTCGTCACCGTCCAGGATGATGGAACCTGAATCGGCTGTGTCAATGCAGCCGATCAGGTTCAGCAGGGTGGTCTTTCCAGAACCTGAGGGACCAGCAATGGAAAGGAATTCACCCTTGCCGATATCCAAGCTCACACCCCTGAGGGCCCGGACATGGGATTCCCCGTCAATATACTCTTTATGAAGATCAGTTATGGTTATCATCTGGTGTGTCCTTTGTTTCCAATTTCTGTGCTGTTGATTCAGTATCCGGCTGGACATGCTGCTGCAGTTTCTGCAGCGCTGCCGCTCCAAGAGTAGTGCCAAGGCTCATTGATTCAACCGCGGAGCTCGGCATCAGCACCAAACCACCGTGGGTCCTGATACTGTCATAGACCATGTTCATAGCCCTGAGCTGGAAAGCAGTGGGGTTTTCCTTGTAGAGCTCTGAGGCTTCATCAAACTTCTTCGCTATTTCTACCTCAGCTGCTCCGAGGATGATCCTGGACTGGCGTTCCCGCTCTGCCTGGGCCTGTTTGCTCAGGACGTCCTCAAGTTCCTTCGGGATGAGGATCTCAGTGAACTCTATTGAGAGAATGGTGATTCCCCAGGGACTGGTTTTTGCATCAAGGATACTCTGAATCTCTGAACCGAGCCGTTCTCGCTCACTCAGGAGCGTAGCGAGATCATTACGTCCGATTGAGTCCCTCAGGGCGGTCTGGGCGGACAGGATTACCGCATCAACATAGTTTTCCACCTCCAAAACAGTCTTCTTGGCATCCCAGACCATCCAGAAGGCCAGGGCATCAACATGAACCGGCACCGTATCCTTGGTGAGGGACTTCTCAGCGGAGAAGTCGGTGACCCGTATTCTCGTATCGATGAACTTTGTGGAAGCATCGATGATCGGCATGATGAAATGCGGCCCGGGTCCGCAGACCCTGCGGAACTTTCCCAGCCGAAGGATCACCGCCTTGTCCCACTGTTTCACCACCTGAAAACAGGGGGAGACCAGCAGTCCCAGACTGATAAATCCAAGGGTATAGACCAGCTGATCCATCTGCATAGTATACCCCATCACCCAGAACAGCAGGATCAGCACAAAAACCACAGGCCAGAGGGGGAGAATCGTAATGATCAAGGCTGATAGAATAACCGCAAATGACAGCTGTGTGACCACCTCGGCACTTAAAGAGACCCCGGCTGCATAGGCAGCACCGAGGGCGATGACAAAAAACACAAGCAGCACCAGTATTGACAGTGTAGAGTATGAAAAGTGCTTCGGCTTTTCCACCGTCGGCTTGGTCTTAATTCTTTCCATGAAGGATATTCTCTGTTTCATAATCCTATCTCCTCCTGATAATCGGTCAGGTATGTAATGATATCCTCAACGGTAAATCCGTAGGATGAAATCTGGCTCACAAATCCCCTCACCAGTTGAGAGAGAACCTGGGCCCGCTCGACATCTGACATGTTCATCTCAATATCGCTTATGAATGAACCCGTCCCATGCTGGGTCGTCACCAGACCGCGGAACTCAAGTTCCCGATACGCTCTGACAACCGTATTGGGGTTTACCTGCAGATCAACCGCCAGGCCCCGAACCGTTGGAAGCTGTTTCCCCACTTTCATCCTACCGTCGGCTACGGCCATCTCAATCTGCAGAATGATTTGCCGGTAGTAGGGAATGCCGCTGGTAGGATCAATGATAATTTTTAATTCATGCTCTTTTTTATCCATAATCACATCCATGTATGTGTACTAGTGTCTTAGTACACTGGTATTTTATCACCAGCCTATATCGCTGTCAATCATATACCGTTGCTTATATATCCGAGATGGATAGAGAAAATCATAAAAGCTATTCACTTCCAGTATGCTTCATTGACAAAAGCTCAACAAATTCTTACCTTAACATTATATATTTACTAATCTATTAGTACGGGAGGAACCATCATGCATCACAATTTTTGGCATTGGAATTCATTGTATAACAATGGAATGAATGCATTCTTAACACCAGGAGGAATATTTATGGGAATACTTATATTAGTTATTATTGGAATTTTCATATATCTGCTTGTCTCGAGAAGTAGAGACCGTCAGGAATTTTTACATCACTTTTCACAGAACACAACTAACAGCAGTTCGGATGACGATTCATTACGTATACTGAAAACAAGATACGCGAAAGGTGAAATTAGTGAGGAAGAATTCGAACACATGAAAAAACATCTCTCTTACCTTTAATCAAAAGATGAGCACGATAGCGGTAGGATTCCTGCAGTAGGTTTATCTGTGATAAGTTTACCCCAAGGAGATACCTCTAGAATTTTCTTTGGCCTCTTGCTCACTGAATTTTATACATCATACTGAGTAATAGGAAGCTTTCTGTTCATCTTTTCTTTTATATACAGTCAACTGTGCAGAATCTGCACGGCAGGGGGTGCTCTTTTCTTGACAAAACTGGGCGAACAGCTTTAACTGATGATGCATGCAAGTAAGGGTTGATGAGATAAAAGTTAAGCACCGCATCAGAAGAGACCTCGGAGATTTGAGCCAGTTGGCAGAGAGTATCCGGCAGCACGGACTCATGAACCCCATTGTCATCAACGAACGTAAGGAACTCATCGCTGGAGAACGTCGACTTGAATCTGTTAAGCTTCTGGGCTGGCAGATGGTTGATGTACGGGTAGTATATATCAGAGATGAGGCAGAAAAGATTCAGCTGGAGATTGATGAAAACCTCTACCGCAGGGCACTCACCGCAGGTGAATTGAGTACCGGACTCTCCCGGATTGATCGGCTGAAAAATCCCGGGGTTTTCATGCGTATCTGGCTGGCGGTGAAGAAATTCTTTTCTTCTCTCTTTTCTTCATAACAACACAGGAAGGATGTAATTATGGAAGGATCACAACAGATGAACAAGGACCTCCGCCGGTATGCGGATATGGTCATAACCACCGGTGTTTCCCTGTACCAAGGCCAGAAGCTATATATTAAAACCGGACCCGCTGCCTACTACTTCGCACAGATGCTCGGGGAGGCTGCCTATGAGCAGGGTTCTGGTTATGTGCATATCGAAATTGAAGACAGTAAGCTCATCCATTCGAGACTCACCGCGCTACCGGCATCTGAGGAGATAACGTTTCCGGCCTGGAAGAGCAGTATGCTTTCGGAAATGATGAACGAGGACTGGGCTTATATAAGGATTGAGGAAACCGATGATCCCCAGGGGCTCCAGCATACTCCACCGGATCTGGTTCAGGCATATACCGCCGCGAACCACAAACTCCATCACACATTTAAAAACTCCATGATGAACAATGAACATACCTGGTGCGTCATCTGCGCTCCCTCTTCCGGATGGGCCCGGCAGGTTCTTGGCCCCAAAGGTACTGTGGAAGAGCTCTGGGATATCCTCAAACCCATTCTTAGACTTGACCATGAAGATCCCTCCCAGGCATGGAAGGAACACGGCAGCCGTCTCAACAAGCGCTGCATGGCTCTTGATGCCCTGCAGCTTAAAACACTTCATATTACCGACGAGGGAACTGACCTGACCATTGGTCTTACACCCCACGCCCGCTGGATCGGAGGAAATGATGCTCGCATTGACGGACGGGTGTTCTTTGCCAACATCCCCACCGAGGAATCCTTTAGTGTTCCCGATCGTGAACTGACCGAAGGGACCCTTCGGCTCACCAAACCGGTATCCATCATGGATACCCTAGTAGAGGGAGTCACCCTCACCTTTTCCAAGGGGAAAGTGGTATCCTATACTGCGGA
>SKJE01000194.1 GCA_007116075.1 Spirochaetia bacterium
ACCTCATCGGTATTCCCGAAGGCGACCAGGGCTTTCTGCAGGGGTGATGACGGGGTGAGTTTCTGGTAGAGGGAGGCGCTGTAGAGAAGATGGCGCAGGTTCACCAGCAGCACACCGATGGCAATTTCAGTGACAAAGGCTCCCGACTGCAGGAGGTTCACCGCAAAGAACTGGCTTGCCCCGGCAAAGGTGGTCATTGAGAACAGCACCGTATCGCCGAGCAGCAGTCCTGCGGATCGGGCCACCAGCCCGAAGGCGACAGCCACCGGGAAATACCCGATGAAGATCGGTACTCCCGCCTGGAATCCCCCTGAGAAGGTGCTGCTTTCACCTACTGATCTCAAAGACTCACCCCTCCAGAAGCATATTGGTGGCGAACTTCGGCTCGCTGGTTACATTGATACCGAGTTTGCGCAGCCCCGCCTCATCCCCCGGTGAGGGAAGGTGGGTGAGGTGCACCTCTGCGCCGGAGAGATCCTTCAAATGCTCCATGGCAGCCTGGGCTGACGGATTGGAGGTGGCACTCATGGCGAGTGCAATGAGCACCTCATCGGCATCGAGACTGATCCTTCTGCCCTGGAGGACGTCCCGTTTCAGGTACTGGATGGAGTCCATAATGTTCTTTGGGATGATGTCGATCCCCTTGGGGATGCCTGCCAGGTGCTTTACCGCATTGAGCAGCAGGGCTGAGGAAGCATGAAGGGTGTCGGAATTGGAACCGGCGACCAGCTTTCCGTCGTGAAGCTGCATAGCCGCCGCACAGACAATGCCGTCCTTCCCTTTCCCTCGCTGTTTTGCCCTCTTTCGAGCATCAACGGCAGCTGTTACCATAGGTCTATGGGAAGGGGTGAGGTCGAGTTCATCCATGAGCAGCTTGATCCGGTCTATGGATTCCTGGGTGCCTATGCCCATGACATATTCACAGGAGACTCGGAAATACCTCCTGATAATCTCCTGCTTCGCTGCGTGTCGGATCTGTTCGTCATCGATGATTCCCTCATCACACCGGTTGACCCCCATATCGGTAGGGGACCGGTAAAAGGAACTCTCTCCGGTGATCTTCTCGATAATCCGTTTCAGAAGGGGAAAGGCCTCCAGGTCTCGGTTATAGTTCACCGCCTGCTGCTGGTAGGCCTCCAGGTGGAAGTGATCAATCTGGTTGTAATCCCCCAGGTCTGCCGTGGCCGCCTCATAGGCAATATTGACCGGATGCTTCAGGGAAAGGTTCCAGATGGGGAAGGTCTCAAATTTAGCGTATCCGGATTTCCTTCCCTTCTGGTGGTCGTGGTAGAGCTGGGAAAGGCAGGTGGCCAGTTTCCCGCTGCCCGGACCGGGACCGGTAACCACGGAGATGGGCCGGTCTGTCCTGATATAGGGATTTGAGCCGTAGCCTTCTGAACTGACAATCCGGTCGATATCTGCGGGATATCCCTTGGTGGAGCGGTGGGTATAGGTGGTGATCCCTCGCCGGTTCAGGAGGTTGATGAACTGTTCTGCCGACGGCTGGCTGTCGTAGCGGGTGATCACCACACCCGCTACGGTGAGTCCCCGGAGGGTGAAGTCGTCGATCATCTTCAGTGCGTCCGCATCATAGGTGATGCCGAAGTCCCCCCGCATCTTCTTCTTCTCTATGTCCCCTGCATGGATGCAGATAATCACGTCGATCAGGTCCCGTACGTGTTCGAAGACCTGCATCTTCACATTGGGGTCAAATCCCGGAAGCACCCGGGACGCATGGTAGTCAAAGAGCAGCTTGCCTCCGCATTCCAGGTAGAGCTTTCCTGAGAACTGCTTCATTCGCTCGGTAATTGCCCTGGTCTGGGCCTCCAGATACCGCTGGTTGTTGAATCCTATCTGTGATGTATCCATATATGCTGAGAGTACCCGTATCACCGGGGGGTGTCAATCAGGGGTATTCAGATGAAGGAATATCTCAATAAAGGTCAATATATTTCGTTGACATAAGTTATAACTAATGTTAAGCTAGGAAACAGATCGTAAATAAATTTATAAACTAAGATGGATGGAGAATATGGACTTAAAACTTAAAGGGAAATCAGCACTAGTGACCGGCGGCTCGACAGGGATCGGTTCCGGTATCAGTGAACATCTAGCGGCTGAAGGGATTGACGTGGCGGTGAACTATATTGTCGATGAGCAGCAGGTTCTGCAGTTTGTTGAGACTTTGAATACAACCTATGGGGTTAACTGCATCGCAGTATACGGGGATGTTTCCAAGCCCGAGGACAACGATGCCATGGTTGAGCAGGCACTGGATGCCTACGGGAAGATCGATATTCTGGTGAACAATGCGGGCATCTGGCCGACCGAGAACATGATCGAAATGCCCGACGAGAACTGGATGCGGGTCATCAATATCTGTCTCAACGGACCCTACCTGCTGAGCAAGCGGGTCGTGAAATCCATGATTGCCCGGAACATGAAAGGGGTGATTATCAATGTCTCATCGAAGTCAGCCTTTCAGTGCAATACCGGAGGGCATGGGCACTATACCACAGCCAAGGCGGGACTGAACATGATGACCCGTTCCCTGGCCAGGGAGATATCCCAGTACGGCATACGGGTGGTGGGCATCGCACCGGGCATGGTGAGAACTCCCATAAACGAGGATAAATGGAAGGATTCGGGTCTGATGGATCAGTACCTGGAACGAATCCCTGCAGGCAGGTTTGCAGAACCCATTGAGATGGGATATCTGACGGCATTCCTTGCCTCAGATTGTGCTGCAAACTTTACGGGGACTACCCTGGATACCACGGGCGGGATGCTCATCTGAGCAGACTCGCAGCGATAGAGGAAAGGAGCAAAGGAACATGGTTGATCTGAAAGGAAAGGTATGTGTCGTCACCGGCGCTGCAAAAAGTATCGGATTCGCAATAGCTCAGCGGTATGCCCGGCAGGGAGCACTGGTTGCACTGCTGGACATTAACCCTGAGGTCACAAAGTCAGCAGAAGGGCTTGCTGCAGAGGGGCTCACCGCCAGGGGATACGTAACAGATATCACCAGCAGGGAAGCGGTGCAGGAGTGTTTTGCCGACATCACTAAAGCTTTAGGCCCGGTATACTGCCTGGTCAATAATGCCGGCGTCGTCGACCAGCGACCCTTCGAGGATGTGACTCCTGAAGTGCTGGACTTGATGTTCAAGGTGAATGTCTACGGAACAGTGTACTGCTGCCAGGAGGCCCTGAAAACCATGAAAACCCTGGGAGACGGCAGGATTGTGAATTTCTCATCAAAGTCGGGAAAGACCGGATCTGCCCTGATGGCTCCCTACTCAGCGGCCAAGGGCTCTATCATAGCCCTGACCCACTCTTTAGCTTTTGAGTATGCCCAGAACAACATAAAAGTTAATTGTCTCTGCCCGGGCATCACCGATGCGACCGGGGTCTGGTCAAGTGTGAGTGAGGGATATACCAAGAACCTGAACCTCTCCCGGGATGAGGTGATCAAGAAGTTTACCGCAAAAATTCCCCTGGGCAGGTTGACGGATATCGAGGATTTGGTGGAGTTCGTGCAGTTTTTGACAGTCAGCGGCGACTACTGCACCGGTCAGGCCTTTAATGTGACCGGCGGCCGGGAAATGCACTGATCTCCGGTTCAGCAAGCAGACACCATTCAGACGAGAATGAAAGAGGTAGGAATATGAAAATCGATTTAAGGACGTATGTGTACCTGGATTCCCTGCAGCCGCAGATGGCTTCCTTTATTTCTTCGATCTCCAAGGGATACTTCCCTGTAGCTGAAGAAGCCTGTGCGATTATCGAGATTTCCCCAGGTATTGAGATCAACCGGGTCACCGATATCGCCCTGAAGGCAACGAATGTGAAACCTGGTGTGCAGATCGTCGAGCGGCTCTTCGGGCTCCTGGAGGTTCACTCAGACAGCCAGGCAGATGTCCGCCAGGCGGGGGCTTCAGTACTTGAAGCGCTTTCCTTGGATGAAAACGACCGGATGAAACCGACGATACTTACCAGCCAGCTGATCAAGAACATCAGTGATCACCATTGCCAGCTGATCAACAAGGTGCGCCATGGCAATATGGTACTGAGGGGTGAAACCCTGTATGTGCTTGAACTCCAGCCTGCGGCGTATGCATTCTATGCTGCAAATGAAGCTGAGAAGGCATCCCACATCAAGATTATTGAAGTGGTCGGGTACGGCAGTTTCGGACGGGTGTATATTTCCGGAGATGAAGCTGAGGTGCTGGTAAGCAAAGATATTGTTGAAGAGCGCATCGAGGGACTCACCGGACGTGAAATGCCGCTGAAGGCATCACAGTAATAGATACATTAAGATTATTAAATTGAGGAGAAAACAATGGCAGAGGTCTTTGAAAACGCATTAGGCATGATTGAAACCCGGGGTTTTGCAGCAATGGTAGAGGCATCCGACGCAATGAGTAAGGCGGCCAGGGTGGAACTGGTAGGATACGAGAAAATCGGCGGAGGGTTCGTGACGGCGGTTGTACGTGGTGACGTAGCAGCAGTCAGGGCGGCAATTGAAGCCGGATCATCAGCAGCCCAGAAGGTGGGAGAGGTTGTGTCGACCCATATTATCCCCAGACCCCATTCAAAAGTTGATGAAGTGCTTCCTCTCGGCAGGACCGGGAAAAAGAAGCAGCAGTAGTGCATGAACCGCTCCTCTTTTCTCTGAGGAGCGGCAGTGTCCCCGCAAGAGGTAGGAACATGGTATTAGCAAGAGTAGTCGGCACGGTCGTCTCAACTGCAAAGGCCCAGCAGCTGCAGGGACAGAGACTGCTGCTGCTGGAGAAGGTCTCCCTTCCCTTACTGGAGGGCACACAGGATTTTGTCGTAGCCCTGGACGCGGTGGGAGCAAATGCCGGTGAACTGGTGTTTTATGTAACCGGATCAAGTGCCCGCCTGACGGATGCTTCGAAGGGAAAACCCACCGATGCAACCATAGCGGCAATTGTTGACCTCCTAGAGCACCAGGGCGAACTGGTGTACCAGAAGCGCACAGCAGGGGACTGAGTATGAACTTGGCAGTAGTCTGCGGGACAGTTGTCGGGACTGTCCGGGGGGATTCCATGAAGGGTGCCCGGTTTTTACTGATCGAATCAGCCGGTCCTGACGGAAAGGGAACCGGGGACTTCCTGGTAGCCCTTGATGCGGTTGGAGC
>SKJE01000006.1 GCA_007116075.1 Spirochaetia bacterium
AATGCAGAGGGGATATCGTCACAATCCCCCTGTGCAGCACGTTCAATGGCCGCACTATAGGTTACTGAACCGGGGTCACGCACCGGATTACCTTGAACATCCCGAGACTGGGCACTCCAGACAAGGGCAAGCTTCACCTCCCGGGTCTTTGCGCTTCCATCTTCCTGTTTGCCCGCCCTGCCGGCAAGCTCCTGTGGCCTCATGGGAATACCGGTTCCGTCAATGCCAACATACAACCTCGGAGCACTCGGCGCTTCAGGGACCGCTGTTTGCTGTTCATCATGGAAAATCTCTCTGCCCAACGCCTTGGCTATCCGTTCAACCCGCTTCACCGAGACTCCTATCCCTGAGAGCTCGTCAATAAGCTCTGCCGCTGCGGCAAAACTCACCTCCGCAGCTGCACTGCCGATCATGCGCATCATGCCAGGTGAGCAGGACCTGCTGCCAATCCCAAGCTCCTCATCCCGGGGACACACCCCATGCCCGCATGCAGCATCATAATAATACGCCCGGGATATGGTCATCTCCCCGAGGATAGTCAGTACCTGCTTTGTTCTTCTCCCGGCATACACCGCATTCCCTCCGCAGCTGCAGGGGATGCTTCCTCCCCGATAGTCTTTCGTGTTTTGATTCAGCGCCGCCTCCACCACCCGGGCGGCAACCGATAAGGCACTGCTGCGGGCTGCTGTCTCCACTGCCTCAAAATCAAGGGAAGCTCCTCCAAGCGCATGCCCCATCAAATCAGAGAGTTCACCGGCTACTTCCTGCGTGAATTCTGTCCGGAGCCCCTTTTTTTGGCTGCCGTGCCTTCAGCAGCCTGCTGTTCCTTGAGCATCAATTCGCAGATTCGGTTGTTGGTCTCCATAAGCTCATGCATAATATCTTGAAATACATGGTAGCGTTGCAGCTGCTGCTGCACTTGCTCTACTTGATGCTTTGGGATTTTTTTGGTCATCGTTTTTCCCTTCCTGCTTCGGCTGAGATACCAATGTGGTCCGTGTCCCGGATCTCCTTCCTGAGAGCAATGACAGGAAGGATTTCCACATCTGACGTATCTGCGAATCAGTGATCCCTGCATCCATGGTCCAAGACTCTGCAATTTCTCCAGCAAAGTCTGCTGGTCAATTTGAAGTGATTCTATGGAAGAAGTTGACATAGCACCTCCTGACTTACAGCGTGATAACTGTAAGTTTAGCATGATTTCCCCTCAATTTCAACATTTTAAACTTTTAAGTCTTGCACCCCTATCAAATTTCTTCGTTGACAACCCCATCATGAGGGATTAAGCTGGATTAGGCGGGAAACCGCTGGTATGCTTTATGAAAGAAAGCATACACATCACATCACAAGGAGTGTGTTATGTCTGAACAAAAGTCCCCGGAACCTAGAAAGGGCAGGATGGACTGGTACTTCAAGTCAAACTTGCTGGTCCGCATCTTTCTTGGTCTCATTCTCGGTGCTGTCGTCGGATTGATCTTCGGTGAAAGTATCTCGTGGCTGCAGCCCTTCGGAGATGTCTTCATCAGATTGCTGACAATGATCGTTATGCCGATCATCATAGCAACCCTGGTAGTTGGTGCTGCAAGTATCAGTCCTGCAACATTGGGCAAGGTCGGACTCAAGATCGTTGGATTCTACCTGCTCACATCAGCTTTTGCTGTGTTTATCGGTCTGCTCTCCGGAAACATATTCCGTCCAGGCCGCGGTCTTGATCTGGCAAGTATCGCCGATGCAGGCGGAAGAGAGCTGGCCGCACCCAGCCTGATTGACACCCTGCTGAATATCGTACCGAGAAACGTAATCGGTGCAGTTGCAGCTGGCAACGTACTGCCGGTCATCTTCTTTGCCATCCTCTTCGGTATCGGTATTTCCTACCTGAAGGTCAGCAAGGAAAAGCGGGTGAAGGATGCTGGTGAAGTAATCTTCAAGTTTTTTGATGCTACAGCTGAGATTATGTACTTGATCGTGCGCGGCATCATGCAGTATGCCCCCATCGGTGTGTTCGCTCTGATCGCTGTTGTATTCGGCAGACAAGGTGCTGCTGCGGTCGGACCCCTCGGAATTGTCACCCTGGCATCCTTTCTCGGGTACATTGTCCATGTCGTCGTCATCTACGGCGGATTGCTGACCCTCAATAAACTGCGGGCAGGCTACTTCTTCAAGAGTGCCAGAACCCCCATGGTGACAGCATTTGTTACCAGGAGTTCCGGAGGAACCCTGCCGATCACCATGAAGGCAGCAGAGGAGGAACTGGGAATCCACAAGAACGTATACTCCTTTACCCTTCCCCTGGGAGCTACCATCAATATGGACGGTACTGCAATCTACCAGGGAGTCTGCGCCATCTTTATCGGATTTGCCATCGGCATGCCGCTGTCAATTGTACAGCAGTTGACTGTCATTCTTACCGCAGTGCTGGCATCTATCGGTACCGCAGGAGTTCCTGGAGCAGGAGCAATCATGCTGCTGATGGTACTCAATTCCGTCGGACTGCCGGTTGAACCGGGCACCGCAGTTGCAGCAGCCTATGCCATGATCCTCGGTATTGACGCCATCCTCGATATGGGCCGTACATGTGTCAACGTTACCGGTGACATGGTGGGAACAACCCTGGTTGCCAAGAGCGAAGGAGAGCTCGATCTCTCCAAATGGAAAAAGTAGCACCCCGATATATAGAACAGATATGATATAAAAAAAGGAAGGAACAGGACAGCCGCTATTGGTTGTCCTGTTTTTTTATTTGCCTCCCGGTCACAATATACATATATTATGGTGCATGTCATCTATTTATTACGAGTACGAGGAGGTATTCCATGGCAGATACATTAAAGACAACTATGAAAGGCGGAGCCGTAACATTGTACGGGCCGGTTCCATCTGTTGGAGAGAAAGCACCGGATGCGGTAGTCAGCGGCAATGATCTGGGACCGGTCAAACTCAGCGACTATACCGGTAAGTATATACTGCTCAGTGTTGTGCCCTCCCTGGATACGGGTGTGTGCGATGCCCAGACCAGAAGATTCAACGAAGAGGCAGCCCGTTTTTCCGATGATACGGTAATCCTTACGATCAGCATGGACCTTCCCTTTGCCCAGGCACGGTGGTGCGGTGCTGCAGGGGTAGACCAGGTTATAACGCTTTCTGATTATAAAGACGCAGATTTCGGACAGAATTTCGGACTGCTCATCAAGGAACTGAGACTGCTTAACCGTGCTGTATTCGTCATTGACAAGGACTCCACCATCATATATCGGGACGTATTGAAGGAAAATACTGATCACCCCGACTATGATGCAGCCCTCAAGGCGCTTCAAGCCCTGGCAGGATAAGGAGACTGAATCATGCAACGAGTAGCAGTTATCGGGGCAAGTACAAAACCTGACAGGTATGCATACAAGGCTGTAGCACTGCTTCAGGAAAAGGGGCACACCCCGGTACCCATTGCCCCGGCAAAACAGGAGATCCAGGGTCTGAAGGCCTATGCTTCGATATCCGAGGTTCCTGACAGCATTGACACGGTCACTATCTATGTGAGGCCTCAGGTGCTGAAAGAACTGGTTGACGATATCATTGCGGTAAAACCCCAGCGGGTTATCATGAATCCGGGCACCGAGGATGAGCAGCTGCGGGATCGCTTTGAGTATGCCGGTATCACAGTTGTACAGGCCTGCACCCTGGTGATGCTCTCCACCGGGCAGTTCTAGGATCTTTTCCTGTAGGCTCTGCGGAAAGCAGTACATTTCCCAATATACTGGATAGATCGTATCAGGGGTGAAGCAAACACCCCTGATACGTTTCTTTGACTGACAGATAAAGACCAGTCTCCTCGAATGTGCCTCGCCCATGGGCTGAGAACATAATTTCGCAGGGAGATTTCCTTTGGCTCCCAGGAAAAAAGTTCCGCCTCAACCCGGCCCTCTTCCCTGGATCTATGCCATAGTGAGCCCGGTGCGTAGGATTCATTGAAGAGCACCCTTGAGTGGTGGGCATATACTACCGGTGTACCACTGCGCCGAAGGTTCCAGCTCCATACATAGCCGGCCCATGCCCCAAGGGAATCCTGAAAACCCTGTTCTTCCCAAACCGAGCGGCTGCATACAAAAGCATACTGACTGAATATATGACGCTGCATCCCTGCCTGTGATCGTCCATGATGGTCAAAGGTACGGGAGAGATCATGCATAATCATGGGATGAGCGTCAGAACGGGGCATCAGCCTGCTGAATGCAGCTCCCGCCTCCTGCTTCCTGCAGGGTTCAAGGAGCATCGCCAGCCAGTGGACATCCACTGGTGTGCACTCACTGTCAAGAAACACCACCTGGGGAGTATCGGTCATCTCCATGGAACGATTCAAAAATGACCACCGGTCATAGGTTTCCTGCGATATCGTATATATATGCTCAACATAGGGATGCAGCTGGGCACGGAGGTCCTGGGTCGGCTCGCATGCAAAAGCATACACCTTGGTTGGTACGGTCTGATTGCTGATCATATCCAGGGTATCCTGCAGGTTCCGGTCACCGGTGTGCACCCGCAGCATAACCGGGACATCCGTAGAAGTATGTTCCATATATCGGATTGTACCCCGGAACAGGTTATTTTGCAAAGATACCCTATCGAACCATCGGCAGTTCTTTCCAGTTCGTAGTATACCGGGGAGAAAGGTACTCCTGTCGCATCGCCCAGCTGTGTTCTCCCCCTGAGGAGAGGGTATGAATCACCCTCCTTCCATAGTTGGACTTCAGCTGCTGCACTGCAAGTTCCAGCCGCTGTCTCCGGTCATCCCGGGAAATGAAAAGGTTCTGCTGCAGGGCCTCGGGCAGGTCAATTCCTGAAAGCAGTACCCCGGCTTTAGCATAGGAGTATCCCTCCCGGAAGATGATTCGAAGCCCTCTCTGGGCTGCCGCCACAATCTCGGTAGAACTTCCCGTAGGAGGATCAAGACGCAGGGTGACCTCCCGGGCATACTGCAGATCATGCCGAAACCGGTTGGTCCGTACAAAAACCGTTACGTAGCCGGCAGTGGATTGCTGATCATTCAGCTTTCCAGCCGCCCGTTCTGCATAGGTCGCCACCGCCTGGGACAAGGGAAACAGCTCCGTGATCTCCCGACTGAATCCCTGGGAGGAGAGAATTCCCTTTCTGGGAGCACCCGGAGTCTCGGGACCAATGGAGGGTCTTCCCTGAAGTTCCCAGTGAGTCCGCAGGGTCACCAGGCTCAGGTGCTCCTTAATCCAATAGGAGGGGGCAAGTCGAAGATCCCAGGCAGAAACCACCCCCCGCTGCAGCAGCCATCTCCCCTTTCTTGATCCGATACCCCATATATCTGTGACCGGAAATCTCCGCAGTACCTCTTCTTCACGGGACTCATCCAGCACATAGACACCCTCCGGGCAGCTGGACTGCTTAGCCATCCGGTTGGCCGCCTTTGCAAGGGTCTTTGTCCTTGCAAACCCGAAGGAGACAGGGATGCCCACCATCCGCTCAATATGCTCTTTTGCAGCACCTGCGGCTTGCTCAACACTGCCGGGCATATCAAGGGGAAAATGAACGAAGGCCTCATCAATAGAGTATACCTCCACCTCCCCGAAGAGCTCCCCGAGCACCGCCATGACCCGGTTTGAAATATTCTGGTAGAGGGTGTAATTGGAGGAGAATACTGCTGCACCGCAGGATATCAGCAGGGATCTCACCTTAAAATAAGGCGTACCCCGCCTGATGCCCAGCTGTTTCGCCTCCCTGCTGAGGGCTACCACACATCCGTCATTATTTGAGAGCACCACCACCGGGCACTCCCGGAGATCAGGACGGAACAGCCGTTCACAGGAGACATAGAAACTGTTGCAGTCCATCAGGCCGATCATTTCCTGCCCCTTCCCATGGTCCTGACCACCCCGGTCACTACCCCGAAGACCAGGAAATCCTCCTCATTGCTGATGGGGATATCCCGGTAGCGGGGATTTTCCGCCTGGAGAACAACAGTCCGGGAAGATATCCTGAGCCGTTTCACCGTAAAGGCCCCCTCCAGGGAGGCCACGACAATATCTCCGTCGACAGGCCTCAGGGAACGGTCCACCACCAGGATATCTCCAGGAAGGATTCCAGCTCCCTCCATGCTGTCCCCTGAGACTCTAAGGCAGTAGGTGGAGGCCCGTCGCTTGACCAGCAGTTCATTGAAATCAAGGTCCTGCTCCTCGTAGTCCGCCGCCGGAGAGGGAAAACCGGCAGGTATGTGTTCAGTGAACAGCGGTATGCCGAGGAGATCAGGATGATGTGCAGGCGATATACGTAACATGCGTTTAGTATGTCACAAAGCAATGAGCCGGTCAACCGATTCAATTCCGTAATTCCATGGTTTTGTAAGGTCATCCTGCTGCTTTCCTGATCGCGCATAGAGCTGGGAGGATACCGGATAGGCAGTCAGCTGATCATCGGGTTCCCGTTCTGCCAGAGAGAGCACCTCCTGCCGGTCGAGATTGGGATCGAGCCACCTCTGGTAATCCTCGGAAGAGATCATCAGGGGCATCCGCTGTTTCCTGTTATGGATCACCGAGACAATTCCCCGGGCATCCGTGGTCAGAATTGAGAATGTTGCATACCTTCGATTCGTCTCAGGATCGTTCCACCGGTCATATATTCCGCCAAGGGCAAAGAGTTTTCGATCCCGTCGATGCAGGTAAAAGGGATAGCTTGACCCTTCATGGTGAAAGGGTTCATAAAAGCCGTCGACAGGAATCAGGCAGCGTCTTGGTCCAATTGAATTCCGGAAGGATGGCAGATCCCAGGCGGTCTCCAGCCGGGCATTGAGGGTTGCCTTGCGCAGTTTCTGGGCCTCCTCCCGGGTCCGAGCCCAGGAAGGGATCAACCCCCACCGCACCATCCTCGCCGATCCCGGGTGCTCAGCGGGAATAATCGGCCATGAAGGATGGGAGAACCCTGAAATACCCGCAGCAGGGGAAAAGGAGATCTCCTCAAAGAGCGCCCGAAACTCCTGCTCAAGCTCCTTCATTTCTGTTAACAGAGTCATGTTAAAACACATACCCCTATCATACCCCCTGACAGGAGATTTCGCACTAAAATGGGCACTCACCAATGGTGATTTTTTTAATACTATTTGCTACACTGAAGAGCTGAAACCAACGGCAGTATAAGGGGATAGCATATATATGACTACAGATCGCCAAACAGCCTGGAGTATCGAAGACGCAAACTCGTTATATCGGATCCAGGAATGGGGAAACGGGTATTTCCAGATTTCCCAGGAGGGGGAGGTTCACGTACAGTTGAACCGGGATACCCCGGCCTCCTCCATCAGTCTCATGAAAATTGCCAAGGGGCTGCAGGATCGGGGACTAAAACTCCCGGTCCTGCTGCGCTTCAGCGACATCCTGGATGACCGGATTAAGTACATCAACGAGAGTTTTCTTCAGGCTATCCGGGACGCAGGCTACAAGGGCACCTACAGGGGTGTATATCCAATCAAGGTGAATCAGCAGCAGCAGGTCATTGAGGAAATTACCCATTTTGGCAAGCAGTACCACCACGGACTTGAGACTGGAAGCAAGGCAGAACTGATCGCCGCCCTTGCCTACATAGACGATCCCCAGGCCTATATAATCTGCAACGGCTATAAGGACGAAGAATATATAGACCTTGCCCTCAGGGGACACTCTCTGGGCATCCAGACCATCCTGGTCATTGAGATGCCCGGAGAGACTGAAGTGATCCTTGAGCGTGCTAAAGCCCTGGACATCAAGCCCATCATCGGCATTAGGATGAAGCCCTCCACCATTGCCGGCGGCAACTGGACTGAGTCAGGGGGTGACCGGAGCGTCTTCGGCCTCAACACCACCCAGGTTATCGCAGCAGTAGATATGCTCCGGGGACACGGGATGCTGGACTGCCTGAAGCTTCTTCACTACCACCTGGGATCCCAGATACCAAATATTCATGCCATCCGGGTCGGAGCCACCGAAGCAGCCCGCTTCTATGCAGGTCTTGTTTCCGAGGGCGCACCCATGGGACTGCTGGATATCGGCGGGGGATTGGCAATCGATTATGACGGCAGCAGTACCAATGCCAGCAGCAGCAGGAACTATTCCATGAAGGAGTACTGTGATGACATTGTTGAGGTCATCATGAACATCTGCAATGAAGGGAACATCACTCACCCCACCATCATCAGCGAGTCCGGACGGGCGCTGGTAGCCTACTACTCAGTCCTGCTGCTCAACGTACTGGATACCAACACCTTCCGCACTAACAACCGCAACGATGAAATACCCGAGGATCTGCGCTCTGCGGTGGAAAACCTGCTCTATGTCCGCAAGGCTCTCAATGAAAAGAACCTCCAGGAATGCCTGAACGACCTCAACTACTACAGGGAGGAGATTAAGACAAAATTCCTCTTCGGTTCGGTAAATATGAGACAGCGTGCTCTGGCAGAACATATCTACTGGTCAATCATGGCTGACATCTATGAACTCTCCCAGAAAAAGGAGTATATCCCGCCGGAACTGAAAAACCTTGAGCATCAGCTCTCGGATATCTATTACGGAAATTTCAGTGTATTCCAGTCCCTTCCTGATGTCTGGGCTATAGACCAGCTCTTTCCGATCATGCCGGTGCACTACCTGCAGCAGGAACCGACACGTCATGCTATCCTTGCTGACATCACCTGCGACTGTGACGGAAAAATTGATAAATTTATCGGCCGCTCGGAGATACACTCCACCCTTCCCCTTCACACACCGCCGAAGGATGAGGACTACATCCTCGGAGTCTTTCTGGTGGGGGCATACCAGGAGACCCTGGGAGATCTCCATAACCTGCTGGGGGATACCAACGTGGTGAGTGTTACATATGACGAACATGGATCCGCAGTACTGCACCATGAGCTTGACGGAGATACCGTTGCTGATGTATTAAGCTACGTGGAATATGACCCGAAAAAACTTGAATCTCTGGTACGTATGAAGGCAGAGACAGCAGTGAGGGAGGGGCGTATCACCCCCCAGCAGCGAAGGAAGATCATTACAGCGTACAATGCGGGACTACGAGGCTATACCTATTATGAAACAGACCAGGAGGACTGATATGAGCAAGCGACTTATGATCATCGGCGCTGGCGGCGTCGGAAATGTTGTTACGAAAAAATGTGCCAGAATGGATGACATCTATGAAGAGATCATGCTGGCCAGCAGGACGAAATCAAAATGTGACCAGATCGCTTCAGAGGCGGGGCCGGTTCCCGTGCGGACTGCTGCGGTCGATGCCGACGACGTTGGGGCCCTGGTCAAGCTGATCAATACATTCAAGCCGGATCTGCTGATCAATGTGGCTCTTCCCTATCAGGATCTTCCGATTATGGATGCCTGTCTTGAAACCGGCGTTCACTACGTGGACACAGCAAACTACGAGCCGAAGGACAAGGCGGAATTTGAGTACTCCTGGCAGTGGGCCTACCACGACCGATTCAAGGAAGCCGGTCTTACGGCCCTGCTCGGAAGCGGATTCGACCCGGGAGTCACCAACGTGTTCACCGCCTATGCGGCTAAACACTTTCTTGATGAACTGCACTACCTGGACATTGTGGACTGCAATGCCGGAGATCACGGTAAATCCTTTGCAACCAATTTCAATCCGGAAATCAATATTCGGGAAATCACCCAGCCCGGGCGGTACTGGGAACTGGGTGAATGGAAGAGGACCGATCCCCTCGAGATACACACAAGTGTTGATTATCCGAGAATCGGCCCAAAGGATTCCTATCTGCTGTTCCATGAGGAACTGGAATCCCTGGTAAAGCATTTCCCTACCATCAAACGGGCACGGTTCTGGATGACCTTTTCCCAGCAGTATATCACCCATCTGCAGGTGCTTCAGAATGTAGGAATGACCAGTATAGAGCCTATACTGTATGAGGGCGTATCCATCCAGCCCCTGCAGTTTCTTAAGGCGGTTCTGCCGGAACCATCTGAACTTGGTGAAAACTACCACGGGGAGACATCGATCGGCTGCCAGATGCGGGGCATCAAGGACGGCAAGGAGCGAACCTGCTACATTTTCAATAACTGCAGCCATCCCGAAGCTTATCGGGATACAAAGGCCCAGGCAGTTTCCTACACGACCGGCGTACCTGCATCAATCGGAGCTCGACTGATAGCACAGGGGATTTGGCGCAAGGGCGGGGTATGGAACATGGAGCAGTTTGATCCCGATCCCTTTATGGAGCTGCTTCCCTCCCTTGGTCTCCCCTGGGAGATTGTAGTGGACGGGAAGCTCGCCTTTAACGGTTCATAGGAGCAGCAGATGGTTGACCCGGCAGCACTCCCCCGCACCCCTGCATTCGTCCTGGAATATGATGCCTTTTTGAACAACCTTGGGTTGATCAGGGGCATCCAGGACCGCAGTCCCTGCAGTTTTCTCTTTGCCCTCAAGGGCTTTGCCATGCACCGAGTCTTTCCTGAACTTGCCTCGGCTGTCCGGGGAGCGACGGCGAGCTCATTGTTTGAGCTGAGACTGGCCGATGAGTTTTTCAACGAGGTGCACGCCTATGCTCCGGTTTATATCCCGGGAGACTTTCCAGAGATTGCCCGACGGTCGACCCATGTCACCTTTAATTCACTGACAGAGTATGAACGTTACCGGCGGGATCTCTCCGGAGCTTCTCCAGGGCTCCGGATCAATCCCGAATACTCCACTGTAGAGACCGACCTCTATAATCCCTGTATACCAGGATCCAGGCTGGGGGTGCAGGCAGCTGATGTAAAGCAGCTGCCTGCAGGCATCCAGGGGCTGCATTCCCATAATCTCTGCGAAAGCTCGGCTGGCGACCTTTCGGCCACCCTTGATCAAATTGAGTGTCTCTACGGGCACCTGCTGGAAGAGATTACATGGATAAATCTCGGCGGGGGACACCTGGTTACCAGGAAGGGATATGATATAGCCCTGTTCGAAAGACGAATAGCAGCCTTTCATGAGGCCTATCCCCACCTCGATATCATCCTGGAACCGGGGGCCGCCTACGTATGGGAAACTGGAGTACTTATTGCGGAGGTCCTGGACATCGTAAATAGCAGCGGCATCAGGATTGCCATGCTCGACACATCCTTTGCCGCCCATATGCCCGACTGCCTGGAAATGCCCTACACACCCCGTATCAGGGGTGCTCATAGTGCCGATACCATTGGTGGTGATGAAGAATCGGGCATACGCTACCGCATGGGCGGGGCAACCTGCCTTGCCGGTGACGTAGCAGGTGATTACCTGTTTCCCCGGGAGCTCAAGGTCGGCGACAGAATTGTCTTTGAAGATATGATGCACTACACTATGGTGAAAACAAACATGTTCAATGGAATCGCCCTCCCTGAAATTGGTATCTGGCGGGAAAATCAAGGGTACGAATTAGCGGCCTCCTTCTCCTACCATGACTACCGGGGGAGACTGTCATAGGAGGCAGCAATGAAGCATTATGGATTTCTCCATTCTGAATTTCGCAACAGCAGTGCTCAATCCGCCCGATACCACATCATTCCTGTTCCCTTTGAGGCAACGGTCTCCTACATGGGAGGGACCGCCAAGGGGCCTGGGGCAATTCTTGAAGCTTCCCTTCAGCTTGAACAGATAGTTGAAGGGATGGGCGAACCTGGGATGTATGGTATTCATACCACTGCTCCAGTGGACAGCACCTACACAGAGAGTCCCCAGGAGGTTTATCACCGGATATCCAAGCTGATGAACCGCAGCCTGGACCTGGAAGCCGTGCCTATACTGCTGGGTGGTGAACATAGTATCACCAACGGAGCAATCAATATGATCTCCCGGAGATTTGATCCGGGAACGGTGGGAATTCTTCAGTTTGATGCCCATATGGATCTTCGTGATCAATATGAAAAGACCCCCTGGAGCCATGCATCGGTGATGCGCCGGGCCGTCGAAGCTGATATACCGGTCTATCAGGTAGGCATCAGGAACTACTGCATTGAAGAGCTGGAGATCCGTTCACAGTATTCCGTAGGATATACCGATGCCTCACAGCTCTACCAGCTCAGCCGCAGCAGTGAAGGATACACATCTCTCCGCCTGCCGGAAGAATTCCCCCAGAATCTGTACATCACCTTCGATGTGGACTGTCTTGATGCCTCGCTTATGCCCGCAACGGGAACTCCGGAACCGGGAGGTCTGTTCTGGTGGGATGCGGCGGAACTGCTGAGCCGCTTCACCCGGGGAAGGAGGATCATCGGGGCAGATGTGGTGGAACTGGCCCCTGCTGAGGCGCTGCACCACTGCAGCTATACCGCGGCAAAGCTTACCTACTACCTGATGGGGCTCGCATCACCGGGACTTTCTCGCCCACCCCTTCTGTGATACTATTGAACCATGGAACAGCAGCAGACACTCTATTGGTACGATCTGGAAACTTTTGGTACCCATACCCAGCATGACCGGATCGCCCAATTTGCGGGGGTGAGGACTAACCGATCCTTCGAAGTCATTGATGAACCCCTGATCCTCTATATCCGGATTCCAGAGGATTACCTTCCCGACCCTCTCGCCTGTCTCGTCACGGGCATAACCCCCCAGGAAACCCTGGAAAAGGGGATCAGCGAGTATGATGCAGCGAAGCGCATCCTCAAGGAATTTAGCCGAAGGGGAACCTGTGTCATCGGGTATAACTCTGTGCGGTTTGACGATGAGTTTATCAGGAATCTGTTCTATCGAAATTTTCTCGATCCCTATCAGCGGGAATATGCCAATGGTAACAGTCGATGGGACATCATTGACCTGGTCCGGGCTGCTCATGACCTGCGTCCAGATGGTATGCAGTGGCCGGTTAATGAAAAGGGTCATCCGAGTTTTCGCCTTGAGGATCTTACCCGGGAAAACAATATCGGCCACGACCATGCCCATGACGCCCTCTCGGACGTATTTGCAACCATGGCAGTGGCCAAGAGCATCTACACAGCACAGAAGGACCTTTTTCTCTACAGCTTTAGGATGAGAAAAAAGCAGAGGCTCAAGAACCTGATCCACCTGCCCTCCATGAAGCCGCTGCTGTATACCGCTCCCCTGTTTACCAGAGAACGGGGCTGCACCACTATGATTGCCCCCCTGACAGTAGACCCCAAGAACAGCAATTCCCTGATCTGTTTCGACTTGCGCCAGGATCCCGAACACCTGGTTACCTGCGCCCCGTCACGGCTCCGGGATGAGGTACCTCTGGTGCACGTCGCCTTGAATAAATGCCCCTTCCTCGCTCCGGTATCTACGCTTGACGATGCAAGTGCCGAGAGACTCGATATAGATCGGGACCTGTGCATTTCTCACTTAAGACGTCTCCAGGCCCGCCATGATATCCCCATCAAGGTCCGTGCAGCGTATGAACACAGCAGCTTTGAGGAGATTGATGATCCTGACTACCAGATTTACAGCGGCGGATTCTTCAGCGACGCCGACAGGAAACGGTTCTCCCATATCCACAGTATAGCCCCCAGGGAAATTCTTGATGAGGGAATGCGTATGCGCTTTGATGATGCCCGAATCCATGAGATGCTCTGGCGGTTTGTCTGCAGAAACTTTCCGGAAGTACTTACCCCGGCGGAGCAGCAGCGGTGGAGCCGCCATACTACAGCGCGGATCCTCTTCCCTCCCGGAGACTCACTCGTGGATATGACCTTCTACAAACGGAAAATCAAGCAGCGTGCTGCCAGCCCTGAAACGCCCAGCAGGGACAAACTGATTATGAAGGCACTGGAAGAGTACGGCCGGAGCCTTGAGGAGAAGCACCTCACCGGCTGACCTGCTACATCATTCTCATGGATCCCTTATAGAAGGATGCATCCAGGGTGATCACCATGGCGCCGTCCTTTTTATCCAGGTCACCGGAGATCTCTTCGATGCCGGAGATAATCTCCTGCTCCCGGTCCTCGGGGATCAGGGCAATGATGGTCTTGCTGTGATTCCTCCGTTCATTCATAAACCCGATGAAGGTGGCAAAGAGCGGAATGCTTGAAATATACTCTCCCATGCCCGAAGACTCAATGATGGTAGCCCCGTCGATTCCCTCCTGGATGAAGTATTCCAAAATATGATAGAGAAACTCATCGAAGTAGAGAATTACAAACATCAGTTTCATCTTCCGCTTGGAACTGGAACTCTCCTGGGTCTTCTGCACATGTCTCAAAAACGTCTCATAGAGCACTCCGGGGGTGTGTGAGGCGAGCAGCTCCTTCTTCAAACTCCCCGTGGACAATGAGCGGGACACCGCGGCAAGCACCTGCACATGCTCACTCACCTTCTCCTCCGGGGCAATAATCACAAAGAAGATATGCACCTTCTTTTTATCCATTGCATCAAAATCAACCCCGCGGGGGGATACAGCAATAAAGAGCACAAAATCCTTCAGACCCTTCAGCCGGATATGGGGCAGGGCAACTCCACCACCGAACCCGGTGGATCCCTGGTCTTCCCGCTGTTTCAGGGCTTCATAGATTAACTGCTGGTCAAAGGCATCCAGCTTTCCGCTTTTTACTGCGAGAGCGGCAAGGGCCTGAAGCACCTCATGCTTGCCCTTTACCTTGACATCAACACTGCAGGATTCCCGCTCTAGTATGGTAAACAGATCCATTATTCCTCCTCCAGGGCTCTCATGATGGCAAACTTCGAAAGCGAAGGACCAATCAGTTCATTTATGAATACAGACAGCAGGATAATATTCACCAGCATCTGTATCTGATCACTGTACACCAGGGCAAGATCGCCCATCACCGGGGAAGCTTGAATGAGCAGGACAAGTCCTATGGCGATACCCGCCTGAGGCACCATACAGAGGCCCAGATACTTCTCTATCGTATCCCCCGCTTTACAGGCTACTGCCCCAGCCCGAACGCCCACATACTTCACAATACCACGCAGGACCACAAAGACAACTCCAATAAGCAGCACCTCTCTCTGCAGCAGGATCGCCGGATTAAGCTCTGTCCCCGCAATGACAAAAAACAGTGCATAGATCGGCGGAGTAAGAGGTTCAAGGATTCGGAATATCCGATGGTTTCTGGGAGAAGCATTAATTAGAAACGCTCCGGCAGCCATATTTGATAAAAGCGGTGAGAGTTCGAAGATAATGGCCACAGCGGTTTCGATGAACAGAACTCCCAATGCTATGATCAGAATCTCGTTGGTACTCTGTTTTTTCCTGGTCATCATATGAATGATATATCCTATTACAACACCAAGAAGGAGGGAAAGGAAAATCTCCCGCAGAGCATTCAAGGCAAGGGAAGAGGTACCCACTGCCGAAGGGTTGAGAAACCCTACCACCACGGCAAAAACAATGCCGAATCCTGCAACAGTAAGCGCATCATCAAGGGCTATCACACCGTAGAGATAGTCTACAAACCTGCCCCGCGCCCTGAGGGTCTGGACCTTTGCCCCGGTAGAGGCTGGATCACTGGCCATGGCGATGGTACCGAGCAGGAATGCAAAGGGGAGGGGAATTCCCATAAGGAATACAGCCAAAGTAATGACGATAAAAGTGGGCACCATCTGGAACAGGGTGATCACCACTACATCCCGTCCCATCCGTTTGAGCTTAGCAGAGAAAAACTCCCCTCCCATAGTAAGGGCTATCAGCCCGAGGGCGAGATCGGTGATAAATACGAGAGAATCGTGCATTTCATAGGGGACAACCTTGAATACCGACTCCCCGAGCAGCAGCCCCGCTAAGATATACCCGGTGATTTCCGGCAGATGGATCTTTACCACCGCCTTTCCGATCCCGTATCCGGTAATGAGCAAAATACCGAGAGTAAACAGCGGGTGTTCACTCAACAGATCTCTCAGGGTTATAAGCTGATGCAGCATCTGATCCATAGTCGCCATTCTAATGGTAAAACAGGTTCAAGGTAAACATGCAAATCAATAGATCAGTCGATCTGTTCATCCGGCAGGGTCACCGTGATATCCGGGTTAAAGGGGATCACCCTTCCTTCCTGCAGCATATTATACACATGCTGTCTCAGCTTAGCCGCCCATTGCCAGTCTGTAAAACGGCCGTCAAAGACTTCATGGCTCACCGGCGGAGAAACTAGTACCCGCATTGTCTTCGTACGCTGTTTCATCATCTCATCCACCAGATAGATCATCTCAATATTGAATTTAATACCAAAAAACTTCCTTAACCGGGCCAGATTATAGAAAAACCGTGAGTTTTGACCTGTCACTCCCATAGGGACAATCGGCCTCTTAAACTGGCGTGCCTTCTTGACAAAACTTTTCTTCCACTGCAGGTCTGCGATACCGAAGGAGAACTTACGGGAACACAGCCCTGCAGGAAAAATAAGAAAGGGTACATCTGATGCATAGGCCTGATCAATCCGATGAAAGTATTCCCGGGAAGAACCCAGTTTATTCACCGGTACAAGAAGTTCCTGCAGCTGCTCCACGGATAAAAGGAAATCATTGGAAATATTCACAACACTGCCGTGGGCCTGTCCGATGATATGGAGCAGGGCAACCCCGTCCAAACCGCCCAGGGGATGGTTGGAAGCATACACCCCCCTCGGCTCCTGTTTCAGGTTCTCCTTTCCCTCAATTTCTATAGAGAATTCAAAGAAGTCCACTGCGGCCCGGGTAAAATCAAGTCCGTATACTTCTTCATGCTCGGACAGAAAGCGGTTCATCTCCTCAAGATGGAGAATCCGTTCCAGATACCTGATGAGAAATCTCGGCATCCGCTGTGCTGCTGTGGGACTTTTCAGGGCTATTGCATCTACAACACTGATCTCTTTCATAATCCTGTATCATACGATACGACGGGTCTGCTGCACAAGAGCAATCATGGAAACCATTCCGGGACTATCCGCAGTAAAACAAGGGCAATTACCACACCGAAGACTGTTCCCCCTGTATTTATGACGATATCAAGAAATTCAAATCCTCTCCCAAAATAGGGCTGAATGTATTCTATCACTATACCGAGCAGTACGCCCGAACCGATTGTCACGAAGATCCGATACCTTCGCCGCAGTCCCGGAGTCACCAGCAAGTAGGTGCTCCAGGCTAACGCAGCATAGGCAAGGAAGTGGGCTATTTTGTCACCGCCGAATGCCCTTACCGCTGGGGAGGCTTCATCCGGAGGAATCAGGGACAACCACAGAATAACTCCAAGCAGCAGCAGCCACAGCAGGATTTCAACAACCCGGGAACACCATTTCATAAGCTTTTACCAACCTCACTGAGTTTCCATCCGAGCAGTCTCCCCTGCCAGGTTTCCCGGACCTGCAGATATGAATTTAGGCGCTGTATAACAACACCCTTATTCAGGAAGTTACGAGGAGCTCGAAGACGATGGACGGGGGTATCACAGACTAACCGCTGGACCACCACATCACCGGGAATCCGTTCAAGAAAGTATGCTGCCTGCTCAATATGCCGCTGGGGCGATGCTAATGATATTTCACCGGACTGGTAGAGTCCCAGAAGCTGTGTCCCCTCCTCCACATTGAGATTATGGATTTTAACAGCTTCCGGGTGCATCTCTGCAATAAAGGCTGCGGTCTGCGCAATTTCATCAAGTCCCTCCCCCGGCAGGCCGAGGATCACGTGCAGTGATATGCGGATATTCCG
>SKJE01000144.1 GCA_007116075.1 Spirochaetia bacterium
AGCACTGCGGTCCATACCGATCCAGAGATCAGTCTCCCGGTAGTGTATCTCAAGGGGAACCAGTCCGGTCCCGCCCATAGCACTGCGGTAGGTTCGTTCTGTGTAGTTCATCCTTCCATTGTTATAGAGAAGAGCCTGAGGGGACAGGCCTTCACACATCTCCCGCAGACAACACACTGCTCGGGATCATATATCAGCTCCCAGGATTCACTGTCCATGGTGAGGGCTCCTGAAAAACAGACAGAAGTACAGACTCCGCAGGCAACACATGCCTCCTGGTCGAACTGCAGCTGTTTCAGCAGGGGCACACATCCTATTCCGGCGGACACCGCATACTCCAGGGACTTCCTGATATTCTCCTCAATCCCCTCAAGTTCCACCACCAGTTTCCCCTCCCGACCGGAGGTGACGTCCGCATTGAGGATATTGACCATCACATCAAAATGCTTGGCAATTTCAGATACAATAGGCCGGTTCACAATATCCGGTGGAAAGGTAAAGACATATCGTTTATTCATAGCTTGAGTTCCTTCACCGTCGCTTCAGCGGTTTCGTAGTGGAATGAGCAGGGAACTGCTCAACCGGCCGGGTGAGCTGAAACTCCCCTGCAGTAATCCACTGCTTCAGGGTTTCTGCTATTTCCCTGGCCCGAAGCAAGCTGGAGATAGGAGCTGTCCGAACCTGCTTGCCCTGCAGCTCAATTGACCCGGAACGGAGCATGGAGTAATTCACCCGTCCGAGAGAGGGCTTCTCCGGTATACCGTAGTCCTGCACGGTGGCCTCAATCTGGTCATTGCGTACCGATACGCTTCTGGCCAGGTCCTCGTCCAGAACAGGAATGGGAATTCCGATCCCGACAAAAATAGTCACCCCGTAACGTTCCATATAGGCGGCCTTAATATACCTGGATTGCATCATCTTGGCGTCGCCGATAACTGCTATGGTCCCGGCATTGCTGACGGGCACCCCCGCCTCATTCTTCTCCTTGGAGGTATTGAACTGGGTACCGTGCCATGAGACAAATCCCTGGGTACCGCCGAAGAATATCCTGGTGCCGATCCCGATGGTCCTGAAGGAGGGATCATTCAGCAGGGGGCTCAGCTCTCCCGAGGTGGAATAGGTGGCATTCCCCAGCCGGGGAAGCAGGGTTCCCATATAGGTATAGATGGTATGGCCCAGTGTATTCACCGCCACTGCATAATTCTGGTAGGCGTTGCGGGGATTGAAGAGGTAGAACTCGTTCACATCATCCTTGGTAATGGTGGTATCCACTTCCTTGGTGGGATAGCAGTCGGTGCCCTTTGCCCGGGCAGAGAGATGCACAGCTTTTCCTGAAATCAACTCCTCGATGACATGGGCACCCCCGTAGGTCTCATTATACTTTGACTCAGATGTGGCGCCGATATAGGCATCCACTGCGGCAAGTCCGGCATATACAGGCACATCGTTGAGGCTCACCTCCTCCATGCGGATGGGAGGGTCGTAATGGCCGAAGTTGATAAATGCCCCGGAGGAGCACATGGGACCGAAGGTAGCGGTAGTCACCACGTCCACCTTGCGGACGATCTCAGCCGGAGAAAGTTCCCGGGACATCCGGGACACCTCTTCGGCGGTCAGGACTACCGCTTCACGACGGTCTATCTTTTCCTGAATTTCCTCATAACTTTTCGTCAATCCCATAAACTGGTTTACCCCTTTAGCAGGAAAAAGTTGGCCTCTACATTAGACTGTTTATTCAGCTCCAGTCAAGTGATCCTGAAGCGCTTCCATATCCATTACCTCGCACACATGATATGCGGGAACCTCATAGGGATGCGCCTTAAGCATGGCCTGGACCGCCTGGAGTACTCGCTGGCGGGGAACAACCACCTCCAACCGATATTCACTGGTCCGTGTAAGCAGTCCCTTATCTCCGTAGAAGGGATCACTTCCCTCAATAGGTCTGTACTGCCCCCATCCCTTCACTTCCCAACTGCACTCACTGTATGCTCCCAGAGCACCTGCGCCTGAATGGAAAAGTGCATCCTTTACCTGATGCAAATACCCCTCAGGAACGTATACAACTACTTGGTACATAGCCTGTCCACCTCCTCAAAAGCAGTATATCACAGAGCACTGATTGACACACCGGAAGGATTGGGGCATGTTATATTCATGATCCGCTTGATAGCAGCCCTTGGAAATCCCGGCACCGCCTACCGTCGGACCCGACATAATATTGGATGGATGGTCCTGGACCATCTCCCTGAGGCAGCTCATGCTTCATGGAAACAGAAGTTCAACAGCTTGACCGCATCACTTCCCGGGGAGGGAGTGATCCTCCTGAAACCCCGGACATATATGAATAAGAGCGGAATCAGTGTTGCCGCAGCCCTCACATACTATTCCCTCACTCCTGATCAGTTGGCAGTTATTCATGATGATACGGAGCTGAGCTTTGGAGAAGCTGTAACCCGTTTCTCCGGCGGGCTCAAGGGGCACCAGGGCCTCCGTTCCATCGCCCAGGAGGTGGGTTCACAGGAGTTTTACCATATCGCCATGGGAATTGGTCGCTCCCAGAGAAAACCCCTCTCCTCCCATGTACTGGGACGATTCTCTCCTTTGGAGGAAGCCCAGCTGGAGGATGTTCTTGACCGCGGGGTCACGCTTCTTCGGGACCTGCTTGCACAATCATAACCTGTAAACCCTCCCCGTAATTGCCGGGAGCTGTGTCGACTCCATCGAACCAAGCTGTTATACTGACTTCAGCCGTCAGGCACAGGAGGATAACGTGACAACCCAAGGGCTACGAATCACCAAGGAATCCAGAAGAATCTACCGCATCGCGGGAGTGCTTTTTCCTGCCCAGGAGGGTGTGACCTCCTACTACCGCAGGGCCCAGGAACTTGCCCACCAGATCAGGGAGCACAAGGGGACTTCTGATTCCCGGACCACCCCTTCAGCAATCTATGCCGCAGGACTTCTGGGCAAGATTCACCGGAGAGTCATCGAACGGTATCTCCAGGACCAGGAGCCTTCACTCTTTTCCGACTGTCTTGAGGACCTTGCTGAAACCATACCCGATACATACGGTGTTCTTGAAAGCTACCAGGAGCACTTTCCTGGGGGAGACGCAAGCACCTCAATGGCGCCGGATACCCTCAGGGAACTGTTCATCACCTTGATGACCCGTGAGAACCCTGCCCTGATGGATCAGCTCGGCCAGTTCTTTGACGACCGTCCGTTACGTCGACGTTCCTCCTATATTCCCATGACTAACAGGTTCATCGATTACCTTTCCAGGCTCCCGAAGGTATCAGGAACCGGCAAGAGCCTGCCGGATTTGCTGCTGGAACCTGCCAGGCGTTTTCCCCATGACCTCACCAGGCAGCTGCAGTATATCCTTGAACATTGGAAGGAGTTCGTCCCTGACCTCATCGAAGACCTGCTCCGGGTACTTGATGTTATCAGTGAGGAACACCGACCATCCTTCCCGCCGGGACCCGGCCCCTCCAACGAGCCGGATTATTCATCCCTTGATCCTGAGATTGAACAGTTCAGCCGGGATTCCAACTGGATGCCCCGGGTGATCATGTTAGCAAAGAGCTCCCTTGTCTGGCTTGACCAGCTCTCCAAAACCTACGGATATTCCATAACCCGCCTGGACCAGATCCCCGACCGGGAGCTGGACCTGTTCTCTGAGCGGGGGTTTACGGTGCTCTGGCTTATCGGCATCTGGGAACGGAGCGCCGCATCCAGGGTCATAAAACACCGCTGCGGCAATCCCGAGGCTGAAGCATCCGCCTACTCCCTAAAACGATACGACATCGCTGAATCGCTGGGTGGATGGGAAGCGCTGGATCATCTGCGCAGGCGGTGTTTTGACCGGGGCATACGCCTTGCAAGTGATATGGTGCCGAACCATACCGGTCTGGACTCGGACTGGATGATCGAACGCCCGGAACTTTTCCTCCATACCTCCTACCCGCCCTTTCCTTCTTACAGCTACAACAGTGAGCAGGTCTGCTCGGCTGGAACAGTGGAGGTGCACATTGAGGACCACTACTACGACCAGAGTGATGCGGCGGTCACCTTTAAGCGATATGATAGTTCAACCGGTGAGGAACGTTACATCTATCACGGAAATGACGGAACCACCATGCCATGGAACGACACAGCCCAGCTGGATTACCTCAATCCCGATACCAGGGAGACGGTTATTCAGACCATCCTTCATGTAGCAAAAAACTTTCCCGTGATACGGTTTGATGCAGCGATGACCCTGGCAAAACGGCATATCCAACGGCTGTGGTATCCGAAACCCGGCCACGGAGGAGATATTCCCGGGAGATCCGCCTTCGGCCTGACCGATGCCCAGTTCCACCAGGCCATGGGCAAGGAGTTCTGGCGGGAAGTGGTGGACCGGGTGGCCGCTGAGGCTCCGGATACCCTCCTGCTCGCTGAGGCTTTCTGGATGATGGAAGGATACTTTGTCCGTACCCTCGGTATGCATAGGGTCTACAACAGCGCCTTCATGAACATGCTCAAGCATGAAGATAACGAAAAGTACAGGAATACCATCAAGCATACCCTCACCTTCGATCCGGAGATACTCAAGCGGTTCGTCAACTTCATGAACAACCCCGATGAGGAAACCGCCATCGCCCAGTTCGGGGATGGGGACAAGTATTTCGGCGTCACTACCCTGCTGATCACCATGCCGGGTCTTCCCATGTTCGGCCATGGACAGATAGAGGGATTCAGAGAAAAGTACGGCATGGAATACACAAAAGCATACTGGGATGAATCGCCGGACCAGCACCTTGTCGGAGAGCACTACCGCAGGATATTCCCGCTTATGAAGCTGCGCTATCTCTTTGCCGATGCCCGGAACTTTCGGCTCTATGATTTCCATGCCCACACAGGAGTAGACCAGGCAGTATTTGCCTACACCAACAGATTGGGATCAAGCCGTGCCCTGGTGCTGTATAATAACGCCTATGAGCAGACCTCCGGGTGGTTCAGTATGTCTGCCCCGTACCTGGAGCGCTTGGAAGATGAGACCCGCCATACAAGCGAGTCCCTCTGCAGTGCCCTTGATTTGACAGCAAAGGCTGGATATTACGTGACATTCCATAACCCGATAGACAGCCTCACGTATATCAGGAG
>SKJE01000143.1 GCA_007116075.1 Spirochaetia bacterium
CAAAAGAGGGGTTTTACTCAAATTTGAGTAAAACTCAAGACGTGCATCAGATTGCCATACGCAACACAACATGCAGGGACTTACGCGCAATTCTGCGCGAAAGTATCAATCCAATCAGTGTGATGGTGAAGGAAATGATCAACAAAAAAGGAACAAGCGTCGATTCGTTCCCTGCTTGTTCTAAAGTTGGTTCCATCCGATATCAGCAAAATATCCATGCTGGCCATAGCCTAGGAGGAGTCGAGCAGCTTGAGTATGAACATCAAATGGGCCTTCGAGAAGCGCCATGAGAAAGGTATCGCCGCACGGCGTACCCCGTACGGCTATCGCAACTACGCTGTGTCTTAGAAATATACACATATTTCTCAACAATTGATCAAAACAAGATGCTAACGGATTTCGGCCACAGCGATGCAAAATTAGTTCCGTCTGTCCTGGTTTATGCAGGAAGTAGACAACACGAGCAATTCGAAGTTCACAAGAACGTGAAAGCCCTCATGAAGGAGCTCAATATCGAATACCACCTTTTAGAGGAATTCAATTATGATTAAACCTATTGAAGTCAAACTGGGATTTGGCAATCCCGATGTGCAAGGCTACTCGGTCATACTTGATTACTATGGTGGTATCCAAATCAACTCAGATCGGACATCTTCGGTTCCCTTGGCTCAGTACTGGAAAGACGTTTTTCCTTTGCTGACATTGAGGAAGATGTCGATGTACACGAGGTGCGGACCGCTGTGTCGGATGCTGAGAATGTTCGTAGGGTATTATTTCGAGATGAATCGAACCCTTCAATGGTATTGGAGGACTTTTCGGTTGCTCGGTACGGGCGGGTAACGAATGGTGGCGATGTTCTTTTTACAAATAATCCTGCTATCCGGTTACCACAGACTCGAATAAGAGCCATGCGCTACAGTTCGGACAAAGCAGGTGACAAGTTCAGTGACATGAAGTCTTTTGAAGGTCCGCTGCACCGCATTTTTGAGGAAGCCTACTCCTTTATCATTCGCAATACTCCCAGCATATCCAGGTTTATCAAGGGGAATCCCAAGCGCCATGATGCCCCATTATATCCAGAAGAAGCGGTACGTGAAGCGCTGATCAACGCTCTGGCACACCGCGACTACAGCGCGGCATCCGGAGGCGTCAGCATCCATGTGTATCCACGTCGACTGGAGGTCTGGAACTCAGGTGCTCTCCCTGAGGGTGTAACTGAGCAGAGTCTTCTGAAAGGTCAGATCTCAATACTCCGCAATCCTGATATCGCTCATGTATTGTACCTGCGGGGGTTGATGGAAAAAGCTGGTCGTGGAAGCGTGCTCATGGTGCAAAGATGCCTTGAAAACGGATTGCCGTCTCCGTTTTGGAAATCCGACCCCCTGTTGGGAGTTACGGTGACTTTTCCAGCACCGGAAGTTACCCCGGAAGTTACCCCGGAAGTTATGAAGCTATTGAAACATCTCACAGGTGAGATGAGCCGGGGGGATTTGCAGGACGCCATGGGACTCCGGGACGCAGAGCACTTCCGAAAATCCTACATAACTCCAGCGCTTGAAATCAAAGCCATAGAAATGACGATTCCTGAAAAACCCACTAGCGGCAAGCAAAAGTACCGAATCAGTGCCGTTGGCAAGCAGATACTGGCGAACTCTAAAGATAACGACGAGGTTTAAGGGAAGCAGGTATAGTAGGGGGGTGGAGGCTCGGTTGGGGAGTCGATTCCTCTTTATCCCTTAAACTTAATGAGGTCGAGACATTCTCTAGTCCTGGAAGATGTACTTTCACTAGAAGCGATGCTTTCACCACTGTGGTGAAAGTCTTTGTACAAGTGAAACCTGAAGCCATCAATGAGTACATTTCTCGCCATTCGTGCATTTATACGTTAACAAATAAATACCTTGTTGAAAACAGCAGTCAATGAGACCAAGAATCTGAGGGAAGGGGAGAGCTTCCTGGTAAAGGACCTGTTCAAGGGATACCTATGGAATAGAATTCCCAAGGGCGACAGGCTTATGCTCGGCTCCATGTTCCTGAGCTATGTTGGCAGCCATGATTGCCATATCTCTGTGATAGATAAGGGTGCTTCAGGGCAGAAGCGGTATCAGAAGGTGTGATTCCTGATACTATCTGGTACTATGGGATTAAAGACATCGTAGTGCCAATGGTATGTTGTTCATTTGGTCACAAGCCACTGAAGTAGGTTCTTTTGCTGGATTCCTTCATGGTTCATTCCCGCCCCTATCTCATCCAACGAGAGGAGCACCTTGGGATAGTTGTCTTGTATGGCTTGGAGCGGGGCCAGCTCTCGCTTAAGGGTGTTTTTATCAAGGACCGAAGCTGATACCTGGTAATAGGTGAGCCCTTCTTGAGAAGTTGCTACGAAGTCGACTTCCTTGACCGCAAGCTTGCCGATGGCGACCTGGTACCCACGTCGCCTGAGTTCAAGATATACGATGTTTTCAAGCTGGTGTCCGATATCCGATTCTGAATTCGCCAGGAGATTGTTTCTCAACCCTATATCGACGATATAATACTTGCCCAAGGTCTTGAGAAAATTCCTGCCCTTGATATCGTACCGGTTCACCTTATAGAAAATGTAGCTGTCTAGCAAAGCCTGGAGATAGGCATCAACCGTATTGACAGATATCTTCCTGCCGCTGGACGTGATGGTGTCACAGATTTTCTTTGTGGAGATGGGACTTCCTATGCTGCTTCCCAGAAACTTGATGATACGTTCAAGCAGAGCGATATCGGTGATGGCCTTGCGCTTTGCCACATCTTTTATCAGTATCGTAGTATAGATCCCCTCGATATAGGTTCTAATGACGGAATCCTGTTGCCGCAGCATCGGGACATAGGGAAAAGACCCATAGTTCAGGTATCGGGTAAAGGATGTCATGAGATTATCTTTTCCTGCATGGGTGAAATCTAGGTATTCACGGAAGGACAGTGGCAACATCTGAATTTCTACATATCTACCTGACAGCAGTGTCGCCAACTCCCCTGAAAGCATATACGCATTTAATCCTGTGATGTACAGATCGACGTTGTTTTTGATGAATAGACTATCCACGGCCTTCTCGAAGCCCTTGCATTGTTGGATTTCATCGATGAAGACATAGGTATAGATATCGCTCTGCAATAAATCCTTGATATGACGATACAACGCGTGGTATTCCAGAAGATCTTCATACTCGATGTCCTCAAGGTTTATCGATATGATTTGCCTGTTTTTCACACCTTGCTGTTTAAGGTAATCGATGTATAGCTCAAACAGCGTTGACTTTCCGCAACGTCTGACTCCGGTGATCACTTTGATCAGGTGCTTTTCACGCCAGGAGATCAACTCCTGTATGTATTCCTTTCTCTGTATCAGCGACTTAACTTGAGTTTCCATAGGCATAGTATAGCATAAAATAGAAATATGTAATAGTATTTTCTGTATAGAGAAAAAACTGTGTATTCTTACATACTTTTTTCTGAGAAATCAGGACAGGATGCCCAGCATATATTATATTCACCCCGAAAGGGATCACCAGACTTGGTGTCGTTCAATCTAGGCCAGAATGTCGGGGGTTTTTCTAGGGGCCGTCTGTCTGCTACAGGCAAGCCAAGTTGCACCAGATCATCATCATCTGTATAATCCGCCTTGATCCTATCGACCATATCACACAGGTGGACACCTATACGCTTGTTCCCATCAATAAAGGGACGTTTCTGAATTAAACCAAAGCGTAACGCTGCGGCCTTGCTTGATGTGAAATATCTAGATTTTTGATTGTACATTTATGCTAATATGTAATAATGTATATAGCATAAAGGTACAAATGGTGGCACCCATGACCAATGATGAAGTTGAGATTCTACACATGGTAAAAACCAACAGGGGGATTGTTACAAGCACCCAGGTGACGGAAGCAGGAATCCCAAGGCGATGCCTTGGCACCATGGTTCAGTCCGGTATGCTGTACCGGGTGGAGCGAGGTGTCTATACCCTCCCAAAAACCTGGAAGGATGAGCTCTACGTTCTCCAATGGCGGTTCTCGAGAGGCATCTTTTCCCATGAGACCGCGTTGTATCTTCACGGAATGACTGACCGCACACCGATGCGATATACCATGACGTTTCCTTTCGGATACAACACTAGCAATGTGAGGAAACGTGGTGTTGTGGCAAAGGTAGCCAGCGAAAAAACATATCCATTGGGCATCATGACCTTGTCTTCACCAAATGGAAATCCTATTCAGGCATATGATATTGAGCGTACCCTCTGTGAAATGGTCAAAACCCGCCATAAAGCTGATATACAAGTGGTAAACCAGGCAATGAGGATATATGCCGGTTCACGGGACAAAGACATTGCGAAACTCATGGACTACGCCGAAGCACTTCGGGTAAAGCCGAAGGTTCTTACCTATATGCAGATTCTTCTATGATAACCAGAAACCCCATGCAACTGAAGGCGCGAATCAAGAACTTGGCTGCTGAAAAGAACCTGCCAGCTCAACTTGTCATGCAGGATTACATGATGGAACTGTTGTTGGAACGGCTGGCTCTTTCTAGCTATACAAAGAAATTCATCATCAAAGGGGGATTCCTGATTGCAGTCATTGTCGGTCTCGTATCACGATCCACCATGGATCTTGATACGACCATCAAAGGATTTGAGCTAACCCACGACTTCATCAGGCAAATATGTGAAGACATCTGCGCCACTGAGGTGGATGATGACGTGGCTCTTTCCGTTAGTAGAACCACCAATATCCGCGAAACTGACGAGTACCCGGGCATCCGTGTCGCCTGATTGCCAGCTACCCCCCCCCTTTGCAAATGCCCTAGTCCGTCGATGTAACAACTGGTGATAAGATCACACCTCGTGAAATCGAGTATCCCTTTCAACTATTGTTCGATAATCGTTCCATTTCAGTCATGGCATATAATCTACGTGAGTTTTAAGCGTTTTTCTACTACAAACTATGGCAGCAGGTCCCTTACCGACATCAGGTGGGGAAAGAACAAGGAGCGTCTTCCGCTTGAGCAGACGGTAGAAGTTGTTGTCTATACCCTTGATTCACACATGCCTGTCTATTACCGGACCTTTCCAG